>CAJOEV010000014.1 GCA_905233545.1 uncultured Eubacterium sp. | reverse complement strand
TTTGTCAAGTCTTTTTTGAAAACTTTTTTACTTTTTTTGCAAAAAGAAAAAGCCCCACACATTTTCTGTGTGAGGTTTTTCTTAACTTAATGACATTGAGCAGACGCTCTCTCTTATTTTTTTATTTGTATACTCCAAGCCTTCTGATAAGTCCGAGATAGTAATCCTTTTGCATGGGGAAGCTGTAAACAAGATGTTCAAGCATCTGTTTAAATCTGATTTGAGTTCTTTTCTTATCAATAGGATTGCTTATATTTATTTCATCATAAACGCTTGGATTATCTTTAAACTGAACTCTCAGCTTGCCGTTTTCGTTAGGCTTACATTTGACAAGTATTCCGTTTTCTGTAGCTTCAGCACTGACATTTCCTTCGGTCTTAAAATCAAATTCAGCGTTTTCATTATTCGGATATGTGTAAACGAACAGTTCTTCTTTACCGCTTTTCCTGATTAAGTAGTCATAACAGAAATCCGAGCCTCTGTTCATAAGCTTAATGAACTGGGTTCTCTGGTCATCAGGAGTTGAGTATGCGGCAATTCTTAGAACAGCAGCTTCACCTGTGAATTCATCAATTCTTAATGCAATCTTATCTGTTACTATTTCATCAAATTCAAAAACCGAATTGTTTTCGATTAGTCCTGTTTCGAACTGATAGTTTCCGATTTTAAGCGTTGCATTGAGAATTTTGTTTTCTTCGTCGGGAGAAGCATAGATAACAATCTCTTTAATGCTTCTTTTTTCCGGAAGTGCAAGCATAATGATTCGCTTTTCATCTTCACTGTCAGCAATCCACATATCGGAGCAGGGGAGATAATCGGATATTGTTATATCGTCGCTTTCGGCAAGCTTGAATGATGTTATTGAGTCTGCATTACCGCTTGTTGCAAGAATATTTGCATCCGAAAGAACGCTGTCTGTTCTGCGCTTCCAGAACACTTTATCACCGTTAAGAATACCGTTTGCATGGTCTGTTGCGGTTTGTGAGCAGTGCATCATCATTGCTTTGTATGAGCGAGAATTCTGCATTACCCTTGAAAGATATTCATCAGCAACAGGGAAGCGTACTCTTTCATTCCATTCATAAATATTGTTTTCATCCATAAGAAGCGACCTTGAATCTTTTCTTGTTGAAACAATATTTAGTGAATAATAATCATGCTTGCCGTTCCATGCTGTTGAATAGCCAAAGCCCTTATATACCGCAGGATGATAACTAAGACCTTCTTTAATTATGTTCTCAACTGCTTCTTCAAAGAAAAGGCTGATTGCTCTGTGGTCGGGATGGGAGTCATAGTCACAGCAGAAGAGTTCATCAGGTCTGAACTCTTTGATAACACTTTCAAAATCTTCAAGAATGTTATTTCTTGTGTATTTTTTGCCGTTGGTGTATGAATCGTGAAGCTTTGAACCGCTTGTCTGCGTGAAACCTTTAATTGAAGTGTATTCTTCATTCGGCTCTGCATTATAGATATGAATGCCGTCTTTAATTAATGAATCGCTGTAACCGAGAAAGATTATGTTTTCTTTCGGAATTGAATACACCTTCGCAACATCAAGCGCTTCTTTGATTCTTGTGTTTCCTATACCGTAACAATCGCCGTTTGTGTAAAAAACAATTCTGACTGTTGAGCCGTTTTTTACATACTGTTCAATAATACCGCCGAAAACATTGATTTCATCGTCCTCATGCGGAGCAAAAAACATTACATTTTTGTTTTCAAAAAACTTCTTGTTGCTTGAATCAGTCGGCTGATACCTTGTGTTTTCGCGAACATAGCTTTCAACAATAAGGCTGAGAATCAATGTTATAAGAAGTACAGCAGATGTGACAAGAAGAGCGGAATAACCGCCTTCTTTTGTTATTTTTGAGAATGTAAATATACATTCTGAAATATCAAGAACTGCAAGCAGAAAATATATCTGAATCATTCTTGATTCGATATGAATATAAAATGCTGCAATTATCATTATAAACAGTGCGCTTACATAATTGATAATGCTCACCGACGAGATAAGCCCGATAATGAACAGAACTACAGCAAGAAGAAGCTCAAATCCGATACAACCAAATGCAAAGCCTTTCTTTTCAAATTTTTTAATTTTACTCCAATTTACTTTAATCATAATAATATCCTCAGTTTTTAAGTGAGTGAAGGGGAGCAGGAATTCTGCCTCCTCTGTTTATAAACTTCTGCGGTGATTTAGTGTTGACGGGCATTACGGGACCGCTTCCGAGAAGTCCGCCGAACTCCAGTTCATCACCGACATTTTTACCGATTGCAGGAATAATTCTGACAGCAGTTGTTTTTGAATTAACCATTCCGATTGCTGCCTCATCTGCAATAATTCCGCTGATAACCTCAGCAGTTGTGTCTCCGGGAACAACAATCATATCAAGTCCAACGGAGCAGACTGCCGTCATTGCTTCAAGTTTTTCTATTGTAAGCGATCCGCTTCGTGCTGCATCAATCATACCTGCATCCTCACTGACAGGAATGAATGCGCCCGAAAGTCCACCTACGCTTGAAGAAGCCATTACACCGCCTTTTTTAACAGCGTCATTGAGAAGTGCAAGGCAGGCAGTTGTTCCTGCGCCGCCGCACTGTTCAAGTCCGATTTCCTCAAGTATATGAGCAACGGAATCTCCGACTGCAGGAGTTGGTGCAAGCGATAAGTCAACTATTCCAAACGGAACTCCGAGTCTTGAACTTGCAAGATTTCCGACAAGCTGACCCATTCTTGTAACCTTGAAAGCGGTCTTTTTAATCAGTTCAGCAATTTCATTAATTGAATAATCGGGATATTTTGATACTGCAGAACGAACAACTCCGGGACCTGAAACACCGACGTTGATAACGCAGTCGGGCTCCGATACTCCGTGAAAAGCGCCCGCCATAAACGGATTATCTTCGGGAGCGTTGCAGAAAACAACAAGCTTTCCCGCTGCAATGCAGTCATTGTCTTTGGTAAGCTCTGACGCTTCCTTGATTTTCTGACCCATAATTCTTACGGCGTCCATGTTGATGCCTGCTTTTGTTGAACCAATATTTACGGATGAACAGATGTGTTCAGTCTGAGCCAGTGCCTGCGGTATTGAATTTATAAGCTCGAGGTCGCCCTTGGCAAAGCCTTTCTGAACCAGTGCACTGTATCCGCCGATAAAGTTAACGCCGATTGTCTGCGCTGCCTTTTCAAGAGCGAGAGCGTATTTCACAGGGTCACCGCCGCTTATACCTGCAAGTATAGAAATCGGCGTAACGCTGACACGCTTATTAATAATCGGAATGCCGTATTCCTTTTCAATATTAACTCCTGTTTCAACAAGCTTTTCTGCCTTTGAACAGATTTTGTCGTATATTTTATTGCAGGAAGTATTGATATCACTGTCTCCGCATTCAAGAAGCGAAATACCCATTGTTATAGTTCTGATATCAAGGCATTCATCTTCAATCATTCTGATTGTTTCAAGAATATCATATGTATTAATCAATGCCCATCCTCCTAAATTCTGTGCATGGAGTTGAATATATCCTCATGCATTGCATGAATAACAAGACCGTTTTCTTCTCCGTATTTTGCAAGTCTGTCGCTGAAATCAGTAAAATTCTCTGTGCTCTGTGATGTGTCTGCAAGCATAATCATGCAAAACATATCCTGAAGAATTGACTGAGTAACCTCAAGAATATTAACATTGCTCTCAGCACAGATATTTGATACCTTTGCCAGAATGCCGACCATATCTTTTCCTACAACAGTAATTATAGCTCTCATAATTAATCTACCTCATAATTTAATATAAGAATTATAACAAAATACTGATTATTTTTCAATTAAATCCATAAAATATATTTTATTTTTTAACGATATATGTTATATTGATAGAAATAAAGGAGAATTTAGATTGAAATATAAAAACATTTATGATTTGCATACCCATTCCGATAATTCGTTTGACGGCAATCATTCGTGCATTCTTCTTTGTGAGGGTGCATGCTCAAACGGCGGACGAGGTATTGCAATAACGGACCATTGTGATATAGACGGAAAAGACTATGATTTCAGGGCTTTTTCTACCAATCAATATGTTGAAGCTTTTAAAGCTAAAAGCGCGTTTAAAGAGAAACTGGATGTTCTTATCGGCATAGAATTAGGTCAGGGAATATATGAAAAAGAAAAGAGCCTTGATATTCTCGGAAGCTTTAAATATGATTTCATTCTCGGTGCAATACATAATCTTGAAAACAGAGAAGATTTCTACTTTATGACATATGAAGATAAAGATGTTAAAGCTCTTTTAAGAGAATACTTTGAAACGGTTTTAAAACTTGCTCAGTGGAATAAGACGGATTCAATTGCTCATTTGACTTATCCGCTTCGATATATAAGCGGAAGAGATGGAATTGAGGTTGATATTTGTGATTATTATGATATAATTGATGAGATATTCAAAACAATTATTTCAAATGAAAAAGCCCTTGAACTTAATGTTTCGGGACTTTATTCAGAAATAGGCGATACTCTTCCAAACAAATCGCTCATAAAAAGATATCACGATATGGGCGGAAAATATGTAACCGTCGGTTCCGATTCACACTATTGTGAGAAGGTTTGTATAGGAATTGACAAAGGATATGACATTCTCAAAGAATGCGGATATACTCAATTTACTGTATTTAAAAACAGACAGCCAATTCTGATTGATATAGAATAGGAGATTATTTATGGAAAAATTACTTGAATTACTTGAAAAGAATCCAAGACTCAGCAATGCTGAGATTGCAGTTATGCTCGGAACAAGCGAAGCAGAGGTTGCAAAGGAAATAGCAACGCTTGAAAACAGCGGTATAATCAAAGGCTACCGCGCGATTATTGATAAGGATAAGACTGAGAATCAGACAGTTACAGCGCTTATTGAAATTCAGGTTCATCCAAAATATGACCATGGTTTTGAAGAGATTGCCGAAAAGATTTCAAATTTCAGCGAGGTTGAAAGCGTTTATCTTATGAGCGGCGGCTATGACCTCTGTGTTCTTGTAAACAATAAAACCTTTCAGGAGGTTGCTATGTTTGTTGCAAAGCGCCTTTCAACTCTTGAGGACGTTATTTCAACAAAAACAAACTTCATTCTTAAAAGGTATAAGGAACAGGATGTTATTCTTTTTGAATCACAGAAAGATGACAGGAGGAAAATATCACTTTGATTGATTACGATAAATTTTTAAATAAAAAGCTCACATCCGTCAAACCCTCGGGAATAAGAAAGTTCTTTGCTATTGCCGAGGAAATGGAAAATGTTATTTCTCTTGGCGTCGGTGAGCCTGATTTTAAAACTCCCTGGCACATAAGACAGCAGGGAATTGAGTATCTTGAAAAAGGGAAAACGCGATATACATCTAATTCAGGACTTATTGAACTGCGTGAAGAGATTTCAAGATATTATAAAAGAAAGTTTAATATTGAATATGACCCAAAAACCGAAGTTCTTATTACAGTAGGTGGCTCCGAGGGCATTGATATGGCTATCAGAGCAATGATTGAGCCCGGGGACGAGGTTTTAGTTGTTGAGCCTTCATTCGTTTGTTATAAGCCGATTGTTGAGGTTTGTTCAGGTGTTGCCGTTCCTCTTGTTACAAAGCAGGAAAACGAGTTCAAGCTGACTCCCGATGAGCTAAGAGGTGCTATAACTGATAAAACAAAACTTCTTGTTCTTCCGTTCCCGAACAATCCGACCGGAGCTATTATGACAAAGGATGAACTTGAAGATATTGCAAAGATTTGTATTGAAAAAGATATCTTCGTTCTCTCTGATGAAATATACAGTGAGCTTACATATACCGAAGAAGGTCACACTTCAATTGCTTCTTTTGAAGGAATGAAGGAAAGAACAATTGTTATAAACGGTTTTTCAAAGACCTATTCAATGACCGGCTGGAGACTTGGATACGCACTCGGTCCTGCACCGGTAATAACTCAGATGACAAAGCTCCATCAGTTTGCAATTATGTCCGCACCGACGAATTCGCAATATGCTGCAATCGACGCACTTAAAAACGGCGACAAAGATATTGAGAAAATGCGCCGTCAGTATGACATGAGAAGGCGTCTTATTGTTGACGGATTTAATAAAATCGGGCTTGAATGCTTTGAACCGAAGGGCGCTTTTTACTGCTTCCCTTGCATAAAGTCAACGGGACTTTCAAGCGAAGAATTCTGCGAACAGCTAATTAAATCCAAACGAGTTGCCGTTGTTCCGGGAAACGCTTTCGGAGACTGCGGAGAGGGCTTTATAAGAGTTTCATACTGCTATTCAATTGATAACATTAAGGATGCTTTAAAAGCAATAGGTGAATTTGTTAATGAAATCAAAAGTAACAGTTAATGCATATGCAAAAATAAATCTGATGCTTGACATAAATTATAAAAGGACTGATAATTATCATGACCTTTTTATGATAATGCAAAGCGTCGGAATATACGATACTGTATCCGTTGAAAAAATCAAGGGAAGAGATATTGTTATAAGTTGTAATATCGACGGTATCCCGCTTGACGAAAAGAATATTGCGCATAAGGCTGCAACAGCCTTTTTCAAGACTAATAAAATCAGAAGCAAGGGAATTCATATTGATATTATTAAAAGAATCCCTCACGCTGCGGGACTTGCTGGCGGAAGTGCCGACGGCGCAGCAGTTCTTGTTGCGCTCAATGAGATATATGAAACAAAGCTCAGTGAGGATGAGCTCTGTGATATCGGCGTTAAAATCGGCGCTGATGTTCCGTTTTGCATAAAGGGCGGAACACTTCTCTCGCAGGGAATAGGCGAGGTCTTAAGCAAAGTTAAACCCCTCAGACAATGCTTCATTGTTCTTGCAAAGCCCAATTGCTCGGTTAACACAGGACTTGCATATTCTCAGTTTGATGAATTCGGAAAAACCCATACACCCAATCAACTTGAAATGCTCAAAGCAATTCAGAGCAGGGACTTAGCTGATATCTCAAACAAGCTTGAAAATGTTTTTGAGCAGTTCATTGAAGTCGAAGGAAGAGTTCAGATTAAAGAAATAATGCGAAATAACGGCGCACTTGGCGCTTGTATGAGCGGTTCGGGACCGACTGTTTACGGCATTTTTACCGAAAAAGAAGCTGCAGAGAATGCTGCTGATGAAATCAAAGATATCACAAATGAAGTCTTTGTCTGCAAACCTGTTAACAAAGGATGCAAGATTAGGCATTAGAGATTCGAACCCAACAAGGTTTTGACCGTCCCTTTTTCACAAATACTGCGTTAAAGCGCCTCGTAAGGCGCCAGCCTTGCTTCACCGCTTTGCCTTGCCTATTGCATAGTTTGCATTCATTTTTTCGTTTTTTGGTGCAAGCATACTGCCGTATGGTAAGACAAAAAGCGGAAAAAGGGGTGTGAAATATGCAATTTGACGCTTATTCGGTTCGAATCCCTAATGCCTAAAGAAATTGTTGAATAAAATAGTGTAAACCTGTCAATGCTCAAAGCAAAGGCAGGTTTTTTTATGAGAAAAATTATATATATTTTCGCACCGATATTTATACTGACAATTATTGCAACAAGCGCTATCGCACCTACAATTAATATGAGCGAGGATATCAGCAATAAAGTATTTCGCCTTCATATAAGAGCAAATAGTGATTCACCATCAGACCAAGGTTTGAAACTCATAGTCCGCGACGTTGTATTAGAACAAACAAGAGATATTTTCAATAACTGCAAATCGGTTGATGAAGCATTGAAAAAAACAAATGAAAACATTGATTTAATAAGAAAAACAGCAGAAAAAACAATCAAAGAAAACGGATGCAACTATCCTTGTTCAGTAAAAACGGATAAAGAATTTTTTGAAACAAGAAAGTATAATGATTTCACCCTTCCCGCAGGTGTATATGATTCTCTTATTATTGAAATAGGGCAGGGCAAGGGTCATAATTGGTGGTGCGTTATGTTTCCTGCAGTATGCCTGTCAGGATGTACCGAAGAATTTGATGAGATACTTACTGAAGAAGAAAGAGAAATGATTGAAAATGACAAATATATCGTCAAATTTAAGACTGTTGAAATAATTGAAAGAATAAAAACAGGAGCAAATAGAATTAAGGGTTAAGAATTAAGAATTAAGAATTTCGGGTGCTTCGCACGATTATATATATTTCGGTCGATTCACGAACCACGAGACACGATTCACGATTAACCCTTGACAATAACTGCAAAAATAAATATACTATTATTTGCGGTTCGCCGGCGTGATGGAATTGGCAGACGTGCCGGACTCAAAATCCGGTCCTGGCAACAGGGTGCGGGTTCGACCCCCGCCGCCGGCACCAAAAAGACAGGACAGCCTTCAGGCTGTTTTGTCTTTTTTTGATTCGTCAGAATCGTTGTTCTTTCTGTTTTATCCGCCTTCTGCGAACGGTTTCACTAATCAATCATTGGGGTCTGACCCCGTTGATTGATTTTTTTACGCCAGCTTTTGAATAAATTCAACCTTGCTTAATGAATTATTCTTTCTGAAATCCTTCGATTTAACCTCTATCGGAACGCCCGACATTTCTTTGATTCTGCTGAAAACGCGCTGTTTATCCACCGAATTGAATTTATCAGATGCAAAAAGCTCCTTTGACAGATTTGATGTTATAACCATTGGCTTTTCCTGTATATATCGCATATCTATTAAATCAAAAACAAATGAAAGCCAACCGTTTGAATCATCGTTCTTTTTAATGCATTTGCTTCCGAAATCATCAAATACTATCAGCGAATATTTAGCAAATGAATTAAGGAATTCACCCTTGTCCTTAGCAGATGAATAGCTGTTTATGTAGTTATATTCGCTGATGAATTTAACAGGAACCTTCTGCTCATTTATCAGCTTGTTGCAAATAGAGCAGGCGAGATAGGTTTTGCCTGCACCGACACCGCCGCACAGAAGGAGGGAAACGTTGTTTTTCTTTACCTCTTCCCATTTTTCGCAGTAATTAAAGCATAGCTTAAGAGCAGAATTGTTTTTCTTGCTGTTTTCAAAAGTATATTCAAAAAGCTTATCTCTGCCGTCAAAGCAAAGATTTCTTAACTTTCGTACTACTCTTTGATTTTCCTCTATCTCAAGCTTTTCTTCATCCTCCTTAATTTTCTGTATTTCACAGTCACATAGCTTCTTATGCTTAAAGCTTCCTGTTTTACACTCAGCTATAGCTTGCTTCGGCTTTTTGCATACAGCGCAGTAGATTAATCCGTCATCACCTAAAAACTCGTTATCACCGCATTCTCTTTCATTATTAAGACTTCTTAACATATTATACATTCAATCACATCCTTTAAACAAAATTTTCAACTGTAATATATTTTATTTCCTCATATTTATTATCATTTTTATTGTGATTATCATTATGATTATGATTATGATTATGATTATCATTATGGGTATTTTTGGTATTCGGCTGTATACCGCCGTATTGGTTCGTATTTTCCTTGTTCCATCGCTTCTGGATGTTCTTTCTGTTTCTTTCGCACATTTCGTTGTATGCCTTTGTATTATATTCAAACGCCTGCTTCATTGTTGCCCACATTAAATTGAGCATTCCGTTATCCGATTCAAAATCCTTGCCCTCACAGTGATAATTATAAATCGCATCAAGAAGTATTCCTTTTTCTTCATTGGTGAAAAAGCTTAATTGCTCTCTCCATTGTTTTTGCAGAATGAATGTGTTTTCGGGTTGTTTCAATGCATTATGCTCCTTTCTTCGACATATTACGCATCGCAACAATAAGATTAAAAAAATATACCGTTTAAATGTTGGTAATATGAGCAATGATTTATATAACAAGTACGATACGCAATACAATATTAGCATAATAATTTCGTTTTGTCAATACTATTCGCAACATTTTTTAAAAAACTTATTGCATTATGATAAATGAAGAGCAGTGGAGTGCTTAGCTGCAGCTTTTCAGATTTGGTCACTCGCTTTGCTCTGACAACTATAATTCTTCTTTATTTGCACCCAATCAATTAATACTTGCTTTTTTTATTATAATATATTAAAATACTTTGTCGAAGGAAGTGTTTATATGCTGAAAATAACACCTGAAACACGCTTTAAGGACGCAACAGTTAATCCTATGGCAAAGGATATTATTGAAAAGCTTCTTCTTGCCATGCGCCTTCCATCGGATTCCTTTGACGGGGGACTGTTCGGAAATCTTAAGTTCAAAAACATAACTGCATTAACGGGCGGTCTTATCAACCGAAAGACCGTTAAGCTCCTTTGCGATATGCTCAATCTTGAAAAGGACGAGGTTATTACCGACGAGGGCAAGATGACCGAGAAATGGTGGAAAGAAGCCATCGTTTATCAGATTTATCCGCGTTCTTTTTATGACAGCAACGGCGACGGAGTAGGGGACCTAAACGGAATCTGTCAAAAGCTTGATTATCTCAAAGATTTAGGTGTTACTGCAATATGGTGCTCTCCTTTCTATGATTCTCCAAATGATGATAACGGATATGACATTCGTGATTATCAGAAGATTATGGATGAATTCGGAACAATGGAGGATTTTGACAATCTATTATCTGAGATTCATAAAAGGGATATGAAGCTCATAATTGACCTTGTTGTTAACCACACAAGTGATGAGCACGAATGGTTTGTTGAAGCTCAGAAATCAAAGGACAATCCCTATCACGATTATTATATCTGGCGCGATGCAACAGACGGAGAGAAAACTCCTCCTAACAACTGGACAAGCCTTTTCAAAGGACCTGCATGGAATTATTATGAGAACATTGACCAGTGGGCGTTGCATCTTTTCAGTAAAAAGCAGATGGATTTAAACTGGGAAAATGAAAGGATGAGAAATGATATCTATTCAATGATGAACTGGTGGCTCGATAAGGGCATAGACGGTTTCAGAATGGATGTTATCAATTTTATCAGTAAAACGGGACGGTTTACCTGATGCAAGCGCCTTCCTGGGTGTTTTAACGGGATATAAGGGCGCTGAGTATTATTTCTACGGCCCGCGACTTCATCAGTATCTTCGTGAAATGCGCGAAAAGACCTTTGGTAATTACGATGTATACACTGTCGGCGAATGCGGCGGTGCAGGAATTGAAATGGATAAAATGCTCACCGCTGATTTCAGAAAAGAGCTTGATACGGTTTTCAATTTCGATTTTCTTATGAATCAGGGTCATTCAAACTATGACTATTATGAATTTGATTTATATAAGGTTATGCAGGAGTTTGAAAGGTACCAGACAGGATTTACAAACCATTGCTGGCCCGCTGTTTTCTTTGAAAACCACGATAATCCAAGAATTGTAAATAAAGTGGACTCAACAGGAACATTCCGTGAGGATATATCAAAACTTTGTGCGCTTATCGAGATGACGCTCAGAGGAACGCCCTACATATATCAGGGTCAGGAAATCTCAATGGGCGGCGGTGATTTTGAAAGCGTTGATGAAATCAACGATGTTGAAGCCCTTGGAAGATATAACGAGCTTATTCAGAAGAAAAAGAATCCCGAAAAAGCTTTTGCAATGATTAAAAAGGGAACAAGGGACAATGCAAGAACTCCGTTCCACTGGTCAGACAGCGAAAATGCAGGCTTCACTAATGGAAGTCCCTGGCTTAGAATCAGCTCTGATTACAGAAGATATAACGCCGAGGATGAACTGAAGAGGAAAGACAGCGTTATCAATTTTTATAAAAAAGCTATTAAACTCAGAAAAGATAAAAAAGCCTTGGTTTACGGTGAGTTTGTTCCGTATGAAAACAACAAATCTCCTGTCTATTGCTACTACAGAATCTATAACAATGAAAAATATTTTGTAGAGCTTAATCTCAGCAAATCAAATCAGGAAAGAATTGTTGACACTGCATCAATGCAGTTAATCCTTTCAACAAAAGGAAGAACATCAAACATTCTCAGACCGTTTGAAGGAAGTGTTTACAGAGTACTATGATAAATATAAATATCGGTGAAGGAAGCAAAGTTATTCAAAAATTAATAGCGTTATTACTGGTAACAGCATTTTTATTCTCAACATTCATCTGTTTTGCAAACGAAAAAGGCGAAGAGACTAACAGAGTTAAAACAACTGTAACGGGCGTCGGTACATCTATTTCCGCTTTGAGTTCATCAATTCTTGAAAGAACGATAACAATCAAGCCCGCAAACGGCAAAAGAACGGTGCGTCTTCAGCTTTATAATTCAAAAGAGAAGATGTATAAAACCATCAAGAAATATACAACCGAGGATGCTGACGTTGCAAAGGTTAAAATAACATTTCCAAGAAAACACCGTAAGAAATACTTAGGTAAATGGCGAATCAATGTTGCTAAGAACGATACTGCTCAGAGCGCCGAGAAATATATTAGCATAACTTCAAGAAATATTGTTCAAAAAGAACTTAAATCAAAGTCGGCGTGCATAATCTGTGTTGAAGATAACAGCGTGCTTTATGTTAAGAATTCAACAAAACATCTCAAGCAGGCGAGTACAACAAAGGTTATGACAGCAACCCTGCTTCTTGAAAGCGATATTCTTGAGATGAATAATATAATTTCTAATAAAGCTTCCAATACGCCTTATTCAACACCTTGGATGGTCCCGGGTGACTCATATACAAACCGTCAGCTTCTTCATGCTTTAATGCTTCCGTCATCAAACGGCGCAGCAGTCGCAATAGCGGAAAGTGTAAGCGGAACAACAAGAAGATTTGTTAAAGAGATGAATAAAAAGGCAAAAGACCTTGGAATGTACAATACTCACTATGTTAACCCCCATGGTCTTGATGCTAAAAATCATTATTCATGCGCTCATGATGTTGCATACATAATGGGATATATATATACGAGAAACAAGGATTTCAGAAGTGTTATTGCCAAGAGCAAGTACAAAATCACTTCAAAGCAGGGTAGAAGCCAGGTTATTGTTACTACCGATAAAATGAAGAGTTATTCCAAAAAGCACAAGGGCGGAAAAACAGGCTTCACAAGCGGTGCAGGATGCTGTTTCTCAAGCATTTATGAGCATAAAGGTAAAACATATGCAGTTGCAGTATTAGGCGCTAAATCAGCCGATTTCCGCTGGAACGATATGAAAAAGCTCTATAAATACATAGATAAATATTCTACAACTAAATACTAAATAAAAGAAACGGCCTGTTGAACAGGTCGTTTTTATGTGTTATTTATCATAATAGTATACCAGCGCCTGAGATGTTTTGCGTCTCAGGTCACACACTGAAATAAATCCCTCTTCGGGTCGATAACCGACTATTGAGGTGCAACCGAATAAGTTATGTGATGAGCTGTAATAAAATTGTTCTGTAACCTTTTTTACATCAATAATTGACGGTGCCTTATCATCGGTTTCAACACACAGACTGCCGTCGGAATTATACATAACTCTCGCCTTATCAACTGACGTCTGAATGTCTCCTTTTTCTGAGAGAATTTCAAGCAGCACGCCTGCAACAATTTTCGGTATATAGACACCTCCGGGAGAACCTATTGCAAAAATTTCACCTTCTTTGCCTTCAACAATTATCGGAGCGAAATGGGTTCTGGGTCTCTTTTCGGGCTCGTAAGCGTTCTTACTTGTATTACCAAAGTTAATCAAAGAATTATTTAAATAGAAACCGCCGACACATTTATATGAACCCCAGGAATCAGAAAGCGAGTTTGTTACACAGACAATAAGTCCGTTATTATCTATTACTGCAAACTGTGTTGTGCATAGCTGTTCGGGGTCATCGCTGTAATTGCTTACCATGCTGTCTGCCAACGATTTAATATAATCATCAGAAAGCAAATTATCTGAATAAAATTTGTAGAATTCAGGATCTACAAGCGTTTTATTTCTGCTGTCAAATGAGCTCATTGTTGCAGTTTTTAAAACTTTAAGATATCCGTTTGGATCTTCCGATACAGAAGGCACATTTAGTTTCTCAGCAACTTTTAGCATCTGCATAACAGTTATACTTGAGAAAGGAGCATATGCGCCGATAATACTGTAGTTTTTAAATTTAGAGCGTATAATATCTCTACAGTAAACCTTATAGCTTGATAGATCATCTAATGTAAGTTCGCAGTTATCTGCGATTTTCTGTCCTATGCTGCCTTTATAGAAAACATCTATACCTTCTTTCTGAATAGTCTTCAGTGTTTCTCCAAGTTCTGACTGAATTATCAGACCGCCGTTCTTAATATTTCTGTATGCAGGATTTTCGCGCAGAGAATCCGAACTCTTTAACCTCGATATAAATGTGCCTGTTGCTGTAAATCCGTTATCTGCATAGTCGATTGCCGGTTGAATAGCTTCCGCCAAAGTGATGGTTCCAAAGCGATTTAATGCCTCCTGAGTACCTGCAAGCAATCCGGGTACTCCAATATTATCATAGGAAGATGAAGCTTTTCCTGCGCTGCAATAATAATCAAGCGAATATCCCTTTTTTGACCGAGTGTCATATATAAGCATAACTCCGCTGCCTCCGATACCTGAAGAATAAGGTTCGCAAACTCCAAGAGTTAAGGACATAGCAGAAGCTGCATCAACGGCATTTCCGCCTTCTGAAAGTATCTGCATTCCCACCGCGGAAGCTTCCGCAGAAGTGCTGCTTACAGCAAATCCGCCGAGCGTTTTTGCATCATCATAATCTTCAGGCATTACCACATCTTTTGGTTTGTATATTGTGCTGCTGTTATTGTTCTTATTCGTGCAGGAAGAGAACGAAAATGCTATAACAAATATCAGAATAACTGATACAATAATTTGATTTAATGCTTTAATGTTCATATCATTCTCCTTTTAAATATTAGTCATTCTCAAAATATTCAGAATCAGAAGCCTGAGGTGCTTTTTTCTCGCCCGGAGTGAATAGGTTAATAGGAATCTGAATCCTGCCTTTTTCATCAAGAGAATAAGCATCGCTTGGTAAATTTTTTAAAAGTGACTGATGAATTTCTGAAACATAAAATCTGTTTGTCGTTTCATATGGATGAAAATTGTTAATTCTCATAGGAATCAGGGTAAAATAACCTTCACCCGTCGTCTTGTCTGCATTTAATTGAACCATAACCGTGTTTCTTGATTGCCTTGTTGCCTGGTCAAAAATATAATTGCCGAGACTGTAAAAAATAATGCCGTTTTTATACTGTTCAACCTCTTGCAGAATGTGTGGATGACTTCCAACAACAATATCTGCGCCGCAATCAATAAGTCTTTGTGCTGTTCCACGCTGAGATGCTGTTATTCTCAAATCATTTTCATTCCCCCAATGAATGTAAACGACTACAAAATCTGAATATAGTGAAGCCTTCAAAACATTCTCATACAGATTGGAATAACCAACTGAACAAACACCATAATCATCATTTGTCGCCGCAAAACGATCGGGAAGCACTTCTGTGCATGCAATAAAACCAACAGTTAAACCGTCTGCATCTATAAGGCGATATGCACCAGCATCGTCTCGGTCTGCACCTGCGCCTGCATATTCAGCACCGTATTCCTGCAGCATTTGTATCATATTGTGTACGCCGTTTCTACCGTAATCTCCAGTATGATTATTTGCTAAGCTTACAACATTAATTCCTGAGTTGACTGCCGTTTGAATTGCAGCGCAATTAGTGGGGAGCTTAATGTTTTTATCAGCAGCATAATTGCTTTCATCTTCATTAAAAACAGCACACTCAAGATTTGCAAAAACCAATTGAGAGCCTTTCCATAGCTTTTGTGAGTCTCTGAAAAGTGATGAATATGATTCTTTCTCGCCATAAGTAGTAACATATCTGCTGAGCATAACATCTCCTACAAACGAGAACTGTACTTCATTATAATATACCGGAACCGCCGTCAGAACCTTGGCTTCACATATTTTGGTTTCCAGTTTACCTCCGCCAACAATCAGAGCAATGACAGCAATAATGGCAATAATTATCCGTAACGGACGAGGATGCTGATATCCTGTCATATCTTTTCTTAAAACAATTTGAATTCGCTGTTTTAGCGATAACTTTTGGGTATTATAGTCTATCTGATATCCCAGCGGCTTCAATATTCTTTTTGAGAAGTTTGTTTTATTTCTGTGAACCATACAAATACCTCATATAAGCAACATTAATCCCTGAACTATTACAAATGTTATGTATGTGGCTGCTATCACCGCAGGAATAGTAATATGAATTCCTTGCTTTGTTGAGGTGTGCGCTATGAGACCGGGTGTTACAACGCCAATTCCCCTGAACGCCAATGTAACAAAGGGTAGGGCAGGCACAAAAAATCCCGATAACACCTTGAAAACAAGTGCAATTAACAAGCAAGCAACAAATTTTCGCTTTCCGAAAAGAAGCATAAATCTCGGCAGGATAAATTCAACGATTAAAAATGTTATCAGTGATATAAGGATAACAACTCCGATAGACAGTAAATCATCGCATACCATTGAAAGATAACCTGCAACAATAACACCTCCGCAGCTAATACCGAATATTTCCTCAATTGCAAGGCTTAAAATCAAACCTACAAGCAAAGCAATGTAAAATTCAGTTATAATCATATTGAAACATCCTCCTGCTTAATATTTAACGCACGCACCGCTTTCAGAAAATCATCGCCTTTACCGTGAATATTTCCGATACAAAACAAAATATGTCCGTCTAGCATCGGGGTAAGTTCATCCATAATCTTATGTACGGATTTGTTTTTCAGGTTTATATATACCTTTGCATTAGGTATTTTTCCTCTGCGGTATGCTCGCTGAATTGGCTCGGTGTTTTCTCCGATTACAATTAATTGGATTTCACCCATCCTTGGTATGCAGTCACGGGCGAATTGATATGTACGGTCAACTCTGTCAGGACGGCAGTTCATAACAACAATTGGCAAATCCATAGGTAACCCGTCTTCTGCTAAGCTTTCCCATATTTCAAGAGTCGAGGTTGCTCGTTCGCTGCAAATGCATTTACTAGCCAAGTACAGATGTTATTATTTTTGATACATTCTATTTCCACTGTACCGGGATCAGGGGAGGCGTTTAGCATACCTCTGTATGCGATTTCATCGCTGATGCCTAGGGCGCGCGAAACACCAAGTGCCATTATACAGTTATTTTCAAATATTTTGTAAGAAAAGCGTTCCAGATAACCATCAGGTAGCGTTATATCTTCTGCTTCAATTACTTTTGTGTTTCGTTCATTCGCAATCGCTTTGAAATAAGGTGTATATTCGCAATCGGGAACAACAACTATCCCGTTATAGGGAATTGTGTCTCCAAATGCCCATGCAAGCTGATCCAATGTGGGTCCCATCTCTTCAAGATGGTCTTCAAGCACATTTACTATAACAACTATATTTCCTTTTAATATATCGTGCTGATATACTTTTTGATACTGGGGTCGTACTGCCATACATTCACAGACTAATGAATCTGCTCCGGCTTTTACTGCTTTATCAATGACCCGTATCTGTTCGCTTATACTGACTCCGCGCGGTTTACGAATTATTTCTTCTTCCTCTTCCTTATTCCAATAAATAATACGAGCAGCTGTACCAGTAGTTTTTCCGACTACATGGTATCCGGCTTCTTTCAGGATTGCGGTAATAAGTCTTGTAATTGTTGATTTTCCTCGTATTCCGTTAACGTTTATTCTGATATCCAGTTTTTCCAAATTCTTTTCATTCCTGTATTTTTCGAGTAAAAACGGAACGAATGCAATCATGCAAGCAATAATTATTAATAAATAGAATTTCCAGGTTTCCATATTGTAGATCTCCAAAAAATGTAAATAGGCAAAATAATATTGTTACAGTATATAGACGAATAACAATGGCATTTGGTTCAATATTTTTTACAAATTTTAGTATTTTTTGATAATTAACTATTGTTAATAGCTAAAACCGACAAAGATAACCTTGTGTTGTGTAATATAAAATGATTAATTAATACTTGACATTGAAGATAAAATCAATTAATATATTTGTTGTTAAGCTGGTGTGGCGAAATAGGCAGACGCAAGGGACTTAAAATCCCTCGGTAGCAATACCGTACCGGTTCAAGTCCGGTCACCAGCACCAAAATAAAGAAGTATACCGCCAGGTATGCTTTTTTATTTTCTATGATTTTCCGGACTTGAAACGAACTCCAAATTTACTGTGCAGCTTGCTACTGAGTAAATTTGGGAGAACAGTCCGGTGGACTGTTCGATAGTTGAGAAGAAAGTCCGGTCACCAGCACCAAAAAAGAGTGAAGAAGCAATCTCTTCGCTCTTTTTTTTACATATTTACAACATTCTGTGGTTTTCCGTCAATGAATGCTTTTAGGTTTTCTTCAAGAATTTTTAGCAATCTTGTTCTTGCTTCAACGGATGCCCAGGCTATATGGGGCGTTATAACGCAGTTTTTTGCCGTTAGCAGAGGATTATTACTCTTAGGCGGTTCCTCGCTTAAAACATCAAGTCCTGCAGCTTTTATGGAGCCGTTATTGAGTGCATCTGCAAGTGCTTTGTCGTCAACGACCTGACCTCTTGATGTATTAATAAATACAGCGCTTTTCTTCATCTTTGAAATGTTTTCTTTGTTAAAAAGATTTGTTGTTTCATCTGTTAAAGGACAGTGGCAGGTGACTATATCGCTGTTTTCAAGAAGGTAATCAAATGAACAGAATTTATAATCCTGATAACCTTCAGAATCGGGGTGTGGGGTATTAATCAAAATCTTCATACCGAATGCTTTAGCAATATTAGCAACTCTTTTACCGATTGAGCCGAAGCCGATTATTCCGATAGTTTTATCATTAAGCTCTTCAAGCGGAGTTTTCCAGAAGCAGAAATCAGGACAGGAGCTCCATTCACCATTATGAACAGCTTCTGAATGAAGCGCAACATTATTTGTTATTTCAAGAATCAGTGCAAAAACAAGCTGAGCAACCTCGTTAGTCGAATAAGCAGGAATGTTTGAAACAACTATTCCTTTTTTCTTTGCAGCAGCACAGTCGATTGCATTATATCCCGTTGACTGCAAGCCGACATATTTCAACTTTGGCAATTCTTCAAGAATCTCTGCTGATATATATGACTTATTTATAATAAGAATTTCCGCATCTTTTGCGCGCTCAATTATTTCTTCTGGCTTAGTACGTTCGTAAACGGTTAAATCGCCGTATTTTCTGAGCTGTTCCCAGGATAAATCACCGGGATTTGTTGAATATCCATCAAGATTAACTATCTTCATAATTTCACCTCTGTACAGATTATATCTCTTAAAATTAATAAAATCAACTAATATGTTGAACACAGTGCAAATATAATGTATAATTATATCATATTATTAACCGGTGATTGTTATAAAAAGGTATTTTCTAATTATTTTATCGGTAATAATGATTATTTCTTCCTGCTCATTTATTAATTATGCAGGGAATAAGTCGAATAATGTTGACGGCAAAAGCTATAATTCGCGCTATATTGTTGTTATTGACGCCGGTCACGGAGGTCAGGATGCGGGAACAACCGGCGTTGACGGAGCAAAAGAAAAAGACATAAATTTATGTATTGCAAAAGCGCTGTTTGATTATCTGAACGTTTGCGGAATTAAGTGTATTCTTTTAAGAAATGATGACAGTGAATTTTATAAAACGGGCGAAAAGAGAATCCGTTCGGATTTATATAACAGGCTTGATTTTGTGAATTCAATTGAAAACAGTGTTCTTATTTCTATTCATCAAAACCACTTTGAAAACGAATCGGAGTGGGGGACTCAAATATGGTATTCATCCAATAATCCCGAGAGCAAAGAGCTTGCTGACTCTGTTATAAGTAGTGTTAAAGATAACCTGCAGCCCGATAATAAAAGGGAAAACAAGCAATCAGATAATAGTTATTACATACTTTATAAAGCATCTGTACCTTCAATTATGGTTGAATGCGGTTTTATGAGTAATAAAAGGGAAAACAGCCTTCTTCAAAGCGAAGATTACCAAAATGATATGGCATATTGTATAATGAACGGAATTTGCAATATAGTATAAGAGGAAAAAAATATGGCAGTTAAAAGTGTTTATGTATGTTCAAATTGCGGATACGAAAGCGCAAAGTGGTATGGAAAATGTCCTTCCTGTTCACAGTGGAACACAATGGAAGAGCATGTTCCTGCCGTACAGACAAAAGGAAAGGGCGCTTCTGTTTCGTCAAGAGCACCCGTGTCCGTTAAAAAGCTCAGTGAAATTAACAGCGATATTGAAAAGCGTGTTTTAACGGGTGTTAATGAGTTTGACAGAGTTCTCGGAGGCGGAATTGTTGAAGGCAGCTTAGTTCTTCTGAGCGGTGACCCGGGAATAGGAAAGTCAACAATACTCCTTCAGATTTGCGAGCCCCTCGGTAAAAACAAGACCGTTTTATATATAAGCGGTGAAGAATCTGCAAGACAGATTAAACTCAGAGCCAACAGACTCGGCGTGACAACCGATAATCTTTTTGTATTAGCTGAGACCGATGTTTTATCCATAATCGAAACAATAAAGGCTGAAAAGCCCGATATTGTTATAATAGATTCTATTCAGACAATGGTTATTGATGGTATTTCCTCAACCGCCGGAAGTGTAACTCAGGTCAGGGAAAGTACAAATCTTTTTATGCATCTTGCAAAAAGCATGGGAATACCGATATTTATAGTCGGTCACGTCAATAAGGACGGTGCAATTGCAGGTCCGAAAGTACTTGAACATATTGTTGATACAGTGCTTTACTTTGAAGGTGAACGCAATTATTCATACAGAATACTTAGAAGTGTCAAAAATCGCTTTGGATCAACAAATGAAATCGGCGTATTTGAAATGACACAGGACGGACTTAAAGAGGTTGAAAATCCGTCTCTTTTAATGCTCTCGGGCAGACCAAAGAACTCAAGCGGAACCTGCGTTGCATGTACTATGGAAGGTTCAAGACCAATTTTAGCAGAAGTGCAGGGACTTGTTACAGCTTCGGGATTCGGAACGCCGAGAAGGATGAGCACAGGCTTTGATTACAACAGAATGAGTATGCTAATTGCTGTATTAGAGAAACGAGCAGGCTATTTCTTCAACGGAATGGATGCATATCTTAATGTTGTAGGCGGTTTGAAGCTTTATGAGCCTGCAGCTGATTTAAGTGTTGCAATTGCCCTTATATCATCACTTAAGGATGTTGTAATCAATGAAAACGCCCTTGCTTTCGGTGAAATAGGCTTAGCAGGGGAGATAAGAGCTGTAAATAACTGTGAACAGCGAATAAGCGAAGCAATGCGACTCGGATTTACAAAATGCGTTATTCCGTTTCATAATTATAAATCATTATCAAAAGATATAAAGGTAAATGTTGATATCGTTCCTGTTAGAAATATAAGAGCTGCGTTTGAAGCAGTAACGGAATGAGAGGATAAAAATGAGTAATGTAATTACATTAATGTTTGTTCTTCCAATTATTTTAATACTTGTTATTGCAATAATAATTGTTGCTTTAAAAAAATAATTTATCTTCTGCAGGGAAGAAAGTTGTACTGTGAAAAATATTTACAATTTCGCAAAATTAATATTTTGCGAAATGTAGGGGAGTATTTTTCGAAAAAATTGTTAAATATGGCAAAAACGCTCAAAACCGCCCCGATAAAGGGTTTTCGGGCGTTTTTCTATTTATAATGATAAAATATACTCTGTTCTGGAGACGATAGAAATATTTTAATTGAACATTCTATCATTTCAAACATTTCTATCGGATGCTTTCTTTAATAAGATGATAGAAGAATTCTCTTTTAACATTTCATCGTTTCAGATAATTCTGTTTGATGTATTCTTGAATACAGCAAATAGAATAATTCCGATTGAACATTATATCGTTCTTTTTATTTCTATTTGATGTTATATCGATAAAATTTTAAACTCAATCTTCGGGAGTAGTAAATAAAGTTATCGTTTTATATCATTTGCAATATAGCACAATACAATTTGAATTATAATATCCTTGATTTTTCTGTTCCCTTTTGTTATTATATATTCGTAATTTGCAAAAGTTTTGCGAAATTAACAAATTTATTAAGGTGTATAGTTTATGAGAAGAGAAGAATTTTCACAGCTTCCTCAGCTTGTTCAGGACTATTTAATTTATATTGAAGCTATAAAAGGACACAGTGAGCTATCTGTTATTGAATATGCAAGCGACTTGAGAACTTTTTTCAGGTATATATCTGTTCAAAAGCATCTCTCCCCTGCTGATATCGATGAGAATGATATTGATTTAACCAATATTGACATTGGTATTATTTCTTCTGTTACCCTTAATGATGCTTATCAATTCCTGATATATTGCCGAAATGTACGCAAAAACAGCGAGGCCACAAGAGCGAGAAGAGTTGTAAGCATTCGAAGATTCTATACTCTTGATACGCCGAAAATAAAAAAGTCCCTCCCGAAGTATCTCACATTGGAAGAGGCAAAAAGGCTTTTAAGTGTTATTGACGGCAAGAACAAAGAGCGTGATTATGCGATTATTACACTATTTTTAAACTGCGGAATGCGTCTTGCTGAGCTTGTTTCAATCGATTATTCCGACATAAAATCAGATGGAACTATAGTTATAACCGGTAAAGGAAATAAAGAAAGAACAATATATCTTAACCAGGCTTGTCTTGATGCAATTACTGCATATATGAAGGTGCGTCCGAATGACGGAGTAAAAGACAGAGCTCTGTTTTTGAGTTCGCGAAATAAGCGCATAAGTCCCAGAATGGTTGAAATTATGGTCAGTAATTATCTTGAAAAAGCAGGTCTCGGCGGAAGAGGTCTTTCCGTCCACAAGCTTCGCCATACCGCCGCAACGCTTATGTATCAGCACGGTAATGTTGATTTGCTTCTTTTAAAAGAGATTTTAGGTCATGAAAACCTCGGAACCACCGAAATATATACTCACATCACGTCCGATGCAACAAGAAATGCAATCAATTCAAATCCCCTGGCGGATATTTCTTCATCAGATAAATAATCAGATTTTTATTATTGACCCAATAAGAAAAGATGCCAGTGCGTTAATAAGTGATATTCCCGATATTATTAAAGAATAAACAATATACTTCTTTAAATAATACTTTATATCAATATTTGTGCTCAGTGATTTATTTGATGTCATATCATAAATGCTTTTGCTTAGATTATTGCTTGTTTTAATAGCATAAATGAGAACTGTTGAAACGGCTGCACCTTCGGGGATAATCATTAATAATGCAAATCCAAGTCCTTTTATCTTATAATTAACATAGAAATATGATATCTTAACTGCAAGTTCAAAACCAATAACTACAGGTATTATGTTAAGTATTGGAAAGCCTATTAAACACATTCCAAGTAAGACACAGACTGTATAAACGGAAAAATAGAGAAAAAATCTGTTTAAAAGAACGGATGTAAAACTGGTTTGAGTGCTGATAATCAGTTCAATGAGCTTTGACAGGGCTAAATTATTTATTATTTCAAATAAGAATGA
Source organism: uncultured Eubacterium sp. (assembly GCA_905233545.1). Lineage (GTDB taxonomy): Bacteria > Bacillota > Clostridia > Oscillospirales > Acutalibacteraceae > Eubacterium_R. Next base: position 35,728 of record CAJOEV010000014.1, on the reverse strand, counting down.
GCCTAAAAGCAATCCTGATATATAAAACAGCGAGGAATAGATAATTCCTTTATTCTCGATAATTTTACCCCAAAAATCCTTTTTATTTTCAGTGATTTGCATTATTTCACCTTGAATTTAGTTGTTTTCTTTGAGGCAAGAATTCCGAACAACGCTCCGCAAAAAAGCGATATTGCAAGCTTAATCAAAAACACAACAATGCTGTTATCATTAAATATCAAATTAACAAGCGAAAAGAATATTATCGGTATCTGAGAGATTATTCCCATCAGAATACCGTTATTTTTTATCGACAAAACCGAAATGAATGCAGTTATTGAACTGCAGATTAAAACAACAAATAACGAAATTAATCCGTTATAATCTAAATCCAAATCAAGTTTATAAACTATCCGTGAAAAGAGATATGTAAATAATAATATTGAAATAACACTTGATAGAACTACTTTTAAAACATATTTAATAAGAAGCTTTTCAGTTGAAGATGTGCTGTGTTTTCTCATAAAAACAACTCCCCCGATATCTATTTAAAGATATTCAGGGGAGTTAATCTTTATAACATTATTTTTCGATTTTTTCTTCAGCAGCTTTAGCAGTGTCAGAGATTTCAGGAACATCTTCATCCTTTTTCTTTGACTTCTTGTCCTTAGCAGCCGATTTAGCTGCCTCAATTTCTTTTCTGTGCTGCTCGGTCTTGGTAAGGTTGGTGTTAACAGCCCAGCGCATAATCTTCATTTTTGTTCTGTCTGAGCCGGTTTCAATAACAAGGTCCTCTTCGCGGATTGTTACAATCTTACCGACAATTCCGCCGATTGTGATGATTTCATCTCCGATTTCAAGAGATGACTTCATTTCCTGCTCTTCTTTCTGGCGTTTTTTCTGCGGTCTTATCATAAGAAAATACATAACTGCAACCAAAACAACCATAAGAACAATTCCCGAATACTGAGAAGCTCCGCCCTGCTGTCCGGAAGAAGATGAAGCAGCTCCGCCGAGAATGTTGCTTAATAAAATGCTATTCATAATTTTTCCTCCAAAGTTTTAAAATAACAATATTGATTATATATTAATTATTATAATAATGCAAGAACTATTTTATATTCTTGTATCCAGCAAATCAACATATTCATTTTTATAATCTTCAAATGTTCCGTTTTCAAGATTGTCCCTTATTTCCTGCATAAGATTATTATAAAAATGAAGATTGTGTACTACTGCAAGCCTCATACCGAGCATTTCATTGCTCTTGAATAAGTGACGGACATATGCTCTTGAATAATTTCTGCAGGTTGAGCATGTGCACCTTTCATCAATCGGAGAGTCATCACTCTGATACTTTGCATTATTAATGTTTATTATTCCCTTTTTAGTGAATAGCTGACCGTGACGGGCGTTTCTTGACGGCATAACGCAATCAAAAAGGTCAACTCCCCTGCTGACGCCTTCAAGAATGTTACCCGGTGTTCCGACACCCATAAGATATCTTGGCTTATTCTTTGGTGCATAGGGCTCAACTGCAGAAATAATGCGGTACATTTCTTCCTTCGGTTCCCCTACTGCAAGACCGCCGATTGCATAACCGTCCAGATCAAGCTTTGCAATCTCTTTCATATGCTCAATTCTTAAATTATCATAAGTACAGCCCTGGTTTATGCCGAAAAGAAGCTGATTTTTGTTTATAGTTGACTCAAGAGAATTGAGCCTTTGCATCTCTTTCTTGCATCTTTCAAGCCATCTCAGCGTTCTTAAGCATGCTTCTTTTGCATAGTCATATTTAGCAGGATTTTCAACACATTCATCGAATGCCATTGCAATTGTTGAGGCAAGATGGGACTGAATCTGCATACTTTCCTCGGGTCCCATAAAGATTTTTTTGCCATCAATATGAGAGTTAAAAGTTACTCCATCATCAGTAATCTTGTTTAACTTTGCAAGTGAAAAAACCTGAAATCCGCCAGAGTCCGTGAGAATCGGTCTGCTCCAATTAGTGAACTTATGAAGCCCGCCCATATCATAAACAAGGTCATCCCCGGGACGCACATGCAGATGATATGTATTGCAGAGCATAATCTGCGCGCCAACATCCTCCAAATCCCTTGTTGAAAGACCGCCTTTTATTGCTGCAGAAGTTGCAACATTCATAAAGCAAGGAGTCTGAACAGTTCCGTGAACTGTTTCAAACACTGTTCTTCTGGCTTTATTTTCTTCTTTAATAATTGTAAATTTCATGCTATTTCCATCCAGTCCATGCGCCATAATATGTTTTTCCGTTTATAACAGTGTATGCTCTGACATAATAGCATGGTTTTGTATCAGGCACTCTTAATGCGTTAACGGTAAATGTATCTGAGTTATTTGACGCACCTTTCAATTTATGATAATGCGCCGAGTAATTAGAAGCATTTTGACCAGCAAGTATCTTTACCTGATATCCGGAAACTCCTGACTGTTTATTCCATGTCATAAGGGATTCAAATACCATACCGTAAAGATTTTCAGTATACACATCATATAATCCCTTTATTTTCTTCGGCAATGCAACATAATGGTTCTTTGTTTTGCTGTAAGTTCCATAATATTTCTTACTGCCAATTTTCTTATACGAGCGAACTCTGAATTTGTATTTTGTTCCGACATTGATTTTGGTGAGCTTTGCAGAGTTTGTGTTTTTGCTGATGGTTTTAACCGTGCTCCACTTATGCTGTTTTGAATTATATTTTTGAATCTGATAACCTGAAACATTTGATTGTTTCTTCCATGAAATCTTTATACTTGTTTTTGAAAGTGCTTTTGTTTTAACGGAAGTAATCTTAGACAGCTTTATTTTAAATGACTTTGTAACAGTTCCTGTATAGTTACCGATACCTGTTACCGTAACCTTACCTGTTCCCGGGTTGACATTATTCTTATATGTCAGTTTATAATGTTTACCCTCTGCCATTTCTGAATCGGTTTCGGGATAATAAACGCTTACAGACGGTTTTTTTGCTTTACCGCTGTAGGTTACGCTGTCATACCATAAATATACCTGGTCCGATTTAATTTTTTGCCTTGCAATTGTGAAGGTTTCCGAAATTTCACCCGTGTAATTTCCAATTCCGTATGCCGTAACTTTACCTGTTCCTGCATTAATATTATTTGAATATTTAAGCTCATAATCCACACCTTTAATGAGATAATCACCGTCTGTGTTAATTATGTCAGCTTCAGGCTTATTTGCCAAACTGCTGTAAACATAGTAATACTCCCATAGTGTAATTACACATTCGGATATATCTTCCTGATAATCGGCAAATGCAGCAATTGCAGTTGCATTTAGTATTAGTATTAACGAAATTACAAAAGACAAAACCTTTTTCATTTTTTCACCCCATCAAATTATTAACATTGCATCTCCAAAGGAGAAGAATCTGTATTTTTCCTTAACCGCTTCTTTATAAGCGTTCATTACATTGTCATATCCCGCAAAAGCGCTGACAAGCATAATCAGCGTACTTTCAGGCAGATGAAAATTGGTTATCTGAGCATCTATTGCTTTGAATTCATAACCGGGATAAATGAAGATTTCGGTGTCGCCTTCATCTTCCCTGATTTCACCGTATTTAGAGGCAACGCTTTCAAGTGTTCTTGTGCTCGTTGTTCCGACGCTGATAACTCTTTTACCATTCTTTTTGGTATTATTGATTATATCGGCTGTTTCTTTCGGAAGATAATAATACTCACTGTGCATCTTGTGATTAGTTACATCATCAACCTTAACAGGTCTGAATGTCCCCAGACCGACATGAAGTGTAACATATGTTATATTAACGCCCATCTGCCTGATTTTTTCGAGCATTTCCTCGGTAAAGTGCAGACCTGCTGTCGGTGCAGCTGCAGAGCCGAGCTCCTTTGAATAAACAGTCTGGTATCTTTCGCCGTTTTTCAGCTCTTCCGTTATATATGGAGGCAGCGGCATTTTGCCGATTTTGTCGAGAATGTTGTAGATTTCTTTTTTATCACATTTAAACTGAATTATTCTGTTTCCTTCCTCAGTAACATCTGTAACTTCACACTCAGTTATTCCCTCACCAAACACGAATTCAGTTCCGATTTTTGCTCTTTTACCGGGTTTGCAAAGACATTCCCAGATATTATTTTCCTTCTGCTTTAACAGCAGGAATTCAACTACCGCGCCAGTTTCTTTTTTCACTCCGTAAATCCTTGCAGGAATTACTCTTGTATTATTTAAAACAAGGCAGTCGCCTTCATCAAGATACTCCAAAAGGTCCGAGAATACCCTGTGTTCAATTTTTCCGCTTTCTTTATTAAGAACCATAAGTCTTGAAGAATCACGCGGCTCTACAGGAGTCTGAGCGATTAATTCTTGTGGAAGTTCATAGAAAAAATCCGATGTTTTCATTAATATTCTCCAAATTGTATAATTGACAATAAAAAAAGATAATAGTATTATATTTATAATATTAATTTAGCAATTATGTCTTGATTGATATTATATTGCATATTAATTAATATTACAAGTTCAAAGGAGAAAAAATATGAAAAAATACAAAGTTGGTATTATTGGTGCAACCGGTATGGTCGGCCAGCGTTTTATGACACTTTTAAGCGAGCATCCCTGGTTTGATGTTGTTGTTCTTGCAGCGTCCTCGAGAAGCGCAGGCAAAAAATATGCTGATGCAATCGGCTCAAAATGGTGTATGGATGCACCGATACCCGAGAAATATAAAGATATGATTGTTATGGACGCAACAAACGATATCGAAAAGATTACTTCAATTGTTGATTTCGTTTTCTGCGCAGTAAATATGAAAAAGGATGAAATTAAAGCACTTGAAGAGGAATATGCAAAGCATGAGTGCCCCGTTGTTTCAAACAATTCAGCACACAGATTTACTAAGGATGTTCCCATGGTTGTGCCCGAGCTCAACGCAGAGCATATTAATATCATCCCCTCACAGAGAAAAAGACTCGTAACAAAAAGAGGCTTTGTTGCAGTTAAATCAAACTGCTCGCTTCAGTCCTATGTTCCTGCTCTCTTCCCTCTTCATGAAAAGTTCGGTGTTAAGGATGTTTTAGTATGTACTTATCAGGCAATCAGCGGTGCAGGAAAAACATTTGAAACATGGCCTGAAATGATTGACAATGTTATCCCCTATATTGGCGGTGAAGAAGAAAAAAGCGAAAAAGAGCCTCTCAAGCTCTGGGGTAAAATTGAAGGCGATGAAATTGTTTCAACAGATAAGCCCAATTTCACCGCTCAGTGCATAAGAGTTCCCGTTTCAAACGGTCATCTCGGCGCTGTATTTGTAAACTTTGAAAAGAAACCCGAAATTGATGAAATGATTGAAATATGGAATAATTTTGAAGGAAGAGCTCAGGAGCTTAACCTCCCCTCTGCTCCCAAAAAGTTCCTTAACTATTTCACCGAGCCCGACAGACCTCAGATTAAGAGCGAAAGAGAGCTTGAAAACGGAATGGCTGTTTCAATCGGCAGACTCAGAGAAGATACTCAGTACGATTATAAATTTGTTTGTCTTTCACACAACACCCTTCGCGGTGCAGCAGGCGGCGCAGTTTTACTTGCAGAGCTTCTTGCAGCAGAAGGATATATGGACTAACATCATATATAAGGAGAAAACATTATGAAAGAACCTATTTTTACCGGATCAGCAGTTGCAATAATCACACCTTTTAACGAAGATTACAGCATTAACTATGATGAATTCAAAAAGTTCATTGATTGGCAGATAGACAACGGAACAGACGCAATTGTTGTCTGCGGAACAAGCGGCGAAGCATCAACGCTTTCCACCCAGGAACACTATGAAGCAATGAAATTCTGTATTGACTACGTTAACCACAGAGTTCCCGTTATTTGCGGTGCAGGTTCAAACAACACCGAATACGGTATCAGAACTGCTAAAAAGGCTTGTGAATACGGTGCTGACGCACTTCTTCTTGTAACACCTTATTACAATAAGTGTACTCAGAAGGGCTTATACGAGCACTATAAGCTATATCACGATTCAACCGATATTCCGATTATTCTCTACAATGTTCCTTCAAGAACAGGCGTAAACCTTACTCCCGATACTCTCAAGAAGCTTTCAGCTCTTCCGAGAATCAACGGTGTTAAGGAAGCAAGCGGAGATATCTCCCAGGTTATGAAAATCAGAGCACTCTGCGGTGATGATATTAATATCTGGAGCGGTAATGATGACCAGATTCCTGCGGTTATGAGCTGCGGCGGCAAGGGCGTTATTTCTGTTCTTGCAAATGTTTGTCCCCGGGAAACTCATGATATGGTTCAGGTTTATCTTGACGGCGACGCATTCAAGTGCACCGATATGATGGCAGAGTATCTTGAGCTTGCAAATGCTCTTTTCTGCGAGGTTAATCCCATTCCTGTTAAGAATGCCTGCAATATGATGGGATGGAATATGGGTCCCTGCAGAATGCCTCTCAGTGAGATGGTTGAAGATAACTATAACTATCTTAAGAGTGTAATGGATAAATACGGACTTTTAAAATAATTGAGGATTTTATAAATGACAAGAATAATAATTACCGGTGCTTGCGGAAAAATGGGAAAAGTTATTCAAAGCGTCGTTTCTGCAAGAGAGGATTGCACGGTTGTTGCAGGCGTTGATAAATTCAATGATAATTCGGCATCATTTCCAATATATTCTTCAATTGGTGATGTCAAAGAGGAAGCTGATGTTGTTATTGACTTTTCAAACCCTTCCCTTCTTGATGATTTGCTTGAATATGGCATAAACACTAATACTTCCCTTGTTATTGCAACAACCGGATTTGATGAATGCCAGAAAAAGAAAATCAGCGATGCATCTGAAAAGTGCCCGATTTTCTTCACATATAATATGAGCATCGGCATTAATCTTCTTGCAAACCTTGCAAAAAAGGCTGTTGCAGTTCTCGGCAATGAATTTGATATTGAAATCATTGAACAGCATCACAATCAGAAAATTGACGCTCCTTCGGGAACAGCATTGATGCTTGCCGATGCAATCAGTGAAGAATTTGAAAAGCCGATGAAATATGAATACGACCGTCATTCGAAAAGAGAAAAAAGAACTAAGGATGAAATCGGTATTCATTCAATACGCGGCGGAACAATTGTTGGCGAGCACTCTATCCTTTTTGCAGGAAGGGATGAAAATATCACCCTTTCCCATTCAGCAAGAAGCAAAGAAGTATTTGCCGTCGGTGCAGTTAACGCAGCTGTATTTATGATGGGAAAAGCTCCCGGAATGTATGATATGGGTGAACTTGTAAAATAACTATGGATAAAACACAAAAGTATTTTATACATCTTTTATCATCTTATTTAAACGACTCCCCTCCTCTGTCTGAAGCTCAGGCAGACTGGATGGGAGTTTTTAAGCTTGGAGAATTGCATAATGTTACTGCAATGCTGACGGTTGCTATTAAGAAGCTGCCTGCCGAGAGCAGACCGCCAGAAAAATTATTCAGTCTTTTTAAGCAAGCGCTCGGTATGACAATTCAAAGCTTCGAAAACAAGCTTTCGGGTATTGAAATACTTACTGATGTTCTTTCTGAGTCTGAAATAAAACATCTCTTTGTAAAAGGCGCTGCAATAAGGCAATACTACCCCGTTGGTGAGGTCAGGACAAGCGGTGATACAGATGTTATTGTTGAACCTGAAAACCTGGAAAAAGCAACTAATTTGCTTGTTGAAAGAGGCTTTGAACTGAGCCAATCGGATGATATTCAGTCTGTTCTGATTTATAATGATGAAGAATATGAGGTTAAAGCATATCTCGACGGTGTTAATTCAGATTGTGAGCATTATTTTGAAATGCCGTTTGAAGATAAATGCGTTAATACTAAAGGCTTTGCATATAATCTTGATACAACAAATCACCTTGTTTACATCATTTCGCATTTTCTTCGGCATCTGAGTGTCGGCGGTGTCGGAATCCGTCAGTTAATGGATATTGATGTTATGCTCAGATGTGATGACTTTAACTTTGAATTATTCGACAGCGTTATAAAAGCGCTTAACATTGAAAAATCAGCAATGTTTTTGCTTAAGCTTTCAAAGGAATGGTTTAATTCACCGATAGACATTGATTTTGAAATTGATGAAGACTTGAAAGAGTCACTTGAGAAAATAATGTTTGAAGGCGGAGTATTCGGTTTTGCAATAAGTGACCATGGAACAGTCAGGCTTGTGCATAGCATGAATTCTTCAGAAAAGAAAGGACTCACTGCCTCAATAAAAGCATTTTTGATGATGCTGTTTCCGCCTAAAGAGTATTTATACAGAACCTATAAGTATTCGGATAAATGCCATCTGCTTCTTCCTATTGCATTCTTTCACAGACTCTTTGATGCAATATTCAAAAGAGGCAAATCAAATAAAAATGCAGTTAAAAACCTATTTACAAATAACGATACTGCAATTATGATAAGCGATATCATAAATGAGCTTGATATAAAGTTATAAAAGGACTTCCGAATCGGAAGTCCTTTTCTTAGGTATTAGGGGTTCGAATCTCTAATGCCTATGCAAAGAAATCATTCTTGAGCTTTTCGAGCTGAGCAGGAATATCAATTCCCTGGGGGCAGTGCTGTTTGCATTTATTACACTTGATACAATCGGATGCATTAACATCTATCTTATCATATGCGTCCTGAGCCTCCTGTGGGGTCATATCCTCGTTTTTAACATTGTTGTAAAGTGCAAATATACTGCTGATTTTTACAGCTTTAGGGCAGTCAGCACAGTAATCACAGCTCGTGCAGGGTATTATTTCGGTTTTATTAATCAGTGATGCAGCGTTAAAGCAAATGTTCATTTCTGTTTCACTCATCGGCTTGAAATCGGTTAAGGTTTCAAGATTATCAAGCATCTGCTCAGGTGCGTTCATACCGCTGAGAATTGTTAGAACATTATCAAAGCTTGCATCAAAACGCATAGCAGTTGAAGCATAGCTCTTGCCCGGGAAGGACTTATCAAAAAGTTCTTTAACACCTTTCGGCGGGTCAGCAAGCTTTCCGCCGCGAACAGGCTCCATAATTATTGTCGGAATGCCTGCATCCTTAAGAATCTGATACTGCTCTTTAGCGTTTTGATTCTTCCAGTCAAGATAATTCATCTGAATCTGGGCGAAATCCCAGTCGTATGCAGGAACTATTTCCTTTAAATCATCAATTGTTCCGTGGAAGGAAAAGCCTATGTATTTAATCTTGCCTTCCTTTCTCTTTTGGTCAACAAAGCTTACTGCATCGTATTTCTTGCACTTCTTCCAGTTGCCTTCATCAAGCGAATGAAGAAGATAGAAATCAAAGAAATCGTGCTCTGTTCTTGAAAGCTGCTTGTTGAAAATTCTTTCCATGTCGCCTTTTCTTGTTACAATCCACATGGGAAGCTTGTCGGCAAGATAATATGTATCCCTCGGATATTTTTTAAGAGCCGAGCCAATGAATTTTTCGCTCTTGCCTGCGTGGTAAATATATGCCGTATCAAAATAATTAACACCGTTTTGATATGCCAAGTCAACCAGTTCGCAGCCTTTTTCGTAATCAATCAGTGGGTTTGCTTCTCTTTTGAAAGGGGTTTTGCAGGGTAATCGCATTGTGCCTAAACCAAGACGGGAAATCTCAATATCCTTGAATTTGACTCGGTCTACCATTTAATTCACTCCTTTGTTTTTTTACTCCTTTGTCCAGGTTACTCCGTTAGGTGTATCCTTCAAGATAATGCATTTTGCCTTCAAATCATCTCTGATTTTGTCAGCGGTTGCCCAGTCTTTATTCTTACGAGCATTCTGTCTCTGCTCGATAAGAGCCTCAATTTCAGAATCCAAATCATTGCTTTTTCTGTTATAAAGTATTCCGAGAACACCGCAAAGCTCGTCAAATATCTTTGCAGCCTCTTCACAAACACCCTTTGAAACCTCTTTATCAAGAATTTTAGTGTTGATGTCCTTAACTAAATCAAATATTGCAGCAAGTCCGTCAGCTGTGTTAAGGTCATCATCCATTGCAGTAATAAACTGCTCTCTTCTTGATTCTATAGTTTTAATTAATTCTTCATCATCAACGATATCAGAACTTGCATTTTTAATTGCAAAATCAAGTGACTCTCTGCAGGTGTATAATCTTTCAAGAGCTGATTTACACTGCTCAATTATTTCAAGTGAATAGTTAATTGGTGAACGGTAATGTGATGAAATGAGGAAATATCTTATAACCTCATAACCGTAAACATCGGCAATCTCTCGAACTGTTTTGAAGTTGCCTAGCGACTTACTCATCTTAACATTGTCAACATTGATATATCCGTTATGCATCCAATATTTTGAAAACGGTGCACCATTAGCTGCTTCGCTCTGTGCAATTTCATTCTCATGGTGTGGGAAAACCAAATCCTGACCACCGCAATGAATGTCGATTGTCTGACCAAGATATTTTCTGTTCATTGCACTGCATTCAATATGCCAGCCCGGTCTGCCCTTGCCCCAGGGAGAATCCCAATAAGGCTCACCTTCCTTTGCAGCTTTCCAGAGCGCAAAGTCAAGCGGATTTTCCTTTATATCATCAACAGCAATTCTTGCTCCGCTCTGAAGGTCGTCAATCGGCTGATGAGAAAGTTTTCCGTAGCCTTTGAACTTCAGTGCTCTGTAGTAAACATCGCCGTTTACTTCATATGCAAATCCTTTATCAATAAGTGAATTGATAATTTCAATTATCTCATCAATATTTTCTGTCGCTTTGGGATGAACAGTTGCTTCTTTGAAATTCAAGCCCTTTGCGTCGGTCCAGAATTCTTTTATGTACTTTTCAGAAACCTCTGAAAAGCTTAAGTTTTCTTCATTTGCTCTTTTGATGATTTTATCGTCAACATCAGTAAAGTTCTGAACAAATTTTACATTATATCCTCTGTATTCAAGGTATTTTCTTAAAACATCGAAAACACAAAGAGGTCTTGCGTTGCCGATATGAATGAAGTTATATACAGTCGGTCCGCAAGCATAGATTTTTACTTCCTTATCATCAATCGGAACAAATTCTTCCTTTGTTCTTGTCAGTGTATTAAATACTCTCATTTATTATCTTCCTCCAGTTTTTCGATTCTTTTTGTTAATTCGTTTATCAGGATTGTGTTGTCCCTTATTGCATTCATAACGGGGTCGGGCAAATTAACCTGGTCGAGATCATCAATTCTTTCGCCGTCAATTCTGACTATTCTGCCGGGTACGCCGACAACGGTACTGTTATCATCAACATCCTTAACAACAACTGCACCTGCGGCAATCTTAACATGATTACCGATATTAATTGGTCCGAGAACCTTTGCGCCTGCGCCGATTAAAACGCCGTTTCCGATTGTCGGATGTCTTTTTCCAGTGTCCTTACCCGTACCGCCGAGGGTTACACCCTGATAAATAATACAATCGTTTCCTATTTCTGTTGTTTCACCGATAACAATTCCTGTTCCGTGGTCAATGCAGACCCTTTTTCCGATTGTTGCTCCCGGGTGTATCTCAATTCCCGTTCTGTGAGCGCAGTGCTGGCTCATAGCCCTTGCAAGAAGCTTCATATTATGCCTGAACAGAAAATTAGCTTTTCTGTGGTTTCTCAGCGCTTTAAAGCCCGGGTACAGAGCTATAACCTCAAAGGCACTTGAAGCTGCGGGGTCATGCTCAAGAAAGCTTTTAACATCCTCTCTGTAATCTGAAAAATAACTCATAAATAACCTTTCAAAAAAATAACTCCGCCGAAACAAATCGACGGAGGCAATAATTACTGCGGTTCCACTCCTGTTTATACTCATATGCTTTTAACGGGGCGTCCGTCCCGACATTTCCTTCGGGAAGCTCATAGGCGCATTTCACGGGCAAAATATGCGAATTTTCCAGCAAACAATCCGCTCTCTTTGATACTTTGTTATCCGCTACTTCTCCTAATCGAAGCATTTAACTACTTATATTATATACATTTATACTATTTTTGCAACCATTATTTTGTTTTTATTAAGTGCCATCCATCTTTTGCATATTTCAGACCGCTGAGCAGTGTTACAATTCCGTCAATCCAAAATGCAATTGTGCAATAGATATAAAGCCAATGCGGAGCTGTTATCGGTTGCGTTGAAATGACAACCTCACCGTCTTTTTCAAGCACTGCAAGAATAAAGAATGCAATAATTGTTGTTATCATCTGCAGGAAAGTTTTTGCCTTTCCAAAACCGTTTGCAGCGATAACCTCGCCTTCATTAACTGCCGCCATACGCATTCCTGCAACAAGGAATTCTCTTGCCATCATAATCATTATGACAATATCTGTATGCCACCCAAGATTAAACAGAATTAAAAATGCAGCAAGAACAATTGATTTATCGGACAGCGGGTCCATAAGCTTGCCGAAATCAGTTACAAGGTTTCTTTTTCTTGCAATAATTCCGTCCGCCTTATCACTTATACATGCTGCTAAATATATAAGAAGTGCAACAACCCAGTGGTATCTGAACTGAATTAAGGACGCCGCAAAAAGAAACGGAACACAAATAAATCTGAAAACAGTTATTTTATTGGGCAAATTCAATTAACACACTTCCCTTTTAAATCATATCCATCGAAATCGGTTATTATAACTTCATAAAACTCGCCGATTTTAAGTTCTTTATCGGAGCTGATAATTATTCCGCTGTCAATCTCAGGGGAATCAAAATAAGCTCTTCCTGTGTATTTATCACCGTCGAAACCATCAATTATAACTCTGTATTTCTTATTAATTCTCGATTTATTAATCTTTTCGGTGATGGTATACTGAGTGTCCATCAATACTTCCTGACGCCTTAGTTTAGTATCTTCATCAATCTGGTTTTCCATATCATATGCAGGCGTGTCTTCTTCAGGTGAGAAAGTAAAACTTCCCATCTTGTCAAATTGAATATCGTTGACAAAATTACAAAGATTTTCAAACTGCTCATCTGTTTCCCCGGGAAAACCAACCATAAATGTTGTTCGAAGTGCTAAATCGGGAATATCTTTTCGCATTTTTTCAATCAGCTTTTTATAACTTCCTGAGTCCCCTGCTCTGTTCATATTTTTAAGCACTTCACCGTCTGCATGCTGAAGCGGAATATCAATATATTTGCAAATCTTATCATTGTTTGCAATAACTTCAATCAGTGAATCGGTAATTCTTTCGGGATAGCAATAATAAAGTCTTATCCATTCGATTCCATCAATCTCAACAAGCTCTTGTAACAGTGCATCAAGCTTATATTCACCGTAGATATCCTGACCGTACTTAGTTGTATCCTGAGCTATCAGAATGAGCTCTTTTACGCCATAGGAAGCAAGCGTTTTTGCTTCGCTTACAATGTCTTCAATCTTTCTCGAGCGGAATCTGCCCCGTATTGAAGGAATAGCACAGTATGAACACCTGTTGTCACATCCGTCGGAAATCTTTAAATATGCCCAATGAGACGGCGTAGAAACGAGTCTTTCATCATCCAAAGGAAGATAACACTTATCGGGAAAAACAGCCGTAGTCAATCCCAAAAGCGCTTTTTGACACACTTTAACAATGTCGGAGTTAGCACCAATGCCGACAACAGCATCCACCTCGGGCATTTCCTTGATTATTTCATCCTGATATCGCTCGGCAAGACATCCTGTAACAACAATTGCTTTAATAAGCCCTGCATTTTTATATTCAGCAACTTCAAGAATTGTTTCAATCGCTTCCTGTTTGGCGCTTTCAATAAAACCGCAGGTGTTAATAATCATAACATCCGAGTCTTCAATGCTTGAAACTATTTCAAAACCGGCATTTTTAAGTTTAGAAAGAATTATTTCACCGTCAACCTGATTCTTCGGACAGCCGAGGGAAATCATTCCAGCTTTAAAATTCATCATTGTTTTCTATCTTTTCAAGTGCAGCGTTAATATCGGAGTAAGAAAAGCCTTTTCGAGACATCGCGGCTATAACTTTCTGCCGTCCGCCCTCTTCACTGAGTTTATTTAAGTATTTTGAAGTTATTATATCAAATGCAGTGCCGACATTATCAATGTCGGCATCACAGATAAGATTTTGAGTTATTTCGTTTGAAATTCCTCTTTTATTCATTTCAAGAATAATGAATCTTTCGGACATTTTTTTGTTGTTCATAAGATGAAAGAAAAGGTCTTTTGCATATTCTTCATCATTAAGATAACCGTATTCAAGCATTAAATCAATTGCTTTATCAGCTGTATCACTGTCAAATGACTTAATAAGCTTATCCCTGAGTTCCTTAACGGAATGCGCTCTTCGGGATAATAAATCATAACACTTGCCAACAGCTTTTGAATAGTTTATCTTTTCAACTAATTCAAGCCATTCATCCTCATCAATTTCACTGTCTTCTTTATAATAGTGTCCTGCGAAGAAATCAGTTGTGGTTGTAATCTGATATTCGCCGTCAAGATAAAGATGAAGCTTGTTTCCGCGTCCGCTTTTATATGAGAGTTTCATTATCAGTCTTCGTCGTCGATTTCAATATCGAGCTTAGCTCTTGCGTCAGCTCTTGTCTGAGTTATCGGTGCTCTGGGAGCAGGCTCGCTAACAATCGGCTCTTCTTCAACAGCTGAGCCGTCATTATTCATAAGAGCAAGAACCTTATCCTCAATCTCTTTGCCGAAATCGGGATTGCTCTTGATTAATTCCTTGAGCTTTTCTTTACCCTGGAATCTCTGATCGCCGTATGAGAACCAGGAACCGCTCTTCTTAACAACTCCGAGATTAACTGCAAGGTCGCAAATCTCGCCAACTCTGTCAATACCCGTTCCGTACATAATATCAAATTCGGCGGTTTTAAACGGAGGAGCAACCTTGTTCTTTACTATCTTAACCTTAGTGTGAGAGCCGACAAATTCATTTCCCGGTGCCTTAATCTGCTCGCTCTTTCTTACATCAATTCTCATTGAAGAATAGAACTTAAGCGCGCGTCCGCCCGTTGTTACCTCAGGATTTCCATAAATAACGCCGACCTTTTCACGAAGCTGGTTAATGAATATAATAATGCAGTTTGACTTATTAATTGCGCCTGCAAGTTTTCTTAAAGCCTGAGACATAAGTCTTGCATGAAGACCGACATGGGAATCACCCATATTACCGTCAATCTCACTTCTCGGAACAAGTGCAGCAACTGAGTCGACAACAATAATGTCAATAGCACCGCTTCGAACAAGCTGTTCTGTTATTTCAAGCGCCTGCTCACCGTTGTCTGGCTGAGCAACAAGAAGTGAATCAACATCAACTCCGAGATTTGAAGCATATACAGGGTCAAGCGCATGTTCCGCATCAATAAATGCTGCTTCACCGCCCTGCTTCTGAGCTTCTGCAACACAGTGGAGTGCAAGAGTTGTTTTACCCGATGATTCAGGGCCGAAAATCTCAATGATTCTTCCCTTGGGAAGTCCGCCGATTCCCGTTGCAATATCAAGGGTTAATGAGCCTGTTGAAACAGCATCAACCTTAAGTCCGCTGTTTTCACCGAGACGCATAATTGCGCCTGCGCCATACTGTTTTTCAATTTGTTTTAAAGCTGATTCAAGAGCAGCTTTCTTATCGCTGTTTATGCTTGATGGTTTTTTATCAGTAGCCATTTTTATTCCTCCGACAAATTATTTTAAATCCTGTTTATTATACTAAATATTGTATATAAAATCAAGTTTATATACTAAAAAGCACATTATTTTTCTCACATAAAAAATTAATTAAAAAAATACTTGCTTTTTTGATAAGTTTCTGTTAATATATATCCGTTATATTTAAGGAGGTGTACGCATATGGCTAAATGTGAATGCTGTGGAAAAGAAATGTCCTTCGGTATTAAGGTATCTCACTCACACAGAAGATCAAACAGAACCTGGAAACCGAACATTAAAAAGGTTAAGGCAATTGTTAACGGCTCACCTAAGAGAATCTATGTTTGCACAAGATGCCTTCGTTCAGGTAAGGTTGAAAGAGCTTAATTAAGTAAAAAACAAAACCGTCGAATCGACGGTTTTATTTTTTTATTTATATTCATTAACAAGTGCGGCATAGTCTTTTGCATTAATTATTCCGTCATCAACAACATCGAGATACTTAACAAATTTCTTGTTACCTTCTCTTTTGTTGATTGAATCCGCAAATTTAACAGAATAGCTGTCTTTACAAATCGGGCATTCAATCTTTGCGCTGTTTTTATTGATATCAAATGAAGACAACGAATAATAATGCTCTTTTTCAATAACATCAACATGAACGGTTAAATAAGCTGAATCGGATATTCCCGTATTATATGAATAACTGATTCCGTTTGAAAGATTATCCGAATTATCGGTATAAAACTCTCCGTCAGCGTAGGCTACTGTTTCATTGTAATCAAGATTGGTTGAAACAACTCTTTCATTCTCAAGCTCCAACGGAACAACAATCAAGCCGTCACTTACTTTAACATATGCAGATGTACTCTGATGACCGATATTGTATTCGGTTAAATCATTACCGCCTGTAACAAGACCGGTATTATTGCTTAAATCAAGCTTTGTCAAACGGTTATATGAACAGTTAAGATAGTTTAGATTTGTGTTTGCTGATAAATCGAGTGATTCAATTGAACAAACATCACATCTTAGCTCCTCAAGCTGGGTAAGACCGTTAACATTAAGCGATTTCAAAAAGTCATTTGAATAGCAGTGAAGCTTTTTCAGATTTGTATTACCACTTAAATCAAGACTTTCAATATCATTTGAACAAATACTGAGATTAATTAAAGCGTTGCTTGATGAAAGATTGATACTCTTAAGTCCCAAATCATTGCATGCAAGACTTTCAAGCTTATCAAGCTCGGAAACATCAAGAATATCCATTCTTCCGACACTGCTGCAGCGAAGGCTTTTGAGGTTATCGAAAAATTCTATTCCCTTGAGATTGTTAATTTTTATAGAATCTTCATCAAGGTCATTTTCAAATGCATACATTTCAACAACACCCGAAAGAATCATTGATTCTATGCTCCGTTCAGGTTTTGAAAGATAGCCGTCGCCGTCAGTATCATACATAAACGATATCACGTTTCTGAAATTAAAGTCTGGAAAATTTTCAGCATTAATTTCAACATTATCATCGGCAAAAGCAAAGATACAAACCGATAACAAAGAAATAATCAATATCCCAACAAGCAGAAGCGATAATCTCTTTTTATTTTTTATTTTCATATTATCGCCTCCTTAATTCCTATTGACATACAAAGTAAATGACTTTGTTACTGTAGTTCCGTCTGCGTTTGTAATGGTGCATACAATCGGAGCATTGTAGCTTTTAATTAATCTGCTTGCTCCGCTGAGTGTTATTAATCCTGTTGATGAATCAACCTTCATCGGTGAAAGTGCCGGGATTGTTGAATTATTCTTATATGAAACAGAAACAATGCTGTTTGCATTAGCCGGTGTCGGAATATATCCGAGCTGCAGGTTTTGAAAGTTATCATAGCTTCCGTTGCAGGAAACATTTAATTCTGTTCCGACTGCTTCACCGTTAACAGTAATGGTAATATCCGTTGCAGGAATAACCTTAGCTATTATCGTTATTGTTCGTTCAATGCTGTATTCCCTGTCATAGTCATCAACTACATTGAGATTCAGAGTTATACTTCCCTGTTCTTCGGTTCTCGTTATTAGCAGTGATAAATCATCCTGCTGTACGGTAATTCCGTTTGCATTAGAATATGTAAATGAATATGACTTAATCATTGCATTTTCTGCAATATAAGCATTAATATGAAGCTGGTCATTATCATCCGATTCTACCACATCGTTATCAGTGATAATATGGTTGCTGCCCGTTCTGATTGACGGATTCGGAAGTATGAACTCATTGCCCTCAAGTGCTGACATTGCTTCAACAAGCTCTTCGCATGCAACATCAATTGTATCCTGTGTAGCAAGATAATTCTTGCTAACGGCAACGGCAATTTCATATTTCTCTTTAAATGCCATTCCGTATGCATAAGCATAATCCATATAATCTATGTCTTTTGCTTCATTGATAGCAGCGAAAAGAGCTGTTGTATCATAAGTCGTGTAAACAGTTGTTGAAGCTGAGAATCCGCCGTCAATTGTGACTGCAGTAATTGTTGTACTTCCGGGTGAAACAAATGTAACCGTTCCATTTTCATTAACTCTTGCAATACTTTCATCACTCGATGACCATAAGCAATCGCTTACATAATTTGAAGATGTTCCGACAACTGAAGAAGTATAACCGATATTCGGCTCAATCGTTCTAGTTGCACCTGAAATTCCAAATACTGCCTCTTCCTGTTCAAGTGAAATGCTCTCAACGCCAAATCTTACAAATGAAACATAAACTGAATCAGTATGTTCTTCGCCATCATAATTCGTTACTTTGCAGGTTATGAGTGCATATTTAGCAGAAGCCGAAGTGCTTGTTACAGTTCCGTCCTCGGATACGGTGATTGCAGCATTGCTGCTCTCCCACTCAATTTCTTCATATCTTGAACGCTCAGGAAAAGTTACGGTGAGAAGCTTAAATGACTTATTGTTGAGAGATGCTGATGTGTATCTGATAAATCCGTCTTTAATTATCTCAACATCTTCATCATTCTCATCAACAGACAGTGAAATGCTCTCACAAGGAACATATCTTTCAAGAGCGTTATAAGCAGATTTAATGCTGTTCAGACTTTCATTAACAACTGCTTGTTTATTGCTTTCATTCTCTGCAACAATTCTGCCTTCATTTATTGCTGCTTCAAGAACATCAAGTGATTCCTCTGTATAGAAGAACTTTCCTCGGTTTTCTTCAACCACTGCGCTGTATTCGTCAATTGCGGCAATTAGCTTGCTGAAATCGGCAATAATTGTTATTGTTACCGAATCGGTGTATCCGCCGTCAAATGATTTAGCGGTTATAACAACGCTTCCGTCGTCCTTAAATGTTACAAGTCCGTTTGAATCAACAGTTGCAATGCTTTCATCTGACGAACTCCATTCAATATCCGTATAATTAAGATCTGATGCATTGCCACTTGTGCTTGAAAGTGTTGCGCTGAGCTGTGCAGTTTCATCAGTTGCAACAGCACTGAAGTCATCTTGGTCAATATTTATTCCGTTAACAACATATCTTGCCATAACAACAGTTATAACTCTTGATGTTTCTCTTCCGTAAGCATCGGTGTACTTAATCTTGAGTTTTGCATTTCCTGCAGGTCTTATAGAAATCTTGCAGGTTGCGGTATTACCGTTAGCTGAAACATTCATCTGATTTGATGAAAGTGTTTCAATGGAAACATTGGAGTACATTGCGTTTTCGGGATAAACACTAGCTGTTATCACACAGGAATTCTGAGTATAAATATTTGAATAACCGTTATTGAAGCTTACTGCAATAGAGTCTTTTTCATCAACTCTTCCGCTTTCTTTCTGCTGACCGTAAGTATTTTTACCTATCCAGTCAACATTAATCTGCTCAATTTCAACAAACGGATGTTCTGCAAGCGCATTTGCTGCTTCAATCAGATTTTGCGTTGCTTCATCAATGTCTTCCTGAGTTAAAGCATAGTTATCAATTGCGTTCTCAGCCGTCTCATATGCGTTTTTGAATGCAATTCCATAATCGTATTCATAATCGGTGTAAACAATATCTTTATATGCCTCAACAGCTTCAACAAGTGCTTCCTGAACAACGTTTGTTCTTGCAAAGCAAGTTGCAATTAAACCTCCGTCACAAGTTGTAACAGTTATTGTTGCCGCACCTGCTGTTAGAAATGATACATTACCCTCCTGGTCAACGCTGATTGCTTCAGGATTGCTGCTTGAATAAACAACATCTGTTATATCAGCACCGCCTGTTGAGAATAATCCCGAAGGCTGCGGTTTGATTGTATGATTTAATTTAACAGTATCGCCAATATCTCCGCCGATTTCTTCTTTATCAAGTTCAACAGATGTTACAACATTTTTTGCAAATGAAACATTAACAGAAGAACTATATTCATTTCCGAAATGGTCGGTTAATTTACAGGTTATTCTGCTATAGCAAGCTTTATTGCCTGAAGGCTTGCAAACACCGTCGGATGATACATTTACACTTGAATTTGAAGAGCTCCACTGAATTGATTCATAATCGGCATTATATGGATAAACTCTTACATTAAGGCTTAATTTTGATGAGGTATACAAGCTTAAGGTCGAAACCTTTTCCTGATAATAATCAGAAGCCTGTTCACCGTCAAGATATATCTCACTATTCGTAATATAAATATATTCTCTTAGTGACGCAAATGCTTTAGTAAGTTCATCATATTTAGCATCAACAACGTCCTGTGAAGCATTTTCGTCATTGAGCAATTCTTTCGCAGAATTCATAACAGAGATATAATTCTGATATGTTTCCGGATAGAAATTGGTTTCCTGAATATTCAAGGCTTCATATTCATTAATCAAGCCTCTTAAAGCGTCAAAATTGGTTATAACATGAACAGAACATTCTGCAGTGAATCCACCGTCGCAGGTTGTGCACTTAATTGTGCAGTTTCCTCCTCTTAGGAATGAAACAGTTCCGTTTTCATCAACACTTGCTATACTTTCGTCATCAGATGACCAGATAAGGTCAGTGCAACTTGCTTTAGATAATGTTGAATTTGGAAGAACAGTTGCCGTTAATTTGTAGCTCTCACCTATTTTTCCTTCAGCGATGTCATATGTGTTAAGTTCAACACCTGTAGCAGGAGTTTTTGAAAATGCTACCCAGACACTGTCGGAGGTCTTATTTCCAAGATAGTCATAAACCGTGCAGGTAATCAGAGCAGAACACGGCGAATTTGAAGTTGGCTTGCAAACACCACTACTGCTTACTGATATACTTGAATTTGAAGAAGTCCATTCTGTTTTACTGTACATTGCATCTTCAGGAAGTATCCTATAGTGAAGATTATAGCTTACCGATGTATAGTTGCTTAGTGTTCCGACATTGTATCTGACAAACTTGTTTTCTAATTCTTCATAGTACCTTGAAAGAATTTCAACAGCACCGACACTTACATAGCCGCCGACTTTATTAAATGCATCAAGAAGCTTATCTGCATAAGTATCACAGGTTGACTGGGATGCCATTTTGTAGTCATACAGAACAAAGCAAGCTTTATCAAGCTTCTTCATATAATCTGAATAGAGCGCCTTGTTTTCATCAGTTTTAATAATAACTGTTCTGTCGCAAAGAGTTACAACATTCTTCAGATATTCTTTATCGGGAACAACGGTAACCGGTATCTGAGAAACAATTCCGCCGTCATATGAAACGCAGTATAAATTAGCAGTTCCGACATCAGCAGCGTATATCTGAGCGCTTCCCTCTTTGTTATTGTCATCTGCAACCTTCAATACCTTTACATTATCGCTGTACCAAAATGCTCTTGAGCAAGTATAAAGATTTACAGTCAGGTTTCCGTCAAAGGTCATAGAGTGTGAAACACTTTGAGTTTTACCGTGAACAATTTCAATTTCATCGGTGTCAATATTATTTGAATTTGCGGCATTTCTTGTGAGAACAAATGTAATCTTATCGGATTTAACCTTGCCATCCTCACTCTCGCACCAAATATTAACCGCTGCAGTACTCTCTGAGCCGTATTTGGCTCTGACTTCGATTGATTTTTCGGTTGTATTCTCATTCTTTATCTGGAAATTGTCGTTATCAATATGCCAGATAATATTTGTGTTTGTTGCATTATCGGGCTCAATATCGGCACTGACCTTGATACCCTTGTTATAGAAAATTGCAGTTGTATTTTCTTTAACAGTTACAAACGTAATGTTTTCACCGTTTATTTCGCGTTCAACAACCTTCGGCTCGCTTGAATTGCTGAGTTTTTCAGGAGCAATACTGATTGACTTAACAGGAGTGCTGTTGCTTACTTCTTTTGTTCTTGTTAAAGACGAAACCTCATAAAAGCTTCCATCTAAAAGCTTATAGCCGGTTTTTATATTAAGAACAACTGTTGAATAGCCGTTTCCAAATGAACGGTAGTGACCGTTCGAATCAATCTCTGCATAATTATCACTAACAGGACTGTCAGCTTCAGCATATGAATAAATCGGGTCATTGTTTTCATCATAACCGGTTATGAGTCCCCAGCTTACATACTGTGTCCATGAAGATGAACGAGCAGGATAAACGGTATATGTAAAGTCATATTCCTCGTTAGTATCAAGATAGTCGGGTCCGTTAATAGTTAAATCAGAAAGCTTCTGACCCGTTCTTCCCGTAACTTTAATGGTTTTTGACTTTGATACTTTATTTTCAATAGAGGTTGCAGTAATAGTTACCTCTTTAGATGAGGTGCTAAACGAGCCACCTGAATCTCTTCCCTTAATAACGCCAGTATTTTTGTCAACATATGCAACGCTTTCATCTGATGAAGTCCATTCAACATCATTTTTATTACCGGTGCTCGGTTTGATATCAGTTAAGTATAACTGAATCTGTGAGCCCTCCTGTACCTTTGAAAGTCCGTCAATCTCAAAATCTTCAAGAGCAACAGGCTCAATAACCGTGAAAGTTATTGTGTCCTTATATGCATACTGCATTACATAGTTAACAACAGTGCTGAGACTTCCGTTTGAATTATTAAAAAGCTCTTCAAGACTGCCTGTTTTATTTCTGATAGTAATAGTTAAATCAAGAAGTCCTTTAAGAACAGTTTTATTAACATTTACACCAAGATAATCAACTAAGATATCGGCAACCTTACCTGTATCCATATCGGGATTAACCTCAAGCATATCATCAATGAAGATGAGCATTTTCTTAACACCCTCAAGAACATCGCTTGAATCGGGTGAAGCCTGAACGGTAACTGTTCCGACATCATTGAAAGTGACAAGACCGTTTTTGTCAACAGTTGCAATATCAGCACCGCTGTTGAACACGGAATTGCTCTTAATGCTGTATTCAACACCGTAGTGCAGTCTCAGCGGGGTTGTTATTGCAGTCAGCTGAACTGTTGAACCCACTGCAACAGTTGTGTCAATCTCTTCTTTATTAGTTATATGAGTTCCGTTTGGAAGGAAATCTGCATACCAGGCATCATTCTTCTTAACAAGTATAGCAAGCGTATCTTCACAAATAACATTACCGCTTGCATCCTTGAGCTGAAGATGAATAATTGAATTAATCGAATCAAGATACTCTTCAAGTGAAGTTGTAAGAGAATCTGCATACGAACTGTCTCCAAGCGCTTTTCTCATTAATTCCACAATCTGCTCGGTATCCATTGTGTCCATATCAATTGTGTCATTGAAAAGAGCTTTTTCAATTACTGAGGCAAGCGAATTACCAATTAAAGGAATTGTTTTTACCTCACTGTCTATCCATGTTTGAACTGCAGCTCCCTTGGAGGAGTCAAAAGCTCTTACAAGACCTGTCTGGTCAACATTAACCAAAGTAGGCGTTTCGCTGTACCAATAAACGCTTCCGCCTTCGGGAATTGCAACATCAATGAGCTTATAGCTCAACTGGAGACTTTCGCCCTCAAGCATTACTTCGCGGTATACATTTCCCTGCTCGTCGGAGTCAGCCACCTCTTCATTGGTGTCAGCATATACCATACGAATATCTTTTCCGTCATATACACCACCGTCCGCAAAGGCGGAAAACGCAGGTATAACGCACGAAATCACTAAGCTCAAAGATAATAAAATGCTTATTGCTCTTTTTGTTCTTTTAGATTCTAACATAAAAATCACCCATTAATAACATATAAAAAATTATTAAAATATTAGCTCAAACTAATTATATTATATTAATATATAAATGTCAAATAAAAAAGCGTGCAACAAAATGCACGCTTTGTATTATTTCTTTCCTTCTCCCCTCTCCCTGATTATAAACCGTACGGGAGTTCCGTCGAGACCGAAGATTTCTCTTATCTGATTTTCGAGGTATCGCTGGTACGAAAAATGGAATAAATCAGCTCTGTTAACGAAGAAAACAAATGTCGGAGGTCGGGTTGAAGCCTGGGTCATATAATAGATTTTCAGCCTTCTTCCTTTGTCTGTCGGTGGCTGAACTCTTGCAGTCGCAATGGCAAGTACTTCATTAAGCCTTCCCGTTGAAATCCTCATTGAATTCTGTGAATGAACATGAACAATCATTTCATAGAGCTTATCTATTCTCTGCCCCGTTTTTGCAGATATGAAAATAATGGGCGCAAAGCTCATAAATGAAAAATCAACAGCAAGTTTATCTCTGAACTCTTTCATTGTATTGCCGTCTTTTTCAATAGCATCCCACTTATTTACAGCAATAATACAAGCCTTTCCCTGTTCAAGAGCTATTCCCGCAACCTTTGAATCCTGCTCAGTGAAGCCTTCGGTTGAATCAATCATGATTACGCAGACATTTGCTCTTTCAACAGCCATTTTAGCCCTGATAATGCTGTATTTTTCTATGTCATCATTAATTCTGCTTTTTCTTCTGAGACCTGCAGTATCAATGAAATTGAACTTTCCGAAATCATTTTCAACAAATGTATCGGTTGTGTCCCTTGTTGTTCCTGCAATATCGGAAACAATTGCTCTGTTGAGGCCGCTGATTTTGTTAACCAAAGATGATTTACCGACATTGGGTTTTCCGATAATAGCAACGTTAATAATCTCTTCGTCGTCCTCTTCGTTATCGTTTTCTTCAGGTAAAAGACTGATTACCTCATCAAGCAAATCACCTGTTCCGTGACCGTGAACTGATGAAACTGCAAAGGGGTCGCCAAGTCCAAGATTATAAAACTCGTAAAAATCAGGGTCGACTTCGCCGATTTTATCACATTTATTTACGCATAAAACAATGGGTTTTCCGCTTTTTTGAAGCATTGATGCAACCTCATAGTCGCTTGCAACAACACCGCATCTGATATCAGTAACAAGAATTATTACATCCGCTGTATCAATTGCTATCTGCGCCTGTGAACGCATCTGAGAAAGTATAACATCGTTTGAATCGGGTTCAATTCCTCCGGTGTCAACAAGTAAAAAAGAGCGATTCAGCCATTCACAATCGCCGTATATTCTATCTCTGGTAACACCGGGAGTGTCATCTACTATCGAAACACGGCTGCCTATTAATTTATTAAAAAGAGTTGATTTGCCGACATTCGGTCTGCCGACAATCGCAACAACATTCTTTGCCATTTTACCACCTCTTTTACACATAAAAATAACGACGGCTTATAAGCTATAAGCCGTCAAACATTTGAATAATTAGTCTTCGCTGATTACTTCTTTTCCGTTATAATAACCGCAGCTTGGGCATACTTTGTGCGGAACTGTATATGCAGAACAGTTCGGACACTTAACGAGAGTGGGAGCGTTTAACTTCCAAACACTTGAACGTCTCTTATTCTTTTTTGCCTTTGAAGTTCTTCTTGCAGGTACTGCCATGATGTTTCCTCCTTATTCTTGATCAAGAAGCTGTAAAAGAGCCGCCATTCTCGGGTCAACCTCTTTTTCACAGCTGCATTCTTCCTTGTTTAAGTTCTTTCCGCATTTCGGACACAATCCCTTGCAATCATCACTGCAAAGCATTTTTTGCGGAAGAAATAGCTGAATTTCCTGATAGATATAGTCGTCCAAATCGAGAACTTCGTTTTCAACGACCACAAAATCATCAAAATCATCATCTTCATTTTCAAGCTTACGAACAACAATTTTGTTTAAATCGAAGCTGTAGTTTCTTTCAAAATCATCGGCACATCTGTCACAAACTCCGAAGAAATCAAAAGAAACATTAAGGTCCATATACACAACATCAGCTTTACAATAAGCCTTGCCTTTAACCTCAACACCGTTTTTGAGTGGTTTATAGGTGCTGTATTCAAAATCATCAAAGAAAAGCTTTGTATCAATTTCAACAGATTCGTTATTGAAATTGAATAAATTGGAAAAATTCAGCTGCATATACATCCACCTTTAAGATTGCACTAAGTATTATATATATAAGAAGCCATTTTGTCAATAGCAAAATTAAAGAAATAACGGGCGGAAAACCGCCCGTTAATGATATTAAACTAAATCTCTTCGCAGTAATCAAAAATTTCAACCGGAAGATCTTCTTTATCACAGCTGATTGTGAAATAGAAGTTAATATCGGTTGCATTACTTAAATCAGTAAGCATTTCAAAAAACTGAGGAAGTTTCTCGTATTCTCTGCCTACAATTTTGAAAGTTGCATCAACAAGAATGTCTGTTACATCATAGTTACCTGCACAAATACCTGCAAGATATCCGTAAAATGCCTTATGCCCTTTGATGGCATATGTATCAGTTTCCAAAAGACGAGCTTTTGAAGAAACATCATAAGTTAATTTTGGTTCCTTTTCAACGCAAACAACATTTCCGTCTGACTTTTCAACACAGAGATTAACAAGATCAATTAATTTCTTTGTTTTTCCTGAGCCTTTATTTCCGATGATTAGTTTGATCATTTTTAATCCTCCTAAGTTAGGTAAGCTTATTTACAAATATATACTATCACAAACCTAATCTTTTTTCAAGGTTTTCTTTTTCATTTTCGTAACCGGGTTTACCGAGAAGAGCAAACATATTCTTTTTATAGCTTTCAACACCCGGCTGATTAAACGGGTTAACATCAAGAATATATCCTGAAACAGCGCAAACTTTTTCAAAGAAATAAATAAGATTTCCAATGTTTTCTTCGTCAATTTTATCTGCTTCGATAATAAGATTCTGAACTCCGCCGTCGGTGTGAGCAAGAAGTGTTCCGAGTCTTGCTTTATCGTTAACCGTGCTCATCTTTTCGCCGGCAAGGAAATTAAGACCGTCGATATTGCCTTCCTGTTCATCAATAATAAACTCGCTCTGAGGCTCTTTAAAACTGACAACCGATTCAAACATCAGAGGAGCACCGCTCTCCTGAATATACTGACCGAGTGAATGTAAATCTGTTGAGAATACGCAGGATACAGGGAAAAGACCTTTTCCGTCCTTGCCTTCGCTCTCACCGAAGAGCTGTTTCAGCCATTCGTTGAACATTGCCATTGAAGGCTCAAAAGAAACAAAACACTCAAGCTTTTTTCCTTTATTGTAAAGAATATTTCTGACTGCTGCATACTTGAGGCAGTCATTTTTATTAATATCATATGACTTATATGCCTGCATAGCATTGCGAGCGCCCTGCATAAGCTTATCAATGTCAATTCCTGCAACAGCAATCGGAAGAAGTCCTACTGCTGTAAGTACTGAATATCTTCCGCCGACATCATCGGGTACAACAAATGTTTCATAGCCCTCTTTATCGGCAAGACCTTTTAAAGTACCCTTTGCCTTATCCGTTGTGCAGAATATTCTCTTAGCTGCCTCTTCCCCGGGATACTTTGAATTAACAAGCTCTCTGAAAACTCTGAAAGCAATCGCAGGCTCTGTTGTAGTTCCGCTTTTCGATATTACATTAACACAGATATCCTTGTTTTCGCAAAGTGAAACAATCTCATTAAGAGAAGTCGGACTGATTGAATTACCAATAAAGAAAATCTGAGGTGTATCCTTTGCAAGAATATTGTAGTTAGAAGATTTAAGCGCCTCTATAACAGCTCTTGCTCCGAGATATGAACCGCCGATACCAATAACAATAAGAACATCCGCATTATTCTTAATGTACTCAGCTGATTTTTTGATTCTTTCAAATTCTTCTTTATCATAGTCCTCGGGAAGAGTGGTCCAGCCGAGAAAATCGCTGCCCTCCCCTGATTTATTATCAAGAGTCTTAATAGCTTCAACAGCTTTTGCATTGATATTTTCGATATCATTTTCAGACACAATATCCGCATAGCTATAATTAAATTTAAGAGCCATAATATTATTCTCCCTTTCATTAATGCACATATTCTACAACATATCGATAAAAAAATCAATACTAATCTATATATTAGATTTTCAGCAGTAAATCGGCAAATACAGACGATATTGTTATCTTAGAAATTGTATTGGGAGAAGTCAGTGAAATCACACCGATAGTTTTGTCACCGCTTTTGATTTTTATACATCCGAGCTCATCATTTTTTTCAATCGGAGCTTTTATGCTTTTTCTTATGTCGTAAATATATTCAATGTCTTTACTGCCCTTTGGTGCAATTATCTTGTTTTCATTATCAGCGACGGGAGTTATCTCTTTAAATACTCCGCCAATAACTTTAACCGGAGAGATTTTCTCTTTGTCAATAAGCGGTGTTATTGCCTCATAATTTGCAAATCCCATATCAAGAAGATATTCGGCTGTGCTGAATCTGTCTTCACTTGTATCGCTTTTCAGAACAACTGCAACAAGATTCATTCCGTCCCTCTGTGCCGTCGCAGAAATACAAAAGCCTGCATTTGATGTTGTACCTGTTTTCAATCCCGTTATTCCATTGTAATTATTGATAAGCTTATTTGTATTATTAAGCTCAGTTTCACCGTTTCTCAGTGAATCAAGCCATATTGTTGAATAATCGGTTATTTGTTTGTGCTTAAAGACTTCTGAGGATATCAGCGCAAGGTCATAAGCGCATGAATAATGATTTTTAGTTGTATCGTCAAGTCCGTTTGAATTTTCAAAATTCGTATTCTCACAACCAAGGTCCTTTGCTTTTTCATTCATCATTTTAACAAAACCATCTGCAGAACCGCCTACATATTCAGCAAGCGCTGAGCAGGCATCATTTGCGCTTGCAACAACAACCGCTTTGAGAAGCTCATCAACAGTCATTTTTTCGCCTTCTTCAAGCCATATCTGTGAACCGCCCATTGAAACCGCATTTTTAGAAGCTGTAACATTATCTTTTAGCGTGATATCTCCCCTGTCAAGTGCTTCAAGGACAAGAAGAATAGTCATTATTTTTGTAACTGAGGCAGGAGATAAATGCTCAAGTTCATTTTTCTTATACAAAACCTCTTTGTTATCCATACACATTAATACAGCCGAAACTGCTTTCACCTTATCGTCCTTTGCATATGAATAAAATGGAATTGAAAGTAAAATACATAAAGATAAAATAAATGAAACTGTTTTTTTCATAATCATCACCACTTATTAATATTCAATATTTCTTGTAATAATGATTGCAATTTGATATAATGATTAAAACTTTTAAGGAGGATAACTATGAAAGCCGCATTTTACACACTTGGCTGCAAGGTTAATCAATATGAAACCGAATATATGTCCGAGCTTCTTAAGAATGCCGGATTTGAAATAGTTTTACCTTCACAGGAAGCAGATTATTATATTATTAATTCATGCACTGTAACTGCTACTGCAGACCAGAAAACGCGCCAGAATGTTCGAAAATTCAAAAGGAAGCATCCTGATTCAACCATTATTCTAACAGGATGTATGCCCCAGGCTTTTCCCGAGCAGGCAAAAGAGCTTATTGAAGCAGATATTATTTTAAGTAATAAAAATAATTCTGATATTCTTGATTTAATCAATCAGCACAGTATTGAAAACAACAGAATAATTAAAATCGAAGAACACAAAAACGGAGACGGCTTTACTAAATGCTCAATTAACAAATTTTCCGAAAGAATAAGAGCTTTTGTTAAAATAGAGGATGGTTGCGACAGATATTGTTCCTATTGCATTATTCCTAAATCAAGAGGCTTTGTGCGTTCTAAAGCATTGGAAGATTTAAAAAATGAAATAAATGACCTTTCGGAAAACGGAATAAAAGAAATTGTTTTAGTTGGAATAAACCTATCCTCATACGGAAAAGGCTTTGATTTCAATATCGTTGACGCTGTCAGAGTATGCGCTGAAAATAAAAAAATTAAGCGAGTTCGTTTAGGTTCGCTTGAGCCCGACCACATTACCGATGATGTTATAGAGGAGCTTTCAAAAATCAGCAAACTCTGTCCTCAGTTCCACATATCACTTCAAAGCGGGTGCGATAAAACTCTTAAAGAGATGAACAGGCACTATAGCTCTCAGGAATACAAAAAGCTCTGCGATAAGCTCAGAAGCACATTTTCGGATGCAACATTAACAACCGATGTTATGGTTGGCTTCAACAACGAAAGCGAAGAGGATTTTAATAATTCGCTTGAATTTGTTAAAGAGATTGCATTTGAAAAAGTTCATGTATTCCCCTATTCAGAAAGAAAAGGAACGCTCGCTTCTGAAAAAGGAGACAGCGTTCCCAAAGATGTTAAGGAACGCCGTGCTGCAATAATGATTGAAGAAAGTGAAAAAATCAGAAATGCTTTCTGCAAGTCATTAATCGGTAAAAAAGATATTGTTTTGTTTGAAAACGAGATAAGCAAAAACATTTACCAGGGATACACTAAGAATTATATTCCGATAAGAGTTGAATCGGATAAAAATATCATAGGAGAAGAAATTGAAGTTACAATCACAGATTATTTAGCTGATTCGGATGTGTGCTTTGGATTGATTTAATCATGTTTTCAACCTCTTTTTTGCACTTTTCATCAAATAAAGAAGAATATGAAAAAACATAAAAACCTTTAATATTTTCAATTTTTGCAAGGTAGTTTATCTGCCTTGCAATTATTTTATCATTATTAATAAATTCGTTAATTGCTTCGCTGTCATTAAGCGCTGCATATTTATCCTTTCTGCCGCATTTATAAAGCGGAAGCCCGACATATATTCTATTCTTTGATATTTCAAGCCATTTCTTAACCGTAAACATAAAGGGTTGAGTAACATTTTTAAATCCGAAATATATCTGGGGGCATATGCTGTCGCAGTAAGCACTGTCGCAAGCCCATTTTTCAACATCGGCATAAAGTGTATTATAGTCATTTTCGATATTTGCAGCAGGACTAATGCAAAACTCAATATCTTTATTTACTGCTTTAATACTATTATTTACCTCTTTTATCATATTGCTGACACATTTCCTTCTGAAGTTTGAAAGAGAACTGTTATCTCCATATTTCTTATACTCCTGATAATCTATCTTCTTGGTTGTATCAGGATAGAAATAGTCATCAAAATGAATTGAATCAACATCATAATTTTTTACGATTTCAACTGCACCTTTAACAATCAGTTTTGTAACATCCTTTGAAGCAGGATTGAAGTAAATTCCGCTTTTACAGACATAAACATTTGACTTTTTATTTCCTTTATACCACTTTTTCGCAATATTATTATCACTGAGTTTCTTTATATCGTTATCAAAACTCACCCTGTACGGATTTATCCACGCTTCTACTCTGAGATTGTTTTCTTTTGCACTTTCACATAGTATTTTTAAAACGTCATATTTCATTTCTCCGCCCTGCTTGCCGAAACAGTACTTGCTCAGCGGATAATAATCAGATTTATAAAACGCATCCGCAAAAGCACGAACCTGAACAGTAACGGAGTTGAATCCCATTGAATAAAGCTCTTTAAATGCATCGTCTATATTCTTTTTGAATTCATCTTCATTCCTATTGCCTATCAGTTCTCTTAGCTCATAATATGTAATCCAGACAGATTTAACATACTCATCTGAATTGTTCTTAATAAAAGGCTGAATTGTAGTCTTTTCATTTATGTTATTATCTATCGAACAACCGCAAAGCAATAATGACAGGGACAAAATGATTAATATTACTTTTTTCACTTGAACACATCCGTTTTATGTAGTAAAATAGCTTCGGAGGGATAATTATGGAATATAAATTCGGCAACTCATTAAAGGTATTTGAGCAGGGACAGACTAACGAGCTTACCTGCCCCAACTGCAATAAAAAGGTTGAAATGGCTGTTTATTCAAACCCTGAGGGCAGACTCGACTCAAAGTTCCCTTTTTATAAAAAAGGAGACGTTTATATTTTAATTTGTCCCGAATGTGCAACTGTTTATACAGTTGATGAGGATAAAGCGAAGCTGTTTAAAAAAGGCGAAAAGCTTGCAATCGGCGATTTTGATTTAAAGGAGCCTAAGAAATTTGAGGTATGATTTATTATTTATACTTATTTTTGTCTTGGTAAATCTTCTCGGCTTCTTTGCTCAATATGCGGATAAACAGCGAGCAATAAAAAATAAATGGCGCACACCTGAATATAAGCTATGGAGAATCGGCTTGATTGCTGCAACCGGCTCATATCTCGGAATGAGAGTATTTCATCATAAAACAAAGCATAAGAGATTTATGATAGGTATGCCAATTCTTTCTATTATTCAAATTGCGATACTAATATTTTTAATACTTTTAACGCGTAATTGGGAGGGCTTTTAGCCCTCCCTTTTTTTACAGAATAATGCAAATTAAACCGCTGCAGCCTTCGTTGATAACTCTTTCAATAGTTTCCCTGAATTTATCTCTTGCATCTTGAGGCATTCTGTAAAGCTTGTTGTTAAGCCCTTCATTAACCAATGAATTCAGCGATTTGCCGAATATATTTGTCTCCCAGATTTCAGAAGGATTGTTTTCAAATTCTTTGAGCAGATAAACAACAAGCTCTTCGCTTTGGGATTCACTGCCTACAATGGGCGCAACTTCGGTGTAAGTGTTGCACTTTATCATATGAATTGACGGAGCATGTGCTTTAAGACGCACGCCGTATTTTCCGCCCTGCTTCATTATTTCCGGTTCTTCAAGCGAAAGTTCATCAAGCGTTGGCATAACTATTCCGTAGCCTGTATTTTCAACCTGTTCAAGCGCATTTGCGATTCTGTTGAACTTGTTTCGAGTCTGTGCAAGGTCGGAAATCTGATTTAATAAATCTTCTTCATTATTGATTTCTGTATCACATTTTTCACTCAGTATCTTAAAGAAATAACTATTGTCTACTGAAATATCGATATATACATTTCCGTTTGACAAATCAGCTTTTGCAACTGAAGAACTCTGAATGTATTCATCGTCCTTTATATCCTCTGCAAATCTGTAAACCGACCTGACAGTATATATCTCATTGCATTTATCTTTAACCGTTCCGATAACGGACTTTCTGAGATTGTCTTCAACATCAAGTGAAGAAAACCAACAAGGAAGATTAATGCCGATTGAATTAATCGGGAATTCATATAAGATATTGAGCAAAATCTCTTTTATTTCATCTTCGTCAAGCTCAAGGCAGTTAACGGGAATAACGGGAACACCATATTTTTCACTCATATCAAAGCAAAGGGATTTTACATTCTCACTCTTTGCATCAATACTGTTCATAAGCACAACAAAGGGCTTATTCAGCTCTTTCAGCTCACTGATTACTCTTTCCTCAGCTTCTTCGTATTCTGAGCGTTCTATGGAGCTTACAGAGCCGTCAGTAGTAACAACAAGCCCGATAGTTGAATGTTCTTGAATAACCTTTTTTGTGCCTATTTCTGCCGCCATATTAAAAGGTATTTCCTCATCATACCACGGGGTCATTACCATTCTCGGCTGTTCATCCTCAATATAGCCCTCGCTGCTTGGAACTATGTATCCAACACAGTCAATCATCCTTACTTTTAACTGAATATTATCATGCATGGATATTTCGATAGATTCTTCAGGAATGAACTTAGGCTCAGTTGTCATAATTGTTCTGCCTGCAGCGGATTGCGGAAGCTCGTCGCGTGCTCTTTCTTTTTGAAATTCACCCTGGATATTCGGAACAACAAGTGTTTCCATAAATCTTTTAATAAATGTTGACTTACCCGACCTTACGGGACCTACAACCCCGATATAAATATCCCCCTGAGTTCTTGAGGATATATCCGAATAGATATTGTTCATATTTTGCCCTCCTAAACTCTCGGAATAATTAATATACTGTCTTTCTCTATAATGTCTTTTGAAAGACTGTTTTCGCTCATTATAAGTTCTTTATCCGATGAAAAGCTCTTGGCAATATCCCATACACTTTCATTCTGCTTAGCGAATGCAATTGTTATCGAAGGCGCTTCAATCTCCTCATCGTCCTCATCGATATTAGCAAGCAATCTTATGTTTGATTCATTATATATATATCCGTTAATATCAACATTAAGTCTTAAATCAACCTTTTTTGAGCCTGAAATCGAATAATCGACTGATTTAAGATTAAAAGCACCGAAGCAGTTATCTCCATCATTAATTTCATATTCTATTTCCGATGAAGCGGTCATACTCGCAAGAGAGGAACTATCGTTATCGTAAATAATCATTATATCGGCTTTAGAAACAAGTTTATTATTCCTGAACACTGCCGGAGAAAGATTAACGCTGACTTCTTTTATTTCTTTAAGCTCATTTGAAAATTCAGCAGAAACAGAGAAGACTGAACTATCTCTCAGTTCTTTTCCGCTTGTTAACAACTTATAATCAGAATAGGAACAATCGCAGCTTCTTTTTGGTATGTATCCGTCGGTTATGTATTCATTTTCACTTTCACGAATAAACAATGTACTGACTTCTACTTCACCGAATACCTCAACTAAGTCAAGCTTGTCACCCGAAGTTGCCTTGGCTTTATTGAAAACATTTCCGACAGTAACACTGCTTATAGCTATATCTCCATCATTAATTGACGCCTGGTCAATTATTTTAGATAGGCTCAGTGTGTTACGAACACTTTGTGTTGATTCATCATCTACAGTATATAATATCTCAATTTCAACATCTGTCTTAATAAGTGCTTTATCTTTTATAATTTTTATCTCAGTCAAAGAAGCAGTGCTGCTTGTTGAAATAATTCTGCTAATCGCTTGAGAACCTGACGGAAGCGAAAACTCTTCATCAAACTCTATTCTCGAAATATTGAATGCAATTATATCCGCGCTCTTAATTTTCTGTTTATTCAGCTTTGCACCTGAACAACTTTGCATACATGGATATTTTGCTTTATCGTAAACCGAAAGAGAAATAATCGAGGACGAATGAATATCAATCTTTCTTTGATTAATAACTCTGAAATTAGAATACTTATCACAAATATCAGCGCAGGCAAAGGCATAGTCGCTGAGATTTTCAGCACTAACAGTTTTCGAAAAATCCTCATCGAAATCCGTATAGCAGAGGCAGGAATTTTCGTTATAGTATGTCAGCATAATCTGCGTTTTGCCAAATATTAGTATTTCATTTCCCGAAACACTGACGGAGCTTATAAAATTATGCGTTATACATTTTACAACTCTGTATATATCGTCGCAGTATGCAGGAAGCGACTCGCTGAAATCCTGTTCAATATCAAGATTTTTTGTTAATACCTTCTCATTCTTTTCAATACACGAATACTCTTTTTCAAAATCCATTTAATTGCTCCTTTCTGTTCCTAAAGAAAGATATGCAAGATAATGGGATTATATTACATATTTTTTGCGTAAAATGTAGGGGAAGGTCTCCCGACCCTCCCGCAGTAACTAATAAGCTTCACATCTTTAAATTCTTCAAAAGGGGAGGGTCAGGAGACCCTCCCCTACAATTCACCTGGCACTTACCACTGGTATCCGACCAACGGTTCCCAAAATTTGTTGTCAGCTTGGAGCGCTGACAAATTTTGACCGTTCGGCAGTTCTTTTTACTCCCTTCATCTGCCACTGGCAGCGGTCGCAAACGAACCATTTCTCGTCCCTGACTGCAAAATAAAAAACAGCCCCAAAGGGACAATGTCATTAAGTTAATGACATAAAAACGAAAAAACGACACACTTGCATACGCTTGAGTGTCGTTTTTTTGTGCGAATAAAGAAAAAATCACAATTAA
>CAJOEV010000013.1 GCA_905233545.1 uncultured Eubacterium sp. | reverse complement strand
TCTAAACAGGTGCGCCCCCGAGCCCTACTTTTAACCATATTGATATAATCAACTTAGGCAGAGGTCTTGCGGCTCGACTCAACCCCTTTCGACACTTTGACAATAGGCTGCTGCCGCCATGCCGAGCCAATTCTATGCGTGAGCTTGGCTATACTCAAAAGTTTATACTTGTTTCGCTTAAAGTGCCGCTTTGATATTCATAAACTTTGGCAAGCCTCTCAAAGCGGTTTCCCTTTTCGGTTAAGGGCAACCGATAAAACTACCTTTTACCTGTGTAAGTTTAGTATGTCGGAAGCCCTTTCAATTTTGGGAAAATTTGGTATATACAAAAACAGCACCGGGGGAGGTGCTGTTATCGGTCATCAAAAGTGTTGTGGTGTTGGTTGCGACCGTCAGGGGTGACTGTCTGACTCTCGTCATCAAACGCGTTGCGTTTTTTGGTGTTGTATTTATTCTCAATGGCTTTGATAAAATCATCAATGTTATCAAACTCCATTGGGTTAACAAAATCATTCATATATACCACTCCTCAATAATAGAATGAGCAGTCTTAAAACAAATGAAATTTAATAATACCCACCAAAGTATACTGTAGCAATAATAGCGGCGATAATATCAATTACTAAAAATACTATGGATAATGTTATTCCTTTCTGATTATAACCAATGGCTTCATTCAATGATGCCTTCAATTCGCTTGGAACACTGTGTAATTCGTATCCTCTTCTTTTTCCGATTGAACCACAGATTAAAGTAATAATTGGATTGAGTATTGCACAAATAATTGATATTAGCCCCATTCGTCTAATTGACGCAATACTCAACACAATATCGATATCTTTTGCACTTACAGAATTTGTAACTATTGTAGATTGTTTATGATTGTTTTCTGGTAGAACACTGCTATTTGTGATGCAATCCTTAGAATCAGTGTCTCCTTTTTTCTTTTCTTTTTTGTTTACAGAAACCGGCTTGATGTTTTCAATTGGTTCTCCTGTATACATACTAACATATTTTTTAATATTTTCTGTTTTTATAGAACGTTCAAATGGTGCATTTCCCTTTTCTATTTCAAGGTTATTATCTGTAAGAAAATCTAAAAAATCACCATAATCCAAGTCATATTTTTTTGATATTTCAAAAATAGTAATAGTTGATAATCCTCTTATTTTTAGTTCATTTTGTAAGATTTCGCGACGTTCTTCTGTATAATAAGCCTCGTTCGAATACATATCCAAAAGAGTGGCATCGTTAGATTGTTTAACCATTTTTTCAAAGTCGTTATTCATATGTTATCCTCCTTTATAAAAAATGCGTGACACCGAAGCGCCACGCAATAAAACGCTCGCTCCGATTGTCGCCAAACAATTTATAACCGTCATAAAAAAACAGAGTTATTGGAGTGAGCATTTTTGACAAAATGCCACTCTGCCTTTTATGACTATTAATTTATAAATTATTTGGCTCTTTCATTTTACCACATACGGATATAAATATCAATGATTCATTTTTTAGGTTTCCTGTACAAATTGTAATCTGCAATTCGGATTGTTCGCCTTGTATTCCTTTATAATATCTTTATCGCTTTTCCGATAATAATAAACGGTTTTGTTTGTCTTTTTTGAAACATAATCAATCTGTCCGAAAATACGTTCTTTTCTTGCTTTATTTAGTTCTTTGTTATCGCCCGTTATTCGTTCAATAAGCCTTGCTATTTCCGCTTCTTTTTGTTTCACCGTATCGGGTTTAATATAGGTTGTTGCTATATCCGAAAAAGTGGTTAACAATTTGTCGGTTTTTTGCTCTTTTGAAAAACGACCGTAAACGGTTCTTATCATGCTTTCATTCTGATGACCGAAATAATCATATACTTTTGATATATCATAGCCCAAACCCTTTGGCGGTTCGACTATCAGAAAATAAGCACAGGAATGACGGAACATCTGAGCATCGGTTTTTGGTAATTTCTTTGCCTTCGCCGCTTTTTGTAAAGCGTTTGCAATGTTATCGTGCAGTTGATACTCATTCGGGTTGTTATGCGTTAGATTCGGAAAAACAAAACAATCAGACATTTCCGTTTTTTTCAAGTTGAATTGATATTGATAACTTTCGCTATAATCCTTCAAAAGTTCATAATAAAAATCCAAAATCGGAATGGTTCTTACGCTGTCCTTGTTTTTGGTTTTCTTTACGTTTTCATTTAAGCGCTTTTTAACGCGTTCCTTTGTTTCGACGCGTGCGATACTGTCGTCGATCGTTAGCGTACCTAAATTAAAATCAATATCGTTCCATTGAAGCGCAACGATTTCTTCCACTCTCATTCCTGAGAAAAAGAGGACATAGAAAAACGTGTACCAATAAAAACTATTAAATTCGCCTAAATTTTCACGATAATAACTTACTAAGGCGTGGAGTTGGTTGACATTGTACCAATGACGTAAGCCTGCATCTTCCTTATTGTTTACGCTAATGCTTTTCAGAGGGACTTCTTTTAACGCTGCTGAATATGATAAATATTCACTTAAATTAAGGTAATAGTTTTCATCCTGTAAATATCCATTGAATTTGTATAATGCATCTCGAATACACCTAATATATTTCCCGCCTACTGATGATTTTTTATTAATTGTATTTAACCAATTATAATATGCCGACGGCGTTAATTCCTTAATTTTCAGTTTTTCAATGTCTTTCGGAATATGTTTGTTCAGAATTGCGTGAGACCACGAATAATAATTGTAATAAGTCGTTGCATCGGTCTCTTTGTCCTTTTGATAGAGATAGTCAACAAATTCCGAAAATACATTTTTGACTAATCGTTCTCGATTATGAGTATTATTTGTTTCAGCCTTTTCCTTTTCCTCTTTCAGCCTTTTAGCCGCTTCTTTGGCTTCCTTTTCAGAAGGGAACCAACCTGTTTCGGTATCGTGAAGAACACCGTCAGAGGTTTTGAAGGAATAACGGCATTTATACTCTTTTTTGTTTGTTTTTTTATTAGTCCGCTTTTTTATGGTCATATATATCAACTCCTGAAAATATATTACCATAATCAACCCCGAAAATCAACCCCAATCCCAATTCAAATTTGGGGTTAAAAATAAAAGAAAACCGCCTAAAATAGCGGTTTTTTATTCTTTCTCCTTAGTTTTGTTTTACGTCAGGATTTTGCGAACTGACAAGGGGTATTATATCCCACCGCTCTACAAAAATCAACTTATTATTGTAATTTCTTTTAATAAGTGATATATTGGTAAAAAGCAAACCTGAAAGGGATGTGAAAATATGAAATGCAATAACTGCGGAGCCAGACTTGACGATAATGCAAAGGTCTGTTCCAACTGCGGAGCCCATATTGATAACAATGATGAATATGTGCTTCTGACAGCGGACGAAAAAATGTTCGACATTTATGCCGACGCTCCCGAGGACGAAAGGGACAGGGCATTAAAGAGAAAAAATAATAAAAAAAGCAGAATAATCTGGTTCATAAGCATTATTATAACACTTGCAATTATCGGCGGCGGAGCATACTACTATTTTGCAAATATTTATTCCCCCAAAACAAACCAGCCTGAGCTTAGCTTTGAAGGCGGTGCAGGAATCATCAATGATGATGAGAAAGTGGTTTATGTTCTGCTCTCACAGGATTCAAAAATCGAATTTATTCACGGCGTTTCAATCTATGATTACGATAAAACCGATAAATCCGCCGAGAACAAAGACCCTGTTTCAAGCGATTATGAATACACAAAAAGCATTGATTCAACTTTCAGAGCTATTTTCTTCGACCTCAAGGATTTAAAGCCGAAAAAGGGTGATAACACTTATACCTTCGAGATGAAATTCAGCTTTTATAATTCAGACGAGATATACACCTATACCCAACCTGTTTCCTTCACTTCACCTGCAAAATCAAATGTTGCCGATTTGGTTTTTGACCACAGCACCGAGGAAGAGACAACTGCTTCAGACAGCGGTGATTCAGCTGAAGAAGAAACAACAAAAGCTGAAAAGACAACAGCGCTTTCAGCAGATGATTATTCCTTTATTTACGACTACTATTGGTACACCGAGCCAATTCAAAACGGCGAGGAATACAGCATATCCGCGCTGAAGCTCAACAACGACAACACCTATGTTTCAACAAGCTATTTTAAAGAAGGCGACGGAGGCTGGCAGATAACAAGAGGAAACGGCAGCTATAAAATCGAAGACGGCTATGTTGTTATTGATAACGGAGTCGCAACAGAAAGCTCATATTACAAAATTGATGCTCAGAACAATTCCCTGTTTGAAGAGGAAAACGGTCAAAAGACTTCCACTCTTGAAGCGAGAAAATACAACAGCATAAAAAATGCCGAAGATTTCTTCGGTATATAGTGAAAAGCAAAAAAGCAGCTCAAACGAGCTGCTTTTTATGTTGATTTTTATATTGCTTTAAGTGAAGCTGAAAGATTTTTTATAATCGTTTCATAATCGCTTTTTTCACTCTGTATTGTTTTAATAATAAGCGCTGTATACGCTCCCGCTGTATATGAAATAACATATTCAACATTTTTACCGATGTTTTGTTCATCGTTTCTGATTGATGAAACATAAAATGTTATACAATCATAAAAGCTCTTTTCAATAAGATTAAATATGTTAATAAACTTCACGGAATTAAGAGTTTTTCTCAGCATTGTGTCGTATCTGTTGAAAAACTCGATATATCTTTCTTCATTTGAGCTTAAATCATCGGAATCCGTAAGGGCGCAAACAGCTTTTGTTTCGCTGTCAAAAGCCCATTCAAGCATTCTCTGAATATCATCAAAATGATAATAGAATGTTTGGCGGCTGATATTACATTTCTCAACCAGATCGGTTACCGTTATTTTATCAAATGGTTCTTCCTTAACTAATTCCAGAAACGCGTTTACTAAAGCCTCTTTTGTTTTTTTCGGCATCGTTTTAACCTCCACAAGAATATGTCTGATTCCAGTGCCAAAAAGAGTATATCATAAAGTTTCACAAAAATCAATACAGCTGTATAATTATTTTTTATATTTTTTACTTAAATTTTATATTGAATTAACTATTAATAAATAGTATAATATCATTAGTTGCCGACAGACGGCATATACTATGAAAAGAATTGAGTGTGAATATGGCTAAAAAAATCAGAATTGCGGGAATTTTTCTAATAATTCTCATCATAATTGCCGCCTTTTCTGCTATGGCAGTTGTTCAGTCAAAAACTGTTTCGGATGTTGAAAAATTTGAGGTTGAAAAGGCTTCAAGCAACAGTATAACCTTCTCTTGGAAAAAGGCTTCTTCTGCGGACGGATATTTCATTTATGTGGCTGATGAAGAAAACAAGGAATACGAAAAAGCGGCAACAATCAAGGACGGGAGCAAAAAAGAATATACCCTTAAAAATCTTGAACAGGCAACTGTTTATAAATTTTATATAACCGCATATAAGGGCGACAGCGAAATTGTTGAAAGCAAGGAACACCCATCCATCGGGGCATGTACTCTTCCCGAAACTCAGAAAATTCAGAGTCTTGAATCAACCGATGTCGGACTGATGAAGGTCAGATGGGTAATAAACAGCAACGCAAAGGGATATCAGCTTCAATATGTTCAGGGCGACGGCAGCGACTTTTCTTCTGCCAAAACAGTTAATATCAAGGATAAGGCAAAGCCCTATTACTCGGTTAACAAATTAAAGGAGAAAAAACAGTACAGCGTCCGAGTCAGAACATATATTTCCTATAAAGACAAAACCGTTTACGGAGCATGGAGCAAAACAGCATCTGTTAAAATCCAGGAAAAAGTCAATATGGCAAGTAATGTTGACACCAAAAAGCCGATGGTTGCGCTGACCTTTGACGACGGTCCCGGATACAATCACTCTTCCGATAAGATTCTTGATGTTCTTGAAAAATACAACGCAAGAGCAACATTCTTTATGGTTGGAAGAAACGCGAAAGACCATCCCGACAACTTAAAGAGAAAGGTTGCTCTCGGATGCGAGCTTGCAAACCACACCTGGAACCATAATAACTACGGTAAGAGTGTTACCGCAAAGGATATCAAGAAATGCTCAAAGGCAATATATGAAGCCTGCGGTCAGTATCCGACGGCGTTCCGCTCTCCCGGTGGAATTACAACTTCGGTTATCAGAGCAGAATGCAAGAAAGAGAATATGCCTCTTTACTACTGGTCGCTTGATACTCAGGACTGGAAATCAAGAGACGCTGATAAGGTTTATAACGCAGTAATCAAGAATGTTCGCGACGGCGATATAATTCTTATGCACGAAATCTATGATTCCACTGCTGAGGCGGTTGAGAAAATGGTTCCCAAGCTTCTTAAAGAGGGATATCAGCTTGTAACCTGCGAAGAACTCGTTTTCGCAAAAACAGGCAAACGTCCCGTTGCAGGAACTCAGTATGTTACCGCAACAAGCACAAACAACACAACAGGTTAATAACCCAAGCCCTGCACTTTTGCAGGGCTTTAAATAACAAGGAGATATAAAATGGAAAGACGCTGGTTTAAAGGCGATACCCATCTTCACACCACTAATTCAGACGGACATCTTCATCAGTATGAACTGATTGAACGCTGTAAAAAAAGCGGACTTGACTGGATTATCATAACCGACCACAATTTCAACACCGTTGAAAAATCATATTCGAGCGACGGTCTGACGGTTATTCAGGGTCAGGAGCTTACGGGAAAACTCGGTCATATAAATGTCTGGGGCGAAAAAATTCCGTTTGAGCCTCCCTATACGCTTGACAGCTTTGAAGATTATACGGCAATAACCGAAAAGGCAAAGGAAAACGGCGCGGTAATCAGCGTTAATCATCCGTTTTGCTCAAACTGCCCGTTCAGACTGGATATTGATGCTTATCCGTTGGACTGCGTTGAGGTATGGAACACAATTCAGCACAGCGATAACACAAGGAATATGCAGTGGTGGGTAAAAAAGCTTCTTGAAGGCAAAAGGCTTCCCGCTGTCGGCGGTTCGGATTTCCACAGGGATTATGCAAAAATGGATTTTCTTGCAATGCCGACAACGATAACCCACGCAAAAAGCAATTCAAAGGAGGATATCCTTGAAGCAATAACGCAGGGCAGAAGCGTTGTAACAAACAAGCCGAACGCTTCAATGATTTATCTTAAGGTTGACGATGCCGAGCTCGGCGATACAATTTCTTTGGGCGACGGACTGACGGGCGAATGCACCGCAACAAAGCTGAAGCCCGGCTTCACTCTCAGAATTTTCAACAACGATAAAATAATCTATTCCCACACCGCAAAATTCTTTGAAAAGGAACACAGAGCAATTTTCGGAATAAAGGAAAAAGGCTTCATAAGAGCTGAAATAGACTACACGCTGAAAGGTGCTTTTCTGAAGTCCTTTGCCGCGCTTGAACACAAAATCTTTTCAGGCTTCAACCGAGATATGCCTGAAACTGCAAGCGAGCTTTTCTGGGCATTCACAAACCCGATATGGATAGGCTGAACACAGCAAGACTCCAATTGCCTCCCTAATGTAAAACACTTTTTGATTAATGGGAATAAGTCAATTTTTTATAAAAAAAGAAAAAAACAAGGTTAAGACATTTTTAAAGCAGGTTGAGAATTTAAAAATCTCAAC
Organism: uncultured Eubacterium sp.; assembly: GCA_905233545.1. Lineage (GTDB taxonomy): Bacteria > Bacillota > Clostridia > Oscillospirales > Acutalibacteraceae > Eubacterium_R. The sequence goes on along the minus strand of CAJOEV010000013.1, from coordinate 31,730 downwards.
CTGCTTTAATAATTTGCAGATATGCATAATACAAGCTGTTGTCTGTATTATTTTTTTGTTTTAACCGATTTAGCTTTACTCCAGAAAGAATAATAATTTGTTTTCCCAACCTTTTTATATGTTCTGATACGAACATAGTATATCTTGTTGCCTTTTAGCTTTGAAATTGTTTTTGATGTTGTTTTGTTTTTGGAAACATTTACGGTCTTGTTGCCCTTCTTGAAACTTTTATCCGCGCTATACTGAATCTGATATCCGGTTGTTTGTTTCTTCTGCTTCTTCCAAAAAACCTTTATCTGCTTGGATTTCGGGCTTGTCGCTTTTGAAATACTTGTTCCTTTTGGAAGTATTTTGAATGATTTTTCAACAGTTCCGTAGTAATTGCCCTTTCCTGTAATAACAACAGTTGACTTGCCAATCTTTTTGTTGTCCTTGTATAAAACAGAATAGTCTGTTCCGTATTTTAGGGTTTTGTTTCCGAATTTTACTGTAACTGATTGCTTAATCGTATTTCCGGTGTAAGTCTTATTTTTTATTCCTAAAATCTGTACTTTACTAAGATTTGTTTTTAATTGTTCATCCTTATTAATATCTTTGATGACATTATTATCAGCAACTCCTTCACAAACATAATTAACGTTATCACTGTTTGATTTTATCAATGATTTTTTTGTGTTATCATTTGTGTTTATGGTAGCATATTCATTATTGTTTAGTTTAGCTGTTGCTTTAATACAGTTATTTGACTTCAAATCCTGCGATGCAATAATGATACTTTCATTATTCTCTTTTGACGAAACTGTTACAGTGCCTTGTGCAAAATTGAACTTGGTAGTATTTGCTTTTTCCGAACTTGCCATAAGAGCACAATCTGAACTAACACCCAGAATCTCGGCATTGTCAGATGCAATAGTCAGATTTTCTGTGTCGGTATAGAATGTAAAAACCGGCGCTGATTCATCATTTTCCGAACTAATGTTTGAGTTGCATATACAGTCTTTTGCTAAATCTGTAATATTGCCGTCCGTGATTTTAAGCAATAATTCGCCGCTATCATTTTGTATACTTATATTATTTGAGCTAAACTGTAATTGAATATGTTTATAAAACGCATTTAGAGTTTTGGTAAAAAAAGATTTATCTAATGAAGATACATCAAAAAACCTAATAGAGCGAGCTAAAGCATTGTCAACTTTCCACTCGGAAATACTATAGTAAGACGCTTGTTTCTGAACTTTTCCTTCGGCATAATACTGCCATTTACCGGTTATCGGATTAACCAACAGATATGACGGTCCTCGGGTATACTCTGACATGGGATTGGTCAGCTTGTCACTATTTTCAGGTGCATTAGAATCATACACCGGAATTTTATAATAATCAGAATTATTAAGCTTTACAGGCTTGAAATCCGTAGTAACTACCATTGCATGTCCAAACTTTCCATAGTTAAAAGTTACCAGAATCGGTCTTGCATCTGCAGAATTCAAAAATTCAAGCAATTCTGAATAGTCAGAATCATATTTTAGGATCTCACTTTCTGAGAACTCCACTGAGTTTTGTGAAATCATTGCCCTCTCAATCAAATCTATTGCTTTATTGTTGCCTTCTACTGAAAAGCATTGCTCACCATCAGGATTTTCATATATTCTTTCATATCCAAAGTCATATAAATACTCTGAATCCCCTGAGAAAAGCGGTTTTAAATCAACAATATTGTAGTATTGAGCTAACGACAGTAAGGATAAACCAAAACAACTTCCCCCCCATTCATTAACCATCTTCACACTTGATAATAACAAAGTTGATAAAGATATACCAAACAATGAATAATACTTTTCCGGTTTGATTTTATAATGCTCGGTATAACCGTATGAATCATTTTTATTGGTTAAGGACCAGCCATATTTTGAAGAATAACTATCTTTGTTAGATTTAACTACGGATGCGTTTGATTTAATAATAAATGCCGGTCTTATACCCTCATCAGTTGCATTAAATGAAAAGTATGATGAATAATTATAAATATATCCTTCATCATAAACGCCCATTAAACTATTTGAGCTTTTTCCGGGTGTTCTGAGCCACCACCAAGAATAACCTGAACTATTAACATATAAGCCTTGCATTTTTGCGTAATCTGTTCCTTTGCCCAGTCTGTTGCTGTCATAGTCACCTGCATCTGCAGAAAAGCCATAGTTTGTGTTTATCATATCGCTGTACGACGGAATCCAGATATAATCGTTTGTTGCGTTGCCTCCATTTGTGCTGTTATATGGGTTGTTTTCATTATTTAAATATGTATATTTAATACTGCTTTTCTCACTTTTCGAGAATACCAAATTATAGAATTCGTTGTTTAACCAATTTCGCAATGAACAGTTTTCCCATGTTGAATCTTCATCATAATAATGATATGCTTGAGAATCAATGAGTTTCTCACTCATAACATAAACACCGTCATTACTTTTGCCAAGAACTCTCCATTCCATCGGTTCCCATTTAAAATAATAAGTGTTTTTAGGAGAATATCCGTTTCTCTCGTGATAATTACTGCCATCTTGTGATGAGCTGGTATATATTGGTCTGCATGAGTTCATAACAACTTTTCTGTATAATAATCCGTCACAGCTGATATCTGCATAACTGATATCCAGAGTAGTATTTGTATGACTCTCAGCATCTGAATCACACATATATCCAAAATTTCTCAGCGTGCAATTAATGCTTTCCAGTTTGTTTAACATGTTATCGGACGTTACTCTTGTTTGAGGATACATTCCCATCTGAATTATATCACCTGAAGCAAGCGAGTTGGCTTGAACACTATTGCTCGTAACTGCTGAAGCATTGAAATTCATTCCTGCAGTAACGCTGAGCAACATACATATTGACAGCAATAAGCTAATAACCTTTTTCATAAACGACCTCCTGTACAAATATATAGTTCTCATTTAAATATTAACACGGGGATGTATTTCCGTCAAGATAAAACAAAACTGACACTCTAAGAACAAAGGTGTCAGTTCGCTGCTTAATATTCTATACTTCATTGCCATCTGCACAATCTGTTGCAATACGTTGCGAGACAGCGGTCTTTTTATTTTTTATGCCGATATAAATAAATGAAATGATTATGGAAATGAAAGATGTTAATATAAACGGAACAAATCCGAATTTTTCATTGCTGTGATATATCAAAAGACAAACAGCGCTCCACACATACATATGAATCAGATAAATCACAGTGCTTGATTTTCTTAAAGGGTAATAAATCTTTGCATCTTTAAGATTAATCCTCAGAATAACTGCAAAAAATCCGACAGCGCAAATAAGAAGGAACACATATGAAATAAAGATATTGTCAATAAATATGCATCTTCCGATAAATCCCGACGCAAACATAATTATTGCAATCGGCGAAGATATATCCTTCCTTGCAAGGCTCATGCCAAACGGGAAATAAAACATTCCGAAAAGAATTCTCGGATTGACTATTGTGTTTCGTATAACACCGCAGTATAAATCCGGAATTTTCGGCAGTTCACCGTTATAGTTAATCAGGAAGGCAGTTGCAAACGCAATCATTATAACTGTAAATCCGATTCCGACAACTGCTCTGTGGCTGCATTTAAGCTTATACAAAATCAGAATAAACAAGCATGCAAAAACTGTTGAAAGCAAATACCAAAGCGGATATGAATGATAATGCTCACCTACAAGAAAAAGTCCTCTTAAATAAAAAACAACACTTTTTATTAATGAAGAGCCCGAAATAATGTAGCCGTAAACAGCAAGCGGAAAATATACTGCCATCCAGATAATATACATTTTCAAAATTCTGAAAAGCATTTTTTTAACTAATGAAATATTCTCTTCACTGTTATAATCGCCCTGCATTTTTCCTGCAAGAAGATAACCTGAGCACAGGAAGAAAAACGGCACAGCCAATGAAAAGACTGTGTCAAAAATGCTTTGAACTATCGGTATCTGAACATTTTCAAGCGGATGAGTATGAATTGCAACAACACACAGCGCCATAATGAACTTAACCAAATCAAAAATATTCTTATTGCTTTTTGTTGCTGTTTTATTCATCAAGATACCTCAAAACGTCAATTATATCCTCAATAACGGGAACGTCGCTTCTCAAATCCTGATCTTTAAACCAGCCGAAATTAACACGGATTGGTTTCATTCCTGCTTCAAGCGCACACCTGATATCATTAATCGGGTGGTCGCCGACATAAATGCACTCTTCGGGTTTGAGACCCAGCAGTTTTGCAGAATATCTGAGAAGCTCGGGGTCGGGCTTATGAACGCCTACATCACCGCTTACAACAACAATGTCACAGAGCTCTCTGAGTCCGCTCATATCCATTTTGTGATTTTGAAGATATGAAGGTCCGTTTGTAACAACACCCGTTAAGTATCCCCTGTTTTTGAGTTCCTGCAAAACGGGCTTTGAATTTTTGAAAATAACATTGTGGTCGCCGAAGGTTACATCATAATGCTCGGCAAGCACTTCGGCAGGCGGAGCATCCTTCCAGCCCCACATATCACAGAGCAGCGTACACCACTCCACCCTGTTGACATATCCGCCCTTGCCCGTTACGCGCATATCCTCTTTGCAGATTTCTATCTGTTCCTCACTCAGATTCGGTCTGAATGTTTCGAGGAAGGTATCCATATAATGCTCAAAGGCTTCTGTTCTGTCCTGCAGAGTTTCATCAAAATCAAATAATACTGCTTTTATCATTCTCAAGCTGTTCCTTTAATTCATTGATTGAAGAAAACTTCTTTTCCTCTCTTATATATCCGATAAGCTCAATTCTTACGGTTTTATTATATAAATCGCCGCTGTAATCAAATATATGGCTTTCGCTCAGCGGTTCCTTAAGCTGAAAGCTCGGGCGCAGACCGATATTGGTGAAGGACTTATACATTTTGCCGTCGATTTCGGTACGGCTTTCATAAACTCCGAACTTCGGAATAACCAATCCTTCGGGAAGCTTCTGGTTGATTGTCGGGAAACCGATTGTCCGTCCTCTTTTGTCACCGTCAATGATTTTGCTTTCATAGGTGAAATTGTAGCCGAGCATATCATTTGCTTCTTTGATATTTCCGCTTTGAATGCACTGCCTTATTCTCGAAGAGCTTATCGGCTCGCCCTGATAGTCAAGATGCTCAAGAATTCTTACCCAGATATCCCTGGGCTCAAGATATTTTCTTAAATCAAGAGCAGTCATACTTGCGTTCTTACCGAAACGGAAGTTGAAACCGCAGAGAAGCATCTCGGCACCGAGCTCATCAATCAGAATATCATTGATGAAATCTTCACCGCTCATATTTTTGATTTTCTCGAAATCCGCAAAAACAGCATTTTCAAAACGCCTTTCAAATATGCTTTTCTGCAGAAGAGAAAATTCATTGTTCACGCAGTATATAATAACGTTTTTTGCACCCGTTGCAACGGTTTTATGTGCAAGGTGCATTCCGTCAAAATCGCCGAGGGCAACTGCTTTTCTGTTTGTTATCATTTTCTTACCTGTTAATCAAAAGCCGAAGAACCTTCAGCTCTTTGTTTTCATTCTTACCTAAACCCAAAAACTGATTATCAAAAGAATATACAGTGCATACTCCTCCGTCCGACGGAGGATTTTTTACTCTTGTTATATCAAGCGCACCGCCGTTTTTAAAGCGGACAGTCTGCGCCTGTGAAATTGTAACTCTGTGATAGTTTTCAAAAACTCTGTCAATCCCTAATACAAGACCGTCAAAGCCTTCGTTATTATCCTTCCGCCTTTGAAGCTCCGATAATGACACTGTGTCATTAATATCAAAACCGCAGGCAAGCGTTCTTCTCAGCTCGGTTAAAACAGCACCGCAGCCAAGCTTTCGCCCGATGTCGTGGGCAAGCGAACGGATATATGTTCCCTTTGAGCAGAGAACATCAATTGTATATTCGTTTCCTTCACTTTTAATCAGGTTCAGTGCTTTAATTTCAACCTCACAGGGCTCTCTTTTAACCTCAATCCCCTGCCTTGCCAAATCATATAGGCGGACTCCGTCAACGGACTTTGCGCTGAACATTGGAGGATATTGCATTATTTTACCTGTGAAGCTTTCAAGAATCTTTAAAACATCTTCTTTTGTTGCACAAACCTCGCTCTCGCTTAAAACCTTTCCCGTTATATCAAGAGTGTCGGTTGTTTTTCCGAGAAGGAATTTTGCTTCATAGCGCTTGTCGCTGCTCGGCAGATAATCAAGGAACTTTGTTGAGCCTCCGAGCATAACGGGCAAAACACCCGTTGCCATCGGGTCAAGCGTTCCCGTATGTCCCGCCTTTTTCTCGCCGAGGATTCCCCGAACTTTTGCAACAACACCGAATGAGGTTATATCCTTATCCTTGTCTATGCAGATTATTCCTGTCATTTCAGTATCTCTTCACACTTTGCAACAAGGCGTGCTTTTGCCTCTTCAACCGAACAGTTAAAAACGCATGCCGATGCCTGCTTATGACCGCCGCCGCCAAAGAAAGCAGCAAGCTCCGAAGCGTCAACACTCTCAAATGTTCTGATTGAGCATTTGCATTCACCGTTTGCCTTTTCACGAATCGTAAGCCCGATTTCAACGCCCTCAATCTGACGGGTCAGCGGAGAAATCGCCTCGGTTTCGTATTCCTTTGCGCCTGTTTTTTCATACATATCCTGAGTTATTGTGATAACACAGATTCTTTCATCACAGAAGAACTGCATTCCCTCAAGCGCAAGGCTTTCGATTGCGGCATATGTTTTTGTTTTTGTGTCAAACATAATACGGTTGATTTTTCCGTTATCTGCACCGAAATCAACAAGCTCCGCCGCTGCTCTGTATGTGTTTGCAGTTGTGCTTGCAAACTTAAAACAGCCCGTATCCGTTGAAATTCCCGTAAACAGACAGTCCGCAATTGCGCTGTCTATTTCAACTCCGAGCTCTTTAACAATTTCAAGAATTGTTTCGCAGGCTGCTGCAGCATCGGAATCCAGAACAAGATACTTTGCATAATCGGAATTTGACCTGTGGTGGTCAATGCATAAATCTATTTTGCCCTTGTATTTATCGCATAAATCACCAAGAAGATTTTCTGTTGCAACATCAACTGCAACAATGTAATCCTCTTCAAACTCGGGCATTTCAAGCTCTTTGAATATGCATAAATACTTGTCGGGTATTTCATCCGCGCAAACAACCCTTGCCTTTTTGCCGAGCTTAAGAAGCGCTCTGCAAAGGCCGAAGCCTGAGCCGAGTGTGTCTCCGTCGGGATGGGCATGGGTGAGTATCAGGATATTATCCTGCTCCTTTAAAATCTGCGCGCATTCTTTAACATTAATTCTCATCTTTTCTTTCCTCAGGGATATCAAGTGAATTCAGTTTATTGAAAAGGTCAAAGCCTTTTTCGATAGAATCATCCGCAATGAACTTAAGCTCGGGGGTTTTTCTGAGATGCAAAGACTCAGAGAGCCTTTTTCTGATGAAGCCTCCCGCTGCTTTTAAGCCTTTAACGGATTCCTTTGCCTTATCCATTCCGCCGATATCGCTTATATAAATCTTTGCATAGCTCAGATCGTTGCTTACATCAACCTTAACAACGCTGACCATATCGCTGACCCTCGGGTCTTTAACCTCGCGGAGAATATGAATCAATTCCCTCTTGATATCCTCCGTTATTCTGTCTATTCTGTGTCCTGCCATAATTTACCTCAAATAATGAGGAATTAGGAGTTAGGAATTAGGAATTTATGGCGGGTCACCCGCACCCGATTATATAATCATCCGACCGCAGGTCCCGAAATTCCTCATTCCTCATTCCTCATTTCTAATTGTTAATCGCGGTATTCTTCAACAATATATGCTTCAAAGATATCGCCCTGACGGATATCGTCGAAATCCTTAAGGGAAATACCGCATTCATAACCCGATGAAACCTCTTTAACATCGTCCTTGAATCTCTTGAGATTTGCAAGCTCAACATCTGCAACCTGCTTGCCGTCGCGGATAACGCGAACCTTTGAATCTCTCTTGATGTTACCCGAGGTAACAATCGAGCCCGCAATTGTTCCTGCGGAGGAAATCTTGTAAACCTCGCGAACTTCTGCAGTACCGGTGTCAACATCGCGGTACTTCGGAGCTCTCATTCCTCTCATTGCGTTTTCGATATCTTCAATTGCATCGTAAATAATGTTATATGTCTTGATTTCAATTCCGTCGCGCTCTGCGCTGTCCTTAGCAACGGGGTCAACGTCAACTGCAAAGCCGACAATAATAGCATTTGAAGCATTTGCAAGCATAACATCGTTTTCATTGATTGTTCCGACTGCACCGTGAATAATCTTAACGCGGACTTCATCGTTTTCAATCTTGAGAAGCGACTGCTTAACTGCTTCAACCGAGCCCTGAACATCCGCTTTAACAATGATGTTGAGCTCTTTCATCTCGCCATCCTGAAGAGTGTCAAACAAGGTATCGAGAGTAACCTTCTGGAATGCCTTGAACTCTTCTTCCTTAGCCTCTTCCTTACGCTGTTCAACAAGACGGCGCGCAAGCTTTTCATCCGATACGGCGTTAAAGAGGTCACCGCTCATCGGAGCTGCGTCAAGTCCCATAATCTCAACGGGAACAGACGGTCCTGCGGAATTAATCTTTTTGCCCTTGTAGTCGGTCATTGCACGGACCTTACCAACTGCAGTTCCTGCAACAATAACATCGCCTGCTTTAAGAGTTCCGTTCTGAACAAGAAGTGTTGCAATGGGACCTCTTCCCTTATCGAGCTTAGCCTCGATAACAACACCCTTTGCAGTTCTTTCGGGATTTGCTTTTAGTTCGCCCATTTCAGCAACAAGATTGATTGTTTCAAGAAGCTTATCAATACCCATCTTGGTCTTTGCAGAAACGGGAACACAGATAACATCACCGCCCCATTCTTCGGGAACAAGCTCGTGCTCGGTTAATTGTTGCATTACTCTGTCGGGATTTGCGCCCTCTTTATCCATCTTGTTGATTGCAACAATGATTTCAACTCCTGCTGCACGGGCATGGTTGATTGCCTCGATTGTCTGGGGCATAATACCGTCGTCCGCAGCAACAACAAGAACTGCTATATCAGTTGCCATAGCTCCTCTTGCACGCATTGAAGTGAATGCTGCGTGACCTGGAGTATCAAGGAATGTGATTTTTGAATTGTCGGGAAGAGTAACCTGATATGCACCGATTGCCTGAGTGATTCCTCCTGCTTCGGTAGAGGTTACATCAGTATTTCTGATAGCGTCGAGGATTGAGGTCTTACCGTGGTCAACATGACCCATAACGCATACAACGGGCGGACGCTCGATTGCGTTATCGTCGTTTTCAATCTCTTCTTCGATAATCTGCTCTTCAATCGAAATTACAACTTCCTTTTCAACCTTTGCGCCAAGCTCGGTTGCAACGATTTCAGCTGTATCATAGTCAATAACCTCGTTAACGGTTACCATCATTCCGAGCTTCATAAGCTCTTTGATAACCTCGTTTGCGGTCATACGGAGAAGCGAAGCAAGCTCGCCGACGGTAATTTCATCGGGAACGGTAATCTTAATCTGCTGCTTCTTTCTCTGCTCGGCAATACGCGCAAGACGCTGAGCCTCGGTTTCTCTCTTCTTGGAAATGGGTCTCTTCTTTCTGTACTGCTTTGATTTCTGAGAAAGCTTCTGCTTTTTCTGGTTATCGTTATAATTGCTTGCAGGAGCAATATCCTCATATTTCTGGTTGTATTTTTCAAGGTCAACCGTGTTCGCTCTTGTGTCTATACGGCGAGCCTCGCCCTTTGTTCTTGCCTGGGGAGTCTGGTTAGCCTTTTTCTTTGCCTTTTCTTCTGCACGCTTTGCAGCCTGCTCAGCCATCTGAAGAATTGCAGCCTGGCTCTGATGCTTCTTAGCTTTTGAATCATCCTTCGGCTTTGTTTCCTTCTTCGGCTTTTCTTCATTCTTTTTATCATCTGTTTTCGGCTTTTTGCTTGCAAAATAGCTGTTGAAATCCTTTACGGAGTTATCCTGAGTTATTTTGTCAAACAATATATTAAGCTCATCCTCTTCAAGCACTGTTCCCGCTTTTTTAGCAGGTCCTTCGCAGTAGCCAGAGAGTATTTCAATAATTTCTTTGTTTTGCTTTCCGAAGCCTTTTGCAACATCGGAAACCTTAACCTTAATCACCATGAGCAACTACCTCCTGATTAATCAGTTCTTCTATTCTTTTGGAAAAATTTTCGTCGTTTACGGTTATGACTCCCGCTTTGTATCCCAAAGCGCAGTGAATTTCATTGATTGTTTCATCAATAATCAGTATATTAATTCCGTCACATTCGCATGCTCTTTTAAACTCTTCAATAAGTCTTTCGGAAACATCGCTTGCTAAAACAACAAGCTTTGCTTTTTTCTCCTTAACGGCTTTAAGCGCCATATCGTGACCCATTGAAAGTCTGCCCGCTCTTCTTGCAAGCCCGAGCATCGACAAATATTTTTTATCAGTCATTATTAATTTCTTCTTCCATTTTATCATAGACGCTGCTGTCTATCTGAACATCAAACGCTCTTTCAAAAGCTTTTTTCTTTCTCGCTTTTTTAAGACATTCTATGTTTTTGCAGACATATGCGCCCCTGCCCGCCTTTTTGCCTGTTAAATCAAGGCTTATTTCGCCGTCCTTTGATTTAACAACGCGTACAAGCGTTCTTTTATCAAACATCTCGCCGCAGCCGGTGCACATTCTCATCGGGATTTTTTTCGTTTTCATAATTATCCCTCATAGAATCCCGATTCGGGCTTGATATCAATTTTCCAGCCTGTAAGCTTTGCTGCAAGGCGAACGTTCTGACCTTTGTTTCCGATTGCAAGTGAAAGCTGGTCATCGGGAACGGTTGCTCTGCATGATTTTGAACCCTCGTCAAGAATCTCAACTCCGATAACATCCGACGGAGCGAGTGCCTCCGAAACAAAAACAACCGGGTCTTCGTTGTACTTAACGATATCAATTTTTTCTCCGCCGAGTGCGTCAACAATGTTTGAAACTCTCTGACCTCTCGGTCCGATACAAGCTCCTACGGGGTCAACATCCTCATCCTTTGAGAAAACGGCAATCTTTGTTCTTGAGCCTGCCTCACGGGATACGGATTTGATTTCGATTGTTCCGTCGAAAATCTCGGGAACTTCGCTTTCAAAAAGTCTGCGTACAAGACCGGGATGAGTTCTTGAAATCATTATTCTCGGTCTCTTTTCGCCCTCTTTGATTCCCACAACAAAAATCTTTGTCATATCACCTTCGCGAAGGTCCTCGCCCGGAACCTGCTCAGCCTTTGGAAGAACAGCCTCGTTCCTGCCGATTTCAAGGGTTACATTGCCCGTTGTCGGGTCAACACGAACAACCTTTGCTGAAAGAAGCTCCTGGTTTTTGCTCTGGAATTCCTGGAGCATCTGTCCTCTTTCGGCGTCCTTTATTGCCGAACGGATAACATGCTTTGCTGTCTGAACAACGATTCTTCCGAAATCCTTTGTTTTAAGCGGAATATCGATTGTTTTTCCGACCTTTGCAGACTTTCTGATAAGCTGAGCCTGCTCAAGTGTCAAATCGGTGTCGGGGTCTTCAATCTCCTCAACAACGTTTTTTCTGAGATAAACCTTAATTTTCTGCTTTTCGGGGTCGATATCGCAGTGAACAATATCCTTGCCGTTGTAGTTTCGCTTTGCGGCAACTACGATTGCTCCGGCAATTTTTTCATAGAGGTAATCAGCCGGAATACCTTTTTCTGCCTCAAGCATTTTTACTGCTTCAAAAAACTCTTTACTCATTTTTCCAAATCACCATTCCTTTTCAAATATATGTTAATTAATTATCAAACAAAGTCATTTATATCAAAGTCGTCGAGCTTAACGTAAACCGTTTCCTTTTTCTCAAGGGTAAGTTCCTTTTCGTCGGGCAAAACGACTGTTATCTGATTGTTTTCAAAAGCTTTGAGCTCACCTTTGAAATCGCGCACACCGTCAATTGCTCTGATTGTTCTGAGCATAACGGGCGAGCCGATATATTTCTCAAAATGCTCTTTTCTTGTCAGCTCTCTTTCAACGCCGGGAGAGGCAACCTCAAGCATATAGCTCTGATTAATCGGGTCAGCCTCATCAAGGGGCTTTGAGATTGCGTGGGTCAAATCAACGCAGTCATCAATCGAAATTCCGCCCTCTTTGTCGATGAAAATTCTGAGATACCATTCGCTTCCCTCTTTAAGATAGCGGACATCCCAGATTTCAAGACCGAGCTCGTCGGCATAGGGCTTGATTATTTCTTCAATTTTCTTAACAGTATTCGGCTTAGCCATATAATCACCGCCTTTTTAAATTTGGAGGGTGGAGTTTTGGGTCGCTTCGCTCCGATTATATTGCAAAGCTACAACCTGACCCCCGACACCTAAGACCTCGTTAGTATAAAAAGAAGCGGAGCGTCTGCTCCACTTCGTTTTGTTTATATTCGTACAATAGCTATTATATATATTAATTTTAATTTGTCAAGCATTATTTATAAACTTGTGATTTTCAGGGCGCTCCCTCCACAGCACACGGGGACGTTCCTCCACCGAACCGTTATTATTTGTTGCGCGCTCGGAGGTGCGTCCCCATGGCGAACGAATAGACGCACCCTCTTTACTACAGTACTGCCAACTCATCAGCAAATAACATTTTCTTCTTGATTTAATAAATATAAAATAGTATAATATTATGACAATAATTTTGGATGGAGCAGAATATGGAATTAAAAATATCGCCTTCAATTCTTGCAAGCGACTATGCAAATCTTGAAAAAGAGCTTAATAGAATCAGCAATTCCGATTTGATTCATATTGATGTTATGGACGGGCATTTCGTGCCCAACATAACTATAGGCGCGCCCGTTGTTAAGGCACTTAAAAGGGTTTGCAACATTCCCTTTGATGTTCATCTTATGATTAGCAATCCCATTGATTATGTAGAGGATTTTGCCGCTGCAGGAGCCGACATAATCTGCTTTCACACCGAAAGCAACAGCGATATTGAAAAAACCATTGAAAAAATTCACTTCCTGGGCAAAAAGGCTGCCCTTGCAGTTAAGCCGAAAACAGAAATTGATGTTGTTCTTCCCTTCCTTGACAAGCTTTCAATGGTGCTTGTTATGACCGTTGAGCCCGGCTTCGGCGGTCAGAGCTTTATGGAAGAAGTTATGCCGAAAATCGAAAAAATCAGGGAAACAAACAAGGAAATCGACATTGAGGTTGACGGCGGAATCAACGAAGAAACCGTTAAGATTGCAGCAAAGGCAGGTGCAAATGTTTTTGTTGCAGGCTCATCTGTTTTCAAAAGCGAAATTCCAAACGATATGATAACATTATTAAGGAATAATGCTGAAATATGAATAAAAGAAAAAGATTCTATAACAATAAAAAGCGCAATCAGAAGTGGACTGAGGAACCCAAGGGCAAAAAGATTGAATTTGCCGATAAATACATTGAAAACGGGGATTCCCAAAACAAGTTCGATTCAAAGCGCACAAAGACAGTCAAAGACAGGGCAAAACGCCAGAAGCGTCTGAAAAACTTAATTATTGCCGTTCTCTGCGTTGTGCTTATCGGCGTTGGCTACACGGGTATGGACACCTATATGGCAATCAAGGAGAACGCATATAACCAAAAGGTTAATTCCTCGGATGAGCTTTCGAATCTTAAGGATATGCAGCTTGATTTTCGTTCTTTCAAAACGGACAGCATAAGCCTTGATTCCTCGGTTATGCTCTCTTCGGTTATCAACGACACCGCAACTCTCGGTTTTACAAGCATAACCTTTGATGCAAAGAGAAGCGACGGCACCGTCGGATACGATTCCTCGCTCGCCTCGGTTGATACATTCAATGCGGTGAGCGCGCCCGCGTCAAAACCCTCAGCATCAATCAAGGAGCTCCTTAAAAACGACCTTCTTCCGATTGCAAGAATATCCTGCTACAAGGACAATGTTGCACCGAAATACATTCCCGAAGCATCAATAAAAGGCAGCGATAACAAGCTCTATAAGGATGAGGATGAAAATACCTATCTCAATCCTAACAGCGATGCTGCATACGGTTATCTCAGGGATATCATAAAAGAGCTTGTTTCAATGGGCGTAACGGTTTTCGTACTGAATGACTGTGATTTGCCCGAAACAATTTCCAAAAATTATAACGACGGCTTTGAAGCCATTTCAAAGAAGCTTTATAAGGATATCGGAAACAATATCAAGCTTCTTGAAGAAACAGATGTAAAAATTACGGGAATTGACCAAAACAACGGAAAAATAACAAATTCCGCGATTAAAGAAGAAATTAATAAGTTTGAAAAAACCGATAAAAACAAGGTTTACTGCATTATCAGTGAACTTGAAACAAAAGAGCTGATAACCCAGCTCAACAAAAACAATGTCACTAACTATATTATTATTGGATAGCCTATGAAAAAAATTGTCAGTTTAATAATTTTTGCGCTTTGTATGGCGCTTCCTCTCAGTGTGTTTGCCGCCGAGCAGGACTCACCCGAGCTCACTGAAATTGAATTCAACAACGCCGTTATTAACGGAGCGTTTTCAAAGGATGTTTTTGAGTACACAATTACTCTTTACGACCCTGCAGTAACGCCGACCTTAAAAAGCTATAAGCTATCGTCAAAAGCTAATATAATTGTTACATATGAGCTTGATGAAGCAAAGCACCAGACGGGAATCATTGTTACCATTGAATATGAAAACGGCTCGTCTCTGTATAAATTCAGGTATTCAAATCCCGCTTCATATGAGCCGAATTCAAACAATCTGCTCAAAAGTGTTGAATGCAGACTCGGTGAGGTTTATCCAAAGATAAATGATAATCAGACAACATATAAGCTCTATATCCCGTCGGATTTAACCGAGATTAATCTTTCTGCTGCAACACAGGACACAAGCGCATTCTGCGACATCCCGAAAGCAATTACACTCGGCGTTGACCAGGAGCCCGAAATCTCTGTAACCGTTACCGCTTCCAACGGCTCAACAAGGGTTTACACCTTTGAGGTTACAAGACTTGAAAAGACCAGTGACGAAGTTCAGAAAGAAATGGCTTCCCCCGATTTTGAATCACTCGTCAAGGGTGAATTATTCTGGCAGAAGCCTGCATTTATGATTGGAATTGCGTGCGCGTGCGCGGGAATACTACTTATATTGTTATTTATAAAAATTGCAAAACGCTTAACAGTCAAGCTTGAAGATGAGGACGAAACCTCATTCTTTGAAATTGAAGAATAAATAGAATCGGAGCGGAGCGAACCGATAATTCCTCATTCCGCATTCCTAATTCCTAATTGTAAAAAGAGAGGTGATATTCGTGGAAATGGAAGAAATGCTCGAAGAAATCGTTGAAACAATAAAGGAACACTATGAAAAACGGGAATTTCCTCAGATAAAAACCATACTCGGAGAACTCAACCCCGCGGATATCGCTGTTATGCTTGAAGAATTTCCCGAAAACCAGAGACTTCTGCTTTTCAGACTTCTTCCTAAAGAGGAAGCTGCGGACACCTTCGTTGAACTTGACCCCGATACCCAGGAAGCTCTTATTCATGGTATTACCGATACCGAGCTTCGTGAAGTGCTCGATGAGCTCTACCTCGACGATACGGTTGATATCATCGAAGAAATGCCTGCAACTCTGGTTAAGCGTATTTTAAGAAACACCGATGCTGAAACAAGAAAATCCATCAATGCCCTTCTGAAATATCCCGATGACTCGGCGGGCTCACTTATGACGCCCGAGTTCGTTGACCTAAAAAAGGATATGACGGTTGAGGACGCGTTCAAGCGAATCAGACGAACGGGCGTTGACAAGGAAACAATCTACACCTGTTATGTTACCGACGCTCAGCGCCATCTTATCGGCGTAACAACTGTTAAAGAGCTTTTGCTCCATGATTCCGATGATTTGATTGAAGATTTCATGGAGACAAATACAATCTATGTCAACACCCTGGATGACCAGGAACTTGCAGCTCAGCAGCTCAGCAAATATAACTTCCTTGCTCTCCCCGTTGTTGATATGGAGGAACGTCTTGTCGGAATTATCACAATCGACGACGCTATGGACGTTATGCAGGAGGAAAACACCGAGGATATCCAGAAGATGAACGCTATGCTCCCGACGGAGAAAACCTATCTTAAAACCTCGGTTTTCGAAACATGGCGAAGCCGTTTTCCATGGCTTTTGCTCCTTATGGTTTCGGCAACATTCACAGGCTCGATTATCACCGCTTTCGAGGATAAGCTCGCGGCGCTGACAATTCTTACAGCCTTCATTCCGATGCTTATGGACACGGGCGGTAACTCGGGCGGTCAGGCAAGCGTTACGGTCATTCGTGCAATGAGCCTCGGCGAAGTTAATTTCAAGGACTATTTCCGTGTTGTATGGAAGGAAATACGAGTAGGTTTCATCTGCGGACTGACGCTTGCAGCAGTTAACTTCCTTAAAATCTGGTTTGTCGACAGATTGGCGTTCCAGAATGATGAAATAACGCTGATTATCGACCTTGCAATCTGTATGACCCTTGTTGTTGAAATAGTTTTTGCAAAATTCATCGGATGCTCTCTTCCGATGCTTGCAAAGAAAATCGGTTTCGACCCTGCGGTTATGAGCTCACCCTTTATTACAACAATAGTTGACGCGGTTTCACTGCTTGTTTTCTTCGGAATTTCAAGCGCTGTTATTCCTCAGTTAAGATAGCGTCAATCGAAAGATTAAGCCTTCTCGGTCTGAGAAGGCTTTTTGTTATATTTGAAGCAAATCATGACACCCAAAACCTTTCAATTTACATATTTGTTACAAAATTTACAAAAAAATAACAAAAAGGTCTTGCATATTCAAAAATAAAGTTATATTATATAAAGATGTATGGGGACTTGTCCCTTTATTCACTATACAAATAATTGCTATAAGGAGAACAAACCGTGATTGAATTTAAGGATGTCACAAAAATATATGACAGTAACGGCACTAAGGCGCTGGATAAAGTCAATATTAAAATTGAAGACGGTGAATTTGTTTTCGTCGTCGGTGCTTCCGGTGCGGGAAAAAGCACATTTTTAAAGCTCATTATGCAGGAGGAGAAACCAAGCGAGGGCGAGGTTGTTGTTAACGGATATTCCTCCGCAACCCTTAAAAAGAGAAAGATTCCCTACTACAGAAGAACAATGGGAATAGTTTTCCAGGATTTCAGAATCATTCCGAAAATGACCGTTTATGATAATGTTGCATTCGCAATGCGCGTTATCGGCGCAAAGGAAAAGGATATAAGAAAAAGAGTTCCCTATATCCTTCAGCTTGTCGGTCTCTCGAAAAAGGCGCGTTCAATGCCGAACGAGCTTTCGGGCGGTGAGCAGCAGAGAGTTTCGCTTGCAAGAGCTCTTGTAAACAATCCCGAACTCATCATTGCCGATGAGCCCACAGGAAATGTTGACCCCGAAATGAGCCATGAAATCGTTGACCTTTTAACAAAAATCAACAACAGCGGAACAACCGTTGTTATGGTAACTCATGAGCACGAGCTTGTTCGCTCTTTCCAGAGAAGAGTTATCGTTATTCAAAACGGTGAAGTTGTTTCGGATACTCCCGACCCCACCTTTGCTCAGTTTAAAACTGAGAAACAGGAAGAGGTTACCGATATGTTCTACTTCGAAGAAGAAGTAAAACAGGAGGATGTTGCCGAAGTATTCGACAATCTCGGTGACAGTGCAAATCCTGATGAAGAAAACGGAGGTGAGAATTGATGACAGGTTCAAGCTTTAGATACCTCATTAAAGAGGGCTTCAGAAACACATGGACAAACCGTATGATGTCCGTTGCATCAATATGCGTTTTGCTCAGCTGTCTTGTTCTTATCGGCTCGGCAGCAATGGTTTTCCTCAACATCAATTCCATTGTTGAGAGAATTGAAGACGAAAACGTTATAATGGTATATATTAATGATAACGCAACCGACGCTCAGATTGATGAAATGGGCAAGAAGATTTCGGCAATGGGCAACATTGAAAAAGCTGAGTTCATTGCCAAAGAAGACGCATGGGCAGAACAGCTTGACACAATGGAAGAGGCGCAGGCTCAGTTCTTTACCGAAGTCAGCACCGATATTCCCCTTCCCGACGCATATAAGGTTACTGTAAAAGACCTTTCTAAATTTAAGACCACGGTTAAAGAGATTAAGGCGCTTGATAATATCGACACAGTCCGCGAAAACACCGAACTTGCAAAGAAGCTCGACACAATCAGCCACGGAATAACAATCATCGCTTTGATTATTATCGCCGTTCTCTTCGCAATTTCACTCTTTATTATCGCAAACACAATCAAACTTACAGTATATTCACGCCGTCTTGAAATCAGCATTATGAAATCCGTCGGCGCAACCAACTCATTTGTACGGCTTCCCTTCGTTGTTGAGGGAATTGTTCTCGGAATTATTTCGGGAGCCGTTTCGCTCGGAGTTGTTTGGGGAATATATGCGCTTGCAACAAATCAGTTCAGAGAGCTGTTTGCATCAATCGGCATAAGCCCGCTTGCATTCACCGATTACGCACTGACTATGCTTGGAATATTCCTTGCAATCGGAATTATCAGCGGTGTTGGCGGTTCACTTATAACAATGAGAAGATATTTGAACAAGGAAGGCAGTGAGATAAGTGCAATCTAAAGGAAAAATAGCAAAAGTATTATCTTTGATTTTGTGTGTATGCTTTGCTTTCAGTTCGTTCGCAGGCACGAGCGCTTTAGCTAAAGAATCAGCCTCTTCTCTTGAAACAAAGAAAGAAAAAATTCAGAAGCAGATAGATGAGGCTGAAAAAAAGGTTGAAAAGCTTGCTTCCGAAAAGAAGGAAACCCAGGAATACATAGCTGCTCTTGACAAGAAAATCCAGTTAAAGCAGGACCAGATTGATGTTCTTGAGGAAGATGTAAGCGCACTTAAGTCAGAGATAAGCTCAATTGAGGCTTCGATTGTAAAAACCGAGGACGAAATTGAAAAAACTCAAAAGGAAATTGACAAAAAACAGGCAGAGTTTGACAAAACCTTTGCAGAATACTGTCAGCGTCTCAGAGCAATGTATGTTTCGGGACACGCAAGCAATCTTGAGGTGCTTCTCACCTGCAGCGATATGAGCTCAATGCTCACCCGCTCACAGATGATTAAATCCGTTTCGGAGCAGGACAGCTCAACTCTCGATTCGCTCATGACTCAGATGGAGCAAATTGAAAAGGACAAAGCTGCTCTTGAAACAAAAATCAACAAGCTCAACAAAGATAAGAAAAAGCTTGAAGAGGACAAAGAAAAGCTTACAAACCAGATTGCAACCATCGAAGCTTCAAAAAGAGAGCTTGACAAAGAGGTTGCTGAATGTAATGCATTAATGAAGAAGCTTTCCTCACAGAGCGCTGAATATATGGAATCTATCGAGGATGATAAGGATGCGCTTGCAAAGGTTGAGGCAGAGATTCAGGCTGCATATGCAAAAGCTTCAAAAACCGGCTCAATAAGCGGTTCAACAGGCTCGGGCGCACACAGCGGTGCACTCGGCTACCCGACAAGCTACCGTGGAATTTCAGCGGGTTATCCGAACTATTCAAGCGGACGTTATCACGGCGGTGTTGACTTCCCCTGCCCGACAGGAACAAGCGTTCATGCCGCAGCTTCGGGAACGGTTATCGTTGTAAGACCGCTTTGGTACAGCTACGGTCACCACATCATCATTGACCACGGAAACGGACTTTCAACTCTTTATGCCCACAACTCACAGCTGCTTGTCAGCGTAGGACAGCACGTCAGCAAGGGACAGATTATCGCAAAGAGCGGTTCAACAGGAAACTCAACAGGACCGCACTGTCACTTTGAAGTTCGTGTTAACGGAACAAGAGTTAACCCGATGAATTATCTTTAATACTTAATAGCACAAAAGCAGATTACCGGAAAACTTCCAGTATCTGCTTTTTCTTGATTTCAGATATGCACTGTGTTAGTATAATTATTAAGGAGTGATGTTTTATGAGAAAATTCATCAGTATTTGTCTTGCCCTCGCTGTGCTTATATGCTCTTTTTCATTCAGTTTCAGTGCATATGCCGACAGCTCAAATTATTATCTGCAAAGAGAACAGTATAATACGCACAATAATATTGCAGGCGGATTTTACGGAAAAAACGCATATTTTATCAACAACCATTCCGAAAAGCTGTATATAAAAAAGAGCGTTAACGGAAAAGCAAAATCGGTCAGAAAAGGCGTCTGCGCAGGCGGCTGCCATACCATATACAAAAACTATGTTTATTATCTCGGAGAAGACGGTTGTCTAAAAAAATGCTCGGTAAACGGTAAAGTCAAAAAGAAGATTATTTCAAAGAACATCAATATAATCTATTTAATCGTTGCATATGATAAAATCTTCTTTTTGGCAGAAGACCCATACGGAGATATAGGTTATTCGGGTTTATACGAGTGCGACCTTAACGGTAAGCATATCAGAAGAATAACAAAGCATTTTGCCGATCATTTTTACTCATGGGGAAAAAATATTTATTATTATGATCTGGACTCAAAATGCTTTAAACGATACAATCCCAAAAACAAGAAAATCTACAGAATAAAGTTTAATAAAGCAATAAAAAATCCTGAGATAATCGGAATGGAAGGCTCATCAATCTACTATTACTACTATTCGACAGTTGGTTACGCAGAGTGGGTATCCTTTTACAAAGCTGATGTCAAAACCAAAAAGGTCACCTGTATCGGAGATACAAAAGTCAGCGGAAATTTTCATTTTATTGTAGCAAATAAAAGGCTTTATGCCGCTGTGTGGTATAATGATGATGACACTGTGTATTATTACAAATACACAGATAACTACAAACCGTTCAGACTAATCAAAAGTCTTCCCTTCAGTAGGGTATGCGCTACCGATATGGGCTTTTACAGAAACAAGATCATTACTGTAAAATACAAAAACAATAAACCGACTTCAGAATATTATGTTATTGCAACTATAAAATAAAAAATCGCCCCTGTGACCGCTAGGTCACAGGGGTTTTTCTTATAAATCCAAATCAGGATACTTCCCAGCCTTGAAGTTTATAATCTCGGAAATCTTTGATATTTCCGCTTCTTTTTTATCACCGCTGAAGTTCTTTAAGATATATCCGAAGTCCTTTGCATTTATTATTCCGTCGGTAACGAAATCACTTGTAACAACGCCTATCGGCGCTTTTCTGTGGTCGTTTTTCTCGGAATTGACATCAACAGTTATTGAAAAGCTTCTTGTTATTATATTGCCACCGCTGATTTTTGCTGAATAATAACCCGGTGAATAAACAAATGTGAAATTGCCGTCTTCATCGGTTTTTGCGACTTCTGAATTATTGATTATAACAGAAGCTCCCGAAACTGCTTCGCCAGAGGCATAATCGCAAACTGAGCCGTAAACCTTAAACAGCGCGTCCTGATTAATATTTACCTCATACTGCGCTTTTTTATTGAGTATGCTTACAGTCAGCGTGTTACTTGTATATCTTTCATCTTCTTTGGGATACCAATGGTTTTCGAACTGGTTTGAGGAGTATTTTACTGTATATCCGTCAACATTATCTCCTCCTGCCGAAACAGTTGAAACACTGCCGTTTTTATAATGAACATTAACCGTCATATTCTGCAGGATTTTTGAATAGTTATATCTGAAATACGCCTCTCCTGCTGCATCGGTTTCCCAGCTTCCGTCGGTATACCATGTAAGCTCTCCCGTGCTTGAAGCATCGATATAATCAATAACATCCTCTTCACTGCCCTCATAAAGCAGCTTAACCGTTATTTCACCGCTTGGCCTTGTGCTGTCCCAGCCCACTGCGTAATAGTAGGTTTTCCCTGCTTCAAGCTGATAGGACAGGCAAAACTGTTCGCTGTTCGGCTGAGAATAGTATTCCCAATTCGGACTTGTATTTGAATACGCAAGCTGGGTATATTCCTTGCCGTTTTTTTCAAAAAGATACGCCTCGCCGAAGCGAACCCTATTAAACGAAAGAAGGGTATACATTCCCGTTTGTTCGGGAGTATAGTAATACCAGAGCTTATCCTCATAACCGTCGGTTGTGTTTATAATCTCGGTGTCAAGAATCAGCTTCTGGGTTTTAGCATTAGCACTGAATAAACCTGAGGCAAAGGAGCAAATCATTAAAACGACGGCAATAATCAATGCTGCCGTTTTTTTATTTTTCATTTCTTCGCCTCCTTTTTTATTAACTCTATGTATTATAACAGATATTACTTATTTTGTATAGTTACAAATTTTACTTAGTTCTTGTAAAATAAAATAAAATAGTATAAAATAGCATTATGAAAACGAAAAAGAAAAGCTTAAGGAATCTGAAGATTTCAACAAGAATTACACTTGCAACTGTATTCGGAGTGCTCATTCCGATGACAACCATAATATTGTTCGGCACGTTTTTTTACAGTGCTTTTTCAACATATTTTAATCTTAAAACTCTTGATTCAAGCACCTATTCGGTTGTAAATGTTTTTCAGTGGAATCAATTACTCAACGGACTTGCGGATGAGCTGATTTCCGACCATTCAGATTCAAGAAAGCTGAATGAAATTGACACCATTGCAAAACCTGCAGAGAAAACCGGTTCCCTTATATACATAAGCAACTCGTCGGGTGATTTTTACACAAACTCGGATAAAAAAACCGTTTTTCAGGCTGCAAACAAAATAATCCCTGTTAACACAAAAAAGAATACCTACTGCGTTACAGCCAAGGGAATGGTTTTATTGACCCACGCCGCATCGGATAATGAAGAATACCTGATTCTTATTGCCGACCCCGACTATACGCTTAACGATGTTATCAATGAAACAAGCATTGAAGGCTTTAACAAAATTATTTACGGAAGAACAGCCATTGTGCTTGCGATTATTCTTTTAGTATTCTTTGTAACCGCTCTTGTTCTTTCGTTCTTCACCGCTTCAACTATTATCAAACCTATCAGGAAGCTTGAAGAGGGCGCGCATGAAATAGCCCAGGGCAATCTCGATTATGTTATTGATTACGATAGCACGAACGAAATCGGTGAAACGGTTGATTCATTTAACAAGATGACCGACCGTCTGCGCGAATCAATGCACTGGAAAAACGAGGCTGAGGAATCAAAAAGAGAGATAATTGCAGGAGTTGCCCACGATATGAGAACTCCGATGACCTCGGTTAAAGGCTATGTTGAAGGTCTTATTGACGGAATTGCGGACACCCCTGAAAAACAGGAACGCTATCTCAACAGAATATACGAATCCACACTTTCAATGGAAAAGCTTCTTGATGAACTGCTGACAGTATCAAAGCTTGAAACAGGAAAAATCAGTCTTGATTTTCAGAAAATCAGAGTAAATGATTTCCTTGCCGACTGTGAAAACAGCATCGGGCTTTATCTTGAAAAAAAGGGTATCATTAACACTTATGACAATAAATGCAGCGACGAAGCATATGTTATGCTCGACTCCGACCAGTTCCAGCGAGTTGTTCGAAACATTGTTTCAAACGCAGTGCGCTACAGCAAAAAAGATGTTCAGTGCGTTATAAAATTCAGCGCAAGA
Source organism: uncultured Eubacterium sp. (assembly GCA_905233545.1). GTDB lineage: Bacteria > Bacillota > Clostridia > Oscillospirales > Acutalibacteraceae > Eubacterium_R. The sequence goes on along the minus strand of CAJOEV010000013.1, from coordinate 8,020 downwards.
GAATATAAAAAGACCGTTATTTTTGCAATCGAGGATAACGGAATAGGAATAAGCTCCGAAAATCTTCCCAAAATTTTCGACAGCTTCTACCGTGCCGACCCTGCACGAAGCCAGGTAAGCGAGGGCTCGGGACTCGGTCTTTATATCTGCAAGCAGATTGTTGAGCTCCACGAAGGAAGAATATGGGCAAGCTCAAAAGAGGGCGAAGGAACAACGATTCATATCGCTTTGAATAAAATAACCGATTAATAATCCGAAAGGCAATATATCTAATGAACAAAAAGGTTTTAATTATTGAAGATGACGACAGCATTCTCCAGCTTGAAAAGGACTATCTTGAAGCAAACGGTTTCTCCGTTACCGCAACACAGAGCGGAAGCGAGGGGCTTTCGCTTGCACTGGACGAGGAATTCAACCTCATTCTTCTGGATATTATGCTTCCGCAGGTCAGCGGACTCGAAATATGCAAAAAGGTGCGCGAGGTAAGCAATATTCCGATAATATTCGTCTCCGCAAAAAGAGACGATATTGATAAGATTAAAGGTCTCGGACTCGGTGCTGACGATTATATAGTTAAGCCCTTCAGTCCCTCAGAGCTTGCCGCAAGGGTTATTGCACACATAAAAAGATATGAAAGACTTGTCGGCGGCAGCAAGCCCGAATGCAGTATTATTGAAATAGATTCACTCAAAATTGATAAAAATGCAAGAAGAGTTTATGTTAATTCACAGGAAATTGTTTTAACAAACAAGGAATTCGACCTTTTAACCTGCCTTGCAGAGGACCCGGACAAGATTTTCAGCAAGGACGAGCTCTTTGAAAAAATCTGGCAGTATGATTCAATGGGTGAAACCTCAACGGTCACCGTTCATGTTAACAGAGTCCGCGACAAGCTCTTTGCCGCTGACAGAAACTTCAAGGGCGTTAACACTGTTTGGGGCAGGGGCTACAGATTTAATAAATAATTATTGATATAAATGTATAAATATGATAGAATGATTTTTCGATATGGGAAATGAAACAAACTATAATCTTTGCGATTACCGAACAGTTGAAGCTCTGCTGAAAAAGCACGGATTCAATTTTTCAAAAGCACTTGGGCAGAATTTTCTGATTGATGACGAAATCTGTCCTGCAATGGCTGAATATCTCGGTGCAGACGAAAGCACTGCTGTTATTGAAGTAGGCCCCGGAATCGGTGTTCTGACAAAAGAGCTTTGCAAAACCGCAGGAAAGGTTGCGGCAATTGAGCTTGATAAAAGGCTTTATCCGATTCTTGCTGAAACACTCTGCGACTATGATAATTTTGAACTCATTGAGGGCGATGCGCTCAAGCTTGATTTAAATAAACTTATCCTTGAGCATCTTTCGGGATATGAAGAAATAAAATTCTGCGCCAATCTCCCCTACTACATAACCTCACCGCTGATTATGAAGCTTCTTGAAGAAAGACTTCCCATAAGCGAGATTGTTGTTATGGTTCAAAAGGAGGCTGCAGAACGCCTTTGTGCAGATATGGGAACAAGAAAGGCGGGCGCAGTCACGGCAGCGGTTAAATACTACGGAGAGGCTGAAATTCTTTTTGAAGTTAAAAGAGAAAGCTTTATGCCCTCACCGAAAGTCGACAGCGCGGTTATAAAAATCAGCGTAAACGGCAATCAAAAATACCCTGTCAGTGATGAAAAAAAGTTTTTTTCACTCATTCGCGCTGCTTTTGCACAGCGAAGAAAAACGCTTGTTAATTCCGTTTCGGCAACGCTCGGAATTCAAAAAAGCGAAATTATAAACTGTCTTTCTCAGCTCTCACTCAATCCTAACATAAGAGCTGAAGAATTAACTATGGAGGACTTTGTAAGTCTTTACGGCTTAATCTTTTAGTATGGCAAAAAAAGATAACACCAAGGTTTTCAGCGACTACAGCATACCCAAAGCAGTCGCAGCCCTTGCACTTCCGAGTATGCTCGGAATGCTTATAAACATAATATATAATCTTGCCGACACATTTTTCGTCGGTCAGACAGGCGACGCAAACCAGGTTTCGGCGGTTTCGCTTTCAATGCCGCTGTTCTTTCTGTTTATTGCAATCGGAAATCTTTTCGGAGTCGGCGGATGTGCATTTATCAGCCGTTCTCTCGGAGAAGGCAAAAAGGATATAATCAAATCCATATCCTCGTTTTGTATTTACACATCAATTCTGTGCGGAATTATTCTCGGCGCAATCTTCATGATTTTCAAAACTCCGCTTCTTTATTTAATCGGAGCTTCCGATGCAAGCGTAGGCTTCGGCGAAAGCTATCTTTTCTGGGTTGCGCTCGGCGCACCGATTATTGTTGCTGCGATAACGGTTGCAAATCTTATCAGGGGCGAAGGCGCAGCTAAAGAATCAATGATCGGAATGGTTATCGGTCAGCTTACAAACATTGTTCTTGACCCGATTTTTATTCTCGGAAAAGGCGAAAAGCTTTTTTTCTTCAACCTTCCGTTTGGCTTGGATATGGGCGTTGCAGGCGCTGCAATTGCAACGGTTCTGGGAAATGTTGTTTCGGTTTTATTCTTCCTTGCATATTTTCTGAAAGGAAAATCAATTCTTTCAATTACTCCGAAGCGCTTTTCGGCAAAAAACGGAATTGCAAAGGGCGTTATAAGCGTCGGACTTCCCGCTTCCCTGAACAATCTTCTCATGAGCCTTTCAAACATTATTGTCAATATGTTCCTTTCACAGTACGGCGATACCGCCGTTGCAGCAATGGGCGTTGCAATGAAAGCAAATATGCTTGTTGTTATGCTTCAGATTGGTCTTGCCCAGGGTATTCAGCCCCTTGTAGGCTATTGCTACGGAGCAAAGAACATCGACAGAATGAAAAAAAGCATTCGTTTTTCAATGCTGTGCAACATCATTATCGGTTCGGTTATGACCGTTTTCTATATTTTCTTCAGAGAACAGGTTGTTGCAAGCTTTATTGATAACAAAGAGGTTATTGAATACGGCGTTAAAATGCTTACTGCACTTATGAGCGCAGGACCGTTTGTCGGCGTTATGTTTATAATTAACTTCGCATTCCAGGGAATGGGAAAAGGCGGAAGGTCGCTTATTCTCGCCGTCAGCCGTCAGGGACTTGTTTTCCTTCCGATGCTGGTCATTATGGATAAATTAATAGGTCTTGAAGGCATAATCTGGGCTCAGCCCGCTGCTGATTATTTCTGCATTATTCTCTCGCTGATTATGTTTTCCTCATTAATAAACGAACTCAAAAAAAGAGGATATTGATATGCTTCTTAAAAATCTTTCAAAAAAGGAAATAAAAGAAATAAGCGCTCAGGTTGCTCCTAAGCTTGTTACTCATCCTGCGTTTATGTTTTATTGCAAAAACGGAAAAAACAGGCAAAAATTCATTGAGGATTATTTTTGTTACTTCCTTGGAAAATGGAACAAAAACGAATTAATCTTAACAAATGAAAACCGCGATATTATTGTCACTCTTGTTGATATCAATGAGTTTCACACCAAAGACAAAGGTATGGGTGCAAAAAAGATAAAAAAATATAAAAATCCCTATGCAAATATTCAATATCATCAAGGCAATATTTTCTATCTTGCGGAAATTGTTGCGCCCGCATACATTAACACAAAGATTATGACGGTTTATGCAACGCTGAAAAATGCCGATATTGTTGAGGAGCTTGCAAAAGAAGCAATAAAACTGTCCAAAGAACAGAACTTTATGATTGTTTACGAGACCTTCTCAAAAAAATCAAATGCAATTATGGGCGAACTGGGATTTGAAACCGCATATGAAAAGCAGTTCCAGGGAACTCAGTATTTTGAAACAATTATGACCTATTATGAAAATGATATGTCGAAACCCGCAAAGCTCATCGAAGATTTCAAACCGATATTAATCGATGAAGAACCCGAAGAAGGCGAAGACGGTGAAGAAAACGAATAATAAATACTATTAATATGTTATAAATAAAGCGAACCTGTTCATACAAATATGAGCAGGTTCGCTTTTGTATACAACAGGAATAACACATAAAAATCGGGTATACAAGGACTTGTATATATTTATTAACAATGTGTAAATCTCATTTTGCCGATTGCACAACATATTGATTTTTTTGCAAAAATATGGTATAATTGGCTCAACATATGGAAAAGGAAACAACATTAAATATGCATATAATAATGATATAAAAGTTTTCATCCTGTGTTAAAACGGTATATGGAGGTGAGGAGAATGAAAGAGTATATCGTTTGGGCAGTTGCGATAGTCGTTTTCGGAATTCTTGAAGGTATGACAACGCAATTGGTTTCAATTTGGTTTGTGCTCGGAGCTATTGCAGCACTTGTTGCATCGTTATGTTCGGCATCGTTTGCAGTTCAGGTGATTATATTCATTGCCGTAACAGTTATTGCGCTTGTTGCAACCCGACCTATTGTCAAAAAGAAAATCAACAGGAATTTTGAAAAAACAAACGCAGACCGATGTATCGGTGAAGAGGCTGTTGTATGCGAAGAAATAAACAACCTTGAGGCAAAAGGTCAAGTTAAAGTTAAAACAGACGGTAAAGTCTGGACAGCGCGTTCTTCAGACGGCAGTATCATTCCCGAGAACACCGTTGTGACCGTTGAAAGAATCGACGGAGTAAAACTAATAGTAAAAATCGGCAGCTGAAGCCGTAAATTTATAACAAATAAAGGAGAAAAGTTATGTCACCATTTGTAATCTTAGTAATCTTAATTCTGCTTGCTATTGCAGGACTCATTTTTGCAAACATCAGAGTTGTTCCCCAGTCAAAAGCAGTTGTTATTGAAAGACTCGGAACATATCACTCAACCTGGCCAACGGGACTTCATGTAAAAATCCCCTTTGTTGACAGAATGGCAAAAACCGTTTCTTTAAAGGAGCAGGTTGTTGACTTCAAACCCCAGCCCGTTATCACAAAGGATAATGTAACAATGCAGATAGACACGGTTGTATTCTTCCAGATTACCGACCCGAAACTCTACTGCTACGGAGTTGAAAGCCCGATTTCGGCAATCGAGAATCTTTCGGCAACAACCCTTCGTAACATCATCGGCGAGCTTGAGCTTGACTCAACACTCACATCAAGGGACACAATCAATGCTAAAATCAGAGTAATTCTTGATGAAGCAACCGATCCCTGGGGCATTAAGGTAAACAGAGTTGAACTTAAAAACATCATTCCCCCGCGCGAGATTCAGGACGCAATGGAAAAGCAAATGAAGGCAGAGCGTGAGAGAAGAGAAGCAATCCTTCGCGCAGAGGGTGAAAAGCAATCAAGAATCCTTGTTGCAGAAGGTCACAAGGAATCAAAAATTCTTGAAGCTGAGGCAGAAAAGCAGTCGGCAATCCTTCGCGCAGAAGCTGTTAAAGAAGCAAAAATCCGCGAGGCTGAGGGTGAGGCTCAGGCAATTGAAGCTGTTCAGAGAGCAACCGCAGATGCAATCAAACTCTTAAACGAGGCAGATGCAAACGAAGGCGTTCTTAAGCTCAAGGCACTTGAAGCATTCGCAAAGGCAGCAGACGGACAGGCAACAAAAATCATTATCCCCTCGGAAATTCAGGGCATTGCAGGTCTTGCAGAGGGAGTAATTCAGGCAACAAAATAAGAGGTTTTAATATGGCAGTCAAAAAGCTTTATAAAGACACTTCAAACAAAATGCTTTCGGGAGTTTGCTCGGGAATTGCAAAATACTTTGACATTGACCCGACAATAGTCAGACTTGTATGGGCAATGGCAGTTGTTTTCGGAGGAGTTGGAATTCTTCCCTACATCATCTGTGCAATAATCATTCCCGATGAGCCCGACGGCTACACCGAGGTTGAATATACCGAAGTAAACAATAATCAATAAAAATGGCGCAGCGGAGAAATCCGCTGCGTTTTTTAAAAAGGAGGACTTGACAGAATGATTAAATTATTCAACTTTTTATTAGAAGATTTAAAGTTAGTTTTAATCTTAGATGTAGTGTTTTCTTTACTAGAAGGTTTGGGAGCAAGAAGGGATTGCAGATATGCTTTTTACTATAAAAAAAGCAAAACAAAAGTAAAAAAAGATCTGAAAGAGCGCACAAACGCACAAAAGATTTTTGGAATATACAATATGGAACAGTGCAAGGTTCCGCATTATCTGAAAATGTTTTATGGCATAAGAATTTTTGAACCTGTTTATTCTGCGATAATTGTTTTGCTATATTCATCAGGCAATTCAGAAACGGTTTCAAGACTTGTTTTGATTTTAGTATTATTCAGATTTTTGTTCATAAGTATTCCTTACGATATTTTTTTCTTTTACTGCAATATCATTTACAGAAATCCTAAAGACATAAAAGGATGGGGTTATATAGAAAGATAATCGCCGGCAGCAAACGCCAACAACTCAAAACTTGGCATTTTAAACACACATTTTTGATTGTGCCAATAATTGTATTGCAATTTGCATTACATTGTGGTACAATAATAATAACAATTCTTGAAGGGAGTTTTCATTATGTCTAAAACTGCTAATGTTACTGCGCGCGTCGAACCTAATGTTAAAGAGCAGGCAGAAAGTATTCTTGCCTCTCTCGGTATTCCTGCTTCAAGCGCAATCACTATGTTCTATAAGCAAATCATCTTTCAGGGTGGCTTGCCTTTCGAGATGAAGCTGCCGACTAACCCGCTTGATACAACAAAGATGTCAAGAGAAGAACTTTATGCAAAAATAAGTGAAGGCATAGAAGCGGCAGAGCAAGGCAAAACTATGTCTATTGATGAATTCGACAGCAAATTCAGAAAGGCGCATAATATATGAGCTATAAGGTTAATATAACGGATAACGCCATTGCCGATTTATATCAAATCTATGATTATATAGCAAAGGTACTTCTTGCTCCTCAGTCGGCAGAAAATCTTTACAACGATATAATTGATATAATAAAATCGCTCAATGAAATGCCTGAACGCTACCGTGAATACGACAGCGAAAGATTTGCAGGCAAAAACCTACGCTTTGTTAATGTGAAAAATTACGACATTCTATATATTGTAAACAATCAGTCTAAACAAGTCGACATTGTAATGATTGCCTACGCACCAAGCGATATACCAAATAAAATAATTATACAATAAGAAACAAGTGTCTGCTATTTTTCTCTTGCAGTGCGTCTTGAAAAATACTATAATGTTTTGGGTGATAAATATGAGACCGAGACATAAGAAAAATCTTGAATCAAGGCTTGAGGCTGTAAGCGATTATTTAATCACGCTGAGAAACGAAAGCCTCAATTTTAACGACGCAGAAAATGAAAAGCACCTTCTTGATTTAAAGGCGCTTTTCGGTAACGATAATCCCGTATATCTTGAAGTCGGCGGCGGAAAGGGACAGTTTGCCTGCACCTTTGCCGAGCAGAATCCCGATAAAAATATTCTCTGCGTTGAAAGAGTCCGCGACGTTATTGTCTGCGGATGTGAAACGGCAAAGGATAAGGGACTGAAAAACATTATGTTCCTCGACTGCTTAGCCGAATATCTCCCCTCCTATCTTCCCGAGAAGAGTTTTGAAACCATTTTTCTCAATTTCTCGTGTCCGTTCCCGAAAAAGCGCTACGCTTCGCACAGGCTGACAAATGAAAGATTTCTGGAGATATATAAAAAGCTCCTCAAAGACGGCGCTCCGATTTTTCAAAAGACGGACAATATGCACTTCTTTGAATATTCAATCGAGAGCTTTTCAAATAACGGCTTTATTCTTTCAAATATTTCGCTCGATTTGCATAGCAGCGATTTCGAGGGCAATATTGTAACCGAATACGAGGAAAAATTCTCCTCACAAGGCTTCCCGATTTACCGCCTCGAAGCAAGAATGAAATAGTTGCGCGTTCCAATCCCGGAGTTCCGAAACCCCAAACTATAACAAAAGGGGCTGTAAAAAAACAGCCTGAATAAAAAAATCGACTGCAAACCCGCCGAAAGGTAGGAATGCAGTCTTTTTTGTGATATAATTTAGTTGCATG
>CAJOEV010000012.1 GCA_905233545.1 uncultured Eubacterium sp. | reverse complement strand
CTTGCATTCGTAGTGCGGTTGTTAAATTGGTTTGGTCGCCAGTGAGTTAAGCGTTTTTTGGCGTGGCTCCGGCTGCGCCTTTTTTATTTGTCGAGATGATTAATGAGTAATAAGAGTTGCACTTTTGCAGGGCACAGCACTGCGCCTGATACGCTGAAAAGTGAATTGGTAGCGGCGGTCACCGACTTGATTGAGAATAAGGGGGTAACGACTTTCTACGTTGGCAATCACGGAAGGTTTGATGCGTTAAGTGCAAGTGCTGTCAGAGCCGTTAAGCAAAACTATAAAGATATTCGCCTGATTCTTGTGGTGCCGAAAATGAGCAGCACAATTGATAATAACAAGGATTATTATTCGGATATGTATGATGAAATACTTATCCCTGCCGAATCGGATGCGGCGCACTACAAAGCAATGATAACCGTTCGCAACAGATGGATGGTTGATAATTCCGATTACATAATAACCTATATCCGCAGAGAATACGGCGGAGCATATAACACATATAAATACGCAAAAAAGCAAAACATAAGTATTATTGCACTGTAGTTTGGTACTGCAACTATGTTGCAACTACACTGCAATGGGGCGAATCTTTAGTGATCTCAAGTTATCTCAAATAAAAAACAGAAATCCCTCAAGGCGCCTGTTTAAGCGACTTTGAGGGATTTTGGCATAATATAAGGGCTGGTTGAAAAACCAGCCCCCGTGGTGCGGAAGATGGGACTTTCTTCTCGCGGACAGAAGGTCCACCGGACCTTCTTCCTGTTTTTGCCCAGCAAAGCATTGCACGGCAAAAACAGAAGCTCGTTATTCTGTATTTTTGGTGCAGGAGATGGGACTTGAACCCACACAGCATTGCTGCCACTAGAACCTGAATCTAGCGCGTCTGCCATTCCGCCACTCCTGCGCGTCAAAACAAACTCCGCGATTGAAATATATTGCTCTTTGTTATTTGTTTTAAGCAATATATTAATAATCGCTTCGATTGTTTTTCCTTATCAAATCAAAATTTCGGCAAGCCTGCTTTTTGATTTGTTTTTAATTAATTGTCTGAGCGAAGCGAGAAACCGAAATTCTCAATTCTCAATTCTCAATTCTCAATTCTCAATTCTCCACTCTCAAAGCTCAACGCTTTGAGGCTGTCCGCCGTTTTCCATTGATTTATCTGCTTTGTAAACGCAGAGATGACCTGCGATTGAATCAAAGATTGATGTGCATGCAAGGCTGGGTTTTCCGCCTCTGATGAACATAACGAAGTCCTCGGCAAGTCTTTCGTCGCCGCCGCCGTGGCCGCCGTATGCGCCGACCATATCGCCGGAAACTCTTAAATCAACCTCTTCAACATCGCATTCTTCATGATGAGCGTCGGGTGAGGGGTTAATCTTGAGAACGGTGAACTTGGATTCCTCGAAGTTACCGTAAATTTCGCCCTTTGTTCCGATAATGTGGATGTATCTTCTCGGCTCGGATGAACCGCCGACCATATTATGTGTTCCGGTTGCGCCCGATTTGAAGTTAACAAGTACGCTCTGGTGGTCAACAACATCGTTGTCGCATTTGTAAATGCATCTTGCATACTGATTGTCGCTCTTCATAAGGGCGATTTTGTCTTCAATTGTCGGGTTCGGAAGATGCTCAAGCGCATCCCAAACATAGAATGACCAACGGTCAGGATGGTCGATATAAAGTCTTTTTGTTGAGAAATCGCAGGTGTCAACATGGGGGCAATCCTTCATGCAGATTGTTCCTGCGCCTTCGGGAGCGTTTTCCTCTTTAAACTGATACTTGCTTCCGAAAGATGTTATCTGAGATGGCTTTGTTTCACTCATAAGCCACATCATAATATCAAGGTCATGGCAGCATTTTGCAAGAAGCATACTTGTGTGGCACTTCTCTGAATTAGCCCACTTACCTCTGATATATGAAGTTGAAAGGTGGTGGTATGAAACATGCTCACTTGTCTGAATATTGATAATATCACCGATTTCGCCGCTTGCAACTCTTTCTTTAATTGAATAGTAGAAAGGAGTGTAGCGAAGAACGTGGCAAATCATAACCTTTGAATTGTTTTTCTTAGCGCATTCTGCTATCTGCCACATTTCGTCCTCATTAACTGCAAAGGGCTTTTCAAGAAGCATATCATAGCCTGCGTCAAGAAGCGGAAGCGTTGTTTCAAGATGAAGCTCGTCCATAGTGCCGTTGATAACTGTATCAGCAAGCTTACCGTGGCGCGCAAGCTCCTGAGCGCTTTCAAAGCACATATCCTCGCCAAAGCCGAAATACTCCATAGCCTTCTGGCGTCTTACAGGATTCGGGTCTGCAACGCCGATGATTTTCAGCAGTTCAGGGTTTGTTTTTGCAAGCTCACTGTATACAAATGCTCTGTGACCTGCGCCGACAATAATTGCAGTAACCGGTTTTTGTTCCATAGAAAGCACCTCTTCTCTCACATCTTCTTTAAGATTATAGCATATATTATTTATTTTTCAATACTTAATTTTACATTATTGTAATTTAGTTTCGGAGCACTTGACAAAAAACGCTTTTCAAGTTATTTTATTAAAGAAAATATTAATTTAAGGAAATATTATTATGGTTTGCAATACTATTCTTGATGCAATCGGTCACACTCCGATGATAAGATTAAACAAACTCGTTGACGAGGACTCCGCTCAGATTTTTGTTAAATATGAGGGGGTTAATATCGGCGGTTCAATTAAAACAAGAACTGCTTATAATATGCTTAAAAGCGCCGCTCAGAAAGGCAGAATAAACGAAAATTCGATAATCGTTGAGCCGACAAGCGGAAACCAGGGCATAGGAATTGCGCTTGTGGGTGCGGTTATGGGATATAAGGTTAAGATTATTATGCCCGACTCGGTTTCCGAAGAGAGAAGAAAGCTGATAAAAAACTACGGTGCTGAGGTTGTGCTTGTTCACGATGCCGGTGATATCGGCGAGTGTATTGCCGAGTGTATCAGTCTTTCCGAGAAGATGAGGGACGAAGACCCGAATGTTTTCATTCCTTCCCAGTTCGACAATCCCGATAATCCGAAAGCCCATATATACTACACCGCAACGGAAATCCTTGAGCAGGTTAACTGTGATATAGACGGTTTTTGCTCTGGTGTAGGAACGGGCGGAACAATAAGCGGTATCGGCGAGGTTTTAAAAAGACAGAATCCGTCAATTAAAATCTGGGCTGTTGAGCCTGCAAACGCTGCAATTCTAAGCGGCGGCTCCGTCGGAACTCATCTTCAGATGGGCATTGGCGACGGACTGATTCCCGAAAACCTCAACACAAAGATTTATGATAATATCTGCGTTGTTTCCGATAAAGAGGCAATCGAGACCGCGCGCCGTCTTGCAAGTGAAGAGGGAATTATGTGCGGAATTTCAAGCGGTTCAAATGTTGCAGCTGCGCTGCGCCTTGCAAAGCGCCTTGGCAAAGGCAAAACGGTTGTAACCGTTCTTCCCGACACGGGAGAAAGATATTTCAGTACGGAGTTATTTGATTAGTTGCGAGTTCCGAGCCCCGAGTTGTTGGTATACGACCAACGGTTCCCAAAATTTGTTATCGGCTTGGAGCTCGTCGAAGCAAACTCCGTGATTGAAATATAATGCTCTTTTATATTTGATTTGAGCAATATATTATTAATCACTGCAATTGCTTCTCCTCTCCCCCAAAAGCCTATTTGGCTTTCCGGGGACCCCGAGGGTTGACCGTTCGGCAGTTCTTTTTGTTCGCTTCATCTGCCACTGTTAGCGCTCACAAACGAACCTCGCTTCGCTCGGACAATTACACCTAACACCTAAAACCTATGAAAAAACTATTGATTTACCTGAAAAACTACAAATGGCAATGTGTGCTTGCTCCGCTGTTTAAAATGCTGGAAGCAAGCTTTGAGCTCATTGTTCCGCTTGTTGTTGCGTCAATAATCGACAACGGTATCCGAAAAGGCAGTATGAGCGTTGTTTATGGGGGAACGGGCATACTTGTTCTTCTTGCAGTTGTCGGAATGATTGCGGCAATAAGCGCTCAGTTTTTTGCTGCAAAGGCGGCAACAGGCTTTGCAACCGAGCTCAGGCTTTCGCTTTTTAAGAAAATCCAGTCGTTTTCATTCACGGAAATTGACAGGGTAGGAACGTCAACGCTGATTAACCGCCTGACAACCGATGTAAATCAGGCTCAAAACGGCGTAAATATGGTTTTAAGACTGTTTTTGCGTTCACCCTTCATTGTTGCAGGCGCAATAGTAATGGCTCTGTTTATCGATGTTAAAGCAGGGCTTATTTTCCTTTGGGTTGTTATTCTTCTGAGTGCGGTTGTTGTTGCAATAATGAAAATAACCGTTCCGAAATACAAGGAGATTCAGAAAACCCTTGATAATGTAACCCTATTAACCCGCGAAAATTTAAAGGGTGCAAGGGTTATAAGAGCCTTTACAAATGAAGAAAATGAGCTCAAAAAGTTTGAAGAAAAAAATGAGCTTCTCGCACATTTTCAAAGAGTTGCAGGACGCATTTCGGCGATTATGAATCCTGCAACATATGTTATCATTAATCTTGGTATAATTGCGCTGATTCAGTACGGAGCTCTCAGGGTTAACTCCGCCCATCTTTCGCAGGGAAGTGTTGTTGCGCTTTACAATTATATGAGCCAGATTTTAGTTGAGCTTATCAAATTTGCAAATCTGATTGTTACCGTAACAAAGGGCTTTGCTTCGGGCTCAAGAATTGCTTCGGTGCTTGAAATTGAAAACACGCTTGAGAGCAATAATAACAGCGATATTAAAAACAACCATGCTGTTTGCTTTGAAAATGTTTCGCTGACCTATAAGGGCGCAGGCGACGAGAGCTTGAAAAATATCAGTTTCTATGCAGACAAAGGCGAAACAATCGGAATTATCGGCTCAACGGGAAGCGGTAAATCTTCGCTTGTTAATCTTGTTGCTCACTACTATGACTCGACAAAGGGCACTGTTTATGTAAACGGGCGCGATGTCAAGTCGTATGATACAAAAGAGCTCAGAGAAAAAATCGGCTTTGCCGAGCAGAAGCCCGTGCTTTTCAGCGGAAGTGTGCGGGATAATATGCTCTGGAGCAAAAAAGACGCAAGTGACGATGAAATTAACAATGCGCTGAAAATTGCTCAGATATATGATTCAATCTGTGATAAAGACGGACTTGATACCAAAATAGAGCAGGGCGGTTTAAACCTTTCGGGCGGTCAGAAGCAAAGGCTTTCTGTTGCCAGAGCAATTGTTAAGCGCCCTGAGATTATTATTCTTGATGACAGTGCTTCTGCACTCGATTTTGCAACAGAAAAAGCTATGAGAGAGGCAATTTTGAGCCTTGATTATAACCCGACTCTGTTCATCGTCTCTCAGCGCTGTTCATCAATTATCACTGCTGACAGAATTATTGTGCTTGATGACGGTCAGTGCGTCGGTATGGGCAATAATGACGAGCTTTTGTCCTCCTGCGAGGTTTACAGGGAAATATACTATTCCCAGTTTGAAAAGGAGGATAATAATGAGCAATAAAGAAGTTATTAAAAGAATATCCTCCTATATCGGCAGATATAAATACCATCTTGTATTTTCAATTCTGCTTGCATTAGTAAGTACTGCAGGCGTACTCTATATTCCCATTCTAATAGGCAGTGCAATAGACAAGATTGTCGGCGTGGGAAATGTCGACTTTAAGGCAATAGGGGCTATCTTGCTTGAAATATGTATAATAATAGCCGTATGTGCGCTTTCGCAGTGGGTTATGAATGCGCTGAACAACAAGATTACCTATAATGTTGTGCGCGATATGAGGGCAAGGGCTTTTTCAAAGATTGAAAGCCTTCCGATTTCATATATTGATTCCCACAGAACAGGGGACATTGTTTCAAGAGTTATTTCGGATGTTGACCAGTTTGCCGACGGACTGCTTATGGGATTCGCACAATTCTTTACGGGTATTGTTACAATCATAATAACCCTTGCTTTTATGATTTCAATCAACATCTGGATTTCAATAGTTGTTGTTATTGTTACACCGCTTTCGTTTTTAATAGCGGCATTTGTTGCAAAAAAGACGCATAAGATGTTTACCCTTCAGAGCAAAACGAGGGGTGAGCAGACGGCATTTATTGATGAGATGATTGGCAACCAGAAGATTGTTGACGCCTATTCAATGCAGGAGGAAAACACAAAGCGCTTTGATGAAATAAACCAAAGACTCGGTCAGTATTCCTTAAAGGCTATTTTCTATTCGTCGATAACCAATCCTGCAACAAGATTTGTAAACAGCATTGTTTATGCATCTGTTGCATTCTTCGGTGCGCTTCTTGCGGTAAAAACTCAGCAGGGAGCAATAACCGTCGGCGTTCTTGCAAGCTTTCTTGCATATGCAAACCAGTACACAAAGCCGTTTAATGAAATCAGTGGAGTTATAACCGAGCTTCAAAACTCTTTTGCCTGTGCTGCAAGGCTTTTCGAGCTTCTTGAAGAGGAAAGCGTTGCACCCGATAAAGACGGTGCAATTGAGATTAAAGAAGTGAACGGCAAGCTTGAAATTGAGAATGTTTGTTTCTCATATACCGAAAACAAAAAGCTTATTGAAGATTTCAATCTGTCCGTTAAACCGGGTCAGAGAATTGCAATTGTCGGTCCGACGGGCTGCGGAAAAACAACGCTTATTAATCTTTTAATGCGTTTTTATGATGTTAACAGCGGAGGAATTGCGCTTGATGACAGCTATTATGAGGATATAACCCGAAAATCACTCAGAAAAAGCTATGGAATGGTTTTGCAGGATACATGGCTGAAATCGGGAACAATTAAGGAAAACATAACCGTCGGTGCGCCCGATGCAACCGATGAAGAAATAATAGCTGCTGCAAAAAATGCGCATGCACATTCCTTTATCAAAAGACTTGAAAAGGGCTATGATACTGAAATCGGCGAGGACGGCGGTTCTCTTTCACAGGGACAGAAACAGCTTCTCTGTATCGCAAGGCTTATGCTTAAACCTCCGCCGATGCTTATTCTTGATGAGGCAACCTCCTCCATTGATACAAGAACCGAAATAAGAATTCAAAAGGCATTTTCAAAGCTTATGCAGGGCAGAACAACATTTATTGTTGCTCACCGCCTTGCAACAATAAAAGAGGCGGATGTTATTCTTGTTATGAATGAAGGTCGCATAATCGAGCAGGGGAATCATTGCGAATTACTTGAAAAACAAGGCTTTTATTATAAGCTGTATCACTCTCAGTTCATCGATTCAAAAATTTGACAGTTGAAGATAATATAAAAAAATCATAAAAAAACTATACAATTTTCGAATATTATATTGAAATATTTGTAAAAAGTGGTATAATCAATACAATGTTAAATATTTCACAATCAACTTTGAGGAGATGAAATAAATGTGTCAACAGGATTCACCCTGTGCAATTAAGACCAAGAAAAAGCTTGCCGGAGCGTTGAAAGAGTTAATGAAGGATGCAACGTTTGACAAGATTACAGTTTCTGATATAACTGAAAAATGTAATGTTCACCGCCAGACTTTCTACTATCATTTTCAGGATAGATATGAGCTTCTTGACTGGATTTTTCGTAAGGAAATTATTGAACCGTTTGAAGAAAATATTTCTTCCAATAATATTCAGGAAAAGTTTTTGAATCTTTTTGAAACTATGGCAAACAATAAGCAGTTTTATCAGAATGCGCTTCAGACTAACAGTGAAGATTTAATAAGATACATCAGTAAAATTGCTTCGGAACAATTCAATGAGCTTTTCAAAACTCTTAATAATGAAAACGGTATTAAGTCCGATGAGATCGGCGATGAGATTGTGGCGGAGTTTTTCGGCTACGGAATTTGCGGAGTCATTATGAGATGGGCGCTTCGCGGAATGAAAGAGCCTCCTAAGGCAATGACCGAGAAAATCGACGCATTATTCAACAACTACAAAAAAATTAAATAAAAAAACAACTCCTGCGGTTCAAATTGAACTACAGGAGTTTTTTTATATTTTTGTTGTATAAGCCATTATTCCCGAATCAACTATATCAATAATGCCGTAGGAATAGTTGCATACCGCCCCGGGATTCATATAGTATATCCCGTCCTCAATTTCGGTTATCGGAGTATGCGTATGACCGAAAAGGCAGATGTCGGCTTTAACGCTTCTTGCCTCTTGCTTGAGCATTTCATATCCGTGTTTAACATAAAACGGATGACCGTGGGTTATGAAAACGCGTTTTCCTGCGCATTCAAACAGCTTTGTCAGCGGATATGTGCTTGAAAAATCACAGTTTCCCGCAACGCATTCAATCTTAAGATTGGGATAAACCATCAAAAGCTCTTCAATCTCGTTTGCACTGTCGCCGAGATTGATAAATAAATCCGCATTATCAATATGTCTTTCAACAATGTCGAAAAGTGCGGATGTTCTTTTGTGAACGTCAGAGGTAACAACTAATCTCATTCATAATTCTCCCGAAAAAAGCATATAAATAATTATACTATAGGGAGATGAAATATTCAATGAAAAAAGAAAACAATATTGATATTAATGAGTTGAAAAGCGCTGCTCAAAGCGGTAATGTTGATGATTTCATAAACAAAAATCTTTCGGGTAATGCTGCAAAAAAAGTTAAAGCAGTTCTCAGTGACAAAGACACTATGGAAAAAATGCTTTCAACACCCGAGGCAAAGGCACTGTTTAAGAAATTCACCGAGGAGTAGATAAATGGACAACATAAATGAAATAGTATCTTCGCTTTCAAGTGAGGATATTGAAATGCTGAAAGGTGTTGCGAGTTCAATTTTAGGTGAGGAAAACAAAAGCTCCTCGCTGCCTGCTCCTCAGACTCAGCAAAGCGCGGCTGCAAATCTCGGATTGAACTCATCTGATTTTCAGATGATGATGAGAGCCAAGAAGATATTTGATAAAATGAATTCCGAATCATCCAAAAACACCGATTTAATAAATGCGCTCAAGCCCCATCTTTCGCCTGAATCCCAAAGAAAAGCCGATAATGCAATAAGAATTATGAAGCTTTTTGAAGTGCTTCCGTATCTGAAGGAGCTGTTTTAATGGCGCATTTTTCCGCCTCGGATATCAATGAAGCAAAAAGACGGGTTCAGGAAATGCAGGAGAGGGCAAAGAGCTATTCAGAACAGAGCGTTCAAAATGATAATCCACAGAATGAAGCAAAAAAAGAGCATAAAAATGAAAAGAAAAGCGCGGATTCTTCGGTCTTTTCAATGTTTGATATCCTCGGTGATTTAACAAGCAGTGACGATTCTTCAAAAGGAATAATTCTTGCTCTCATTCTTATTCTTGCAAGAGAAAAAGCGGATAATATGCTGATTTTGGCGCTTTTGTATATTTTGTTATAATAAAATATGGAAATTTTGCTGATAATATGTTATAGTTAACCAGTGAACTCAAAACTGTATTAGTATATGAGTTCGCTGGTTAAAACTTAGTATTAATTTATTGGTGATAAAATGAAGGATTTTTCAAAGATAAACATTAATGACGGCGTTGATATCATCAGCGTCGGCGCAGATAGGTTCAAGACAAATGAAATTGCGCTTAGTTTTGTTGTTCCTTTAAAAGAAGAAACAGCGTCGGCTAATGCGCTTCTTGCATATCTTATTTCGCAAACAACAAAAAGCTGTCCCGACCTCGGTGCATTCAACAAAAAGCTTGCAATGCTCTACGGCGCAAGCATTAATACTTTTATTTCCAAGCTCGGGGAAAACCAGTGCATAACAATTGAGGCATCTTGTCTTGACGACAGATTTGCAATCGGTGAAGAGGTTATCAGCGCTGAGTTATTCGATTTTCTCTGCAAGCTTGTTTTTGAAGTTAAGCTTGATGAAAACGGTGATTTTTTCAATGAGGATATTAAACGCGAAAAAAGACTTCTTATTGAAAGAATTGAAAGTGAAGAAAACGATAAAAGAGTTTTTGCGCTTCGCCGTCTTGAAAGCATTATGTTTGAAAATGAGCCGTTTTCAATCAATAAATATGGCGATATAAATAGCATTAACAGGGTTGATTCAAATGTTCTGAAAAGCTCGCTTGAATACCTTATTAATTCTTCAAAAATACAGATAACCGTTGTCGGCAATGCCGATATTAACGGCATTTGTGAAACCGCAAAAAAATATTTCGGCTCGGTTGAGAGAAACTATATTCCGCCTGTGAGCAGTGTTTTTGTTGCAAAAGCAGATAAGGTTAAAACCGTGACCGACAGAATGGATGTTAAGCAGGGCAAGCTTGTTCTTGGATTCAGAGTTAACAATCAAAGCGAATTTGAAGGCAATCCGAAAATGCGCCTTTTCAGCGATGTTTTCGGCGGAGGACCTTATTCAAAGCTCTTTAATAATGTCCGTGAAAAGCTTTCGCTTTGCTACTACTGTTCAGCGAGATACGACAGAAGAAAAAGCAACGTAATAATTCAGTGCGGCTGCGAAGAAGAGAATATGGATAAAGCGGTTGATGAAATTCTCAACCAGTTAAACGATATCAAAAACGGCAATATTGACGAAGAATTCAGCGCAGGCAAAATGGCTATCGGCGACGCTATTAACAGCGTTTTAGATGATTCTGTTTCACTTTTGAGCTGGTATGTAAACCAGATATGCGATAATAAAACAATTTCACCTTCTGAGTCCGCTGCTGAAAACCGGGCTGTAAAAAGAGACGAAATTGTTGAATGTGCTTCGCTTTTGAGCCTTGATTCAATATATAAGCTCGTTTCAAAAAAGGAGGGTGAATAATGGATATCAAAGAAATAAAATCCGAAATCCTCAAAGAGAGATATTTTGAAATTAACCACCCTTCGGGACTCAAAATCTTTGTAATGCCCAAGGAAAACTATTCTTCCGCCTATGCGATTTTCGGAACGAACTACGGCTCAATCGATACCCGATTCAAGCGTTCCGACTGCGAGGAATGGACTGAGGTGCCCGAGGGAATTGCTCATTTTCTTGAACACAAGCTTTTTGAGAGCGAGGAACTCGGTGCGTTTGAAAGATATGCAAAAACGGGCGCAAGCGCGAATGCATACACCTCCTTTGATAAGACCTGCTATCTTTTTCAGTGCAGTGACAATTTCAAAGAGAGCCTGAAAATTCTTCTTGATTTTGTTCAGAACCCGTATTTCACCGCGCAGACAGTTGAAAAAGAGCAGGGGATTATTGCACAGGAAATAAGAATGTATCTTGATGAAGCAGGCTGGATGAGCATGTTTAATCTTTTAAGATGCTTCTATCATAACCACCCTGTAAAAATTGATATTGCAGGAACTGTTGAGTCAATCGCTCAGATAACGGACAAGCTGCTTTACAGCTGTTATAACACTTTCTATAATCTTCACAATATGGCGCTTGTTGTAGTTGGAAATGTTGAAACAAGCGATGTTCTTGAGGTTTGCGATGAATATCTCAAACCGTCGGAGGAGCTTTCAATTGAAAAATCATTTGAGGACGAGCCCAGGGAAATTGTTCAAAGCTATATTGAACATAATCTTGAACTTTCTGTTCCCGTTTTCAGCTTCGGATATAAGGAAGCGTGCGAAAAACCTCTTCCGACTTTCAGGGAATATATTGAAACAAGCATTCTTCTTGAGGTTATTGCAGGCAAGACTTCGCCCCTTTACACGGAGCTTTTTGAAAACGGTTTGATTAACTCAACTTTTTCAAAGGAGTATTTCACGGGATACGGCTTTGAATCGGTTATCTTTGAGGGCGAAAGCGAAAAGCCCGAAGAGGTTGCAAAAGCCATAAAAGCGGAGATTGCAAGAATCAAAAAAGAGGGCATAGACCCCGAACTTTTTGAAAGTGTAAGAAGAACGCTCTACGGAAAAGAAATAATGTCGTTCAACGACATCGACAGTATTGCAAACACTCTGATTGCGTGCGAATTCAATAAATGGAGCATTTTCGACGCGGTCAATATTTATCGAGATATTACCGTTTCGGATATCGAAAGGCGCCTTTCAAATATGATGAATGAGCAGTATTCAGCATTGTCGGTAGTGATTAGCAAGAATAAAATGCAAAATGCATAATGCAAAATGCAAAATTGAGGGTGGGGCACCCACACCCGATTTAGAATGCAAAATGCATAATGCAAAATGCAAAATGAATAGTTATTAATGGGATATTGAAAAAATATGGATAATATTGTTGTGGAAAAAAGCTATAGGTTTGCTGTTAGAATTGTAAAAATGTGCAAAAAACTTGATGCTGAAAAATCACCAAGAGTGATTACAACACAAGTGCTTAAATCCGGAACAAGTATAGGAGCAAATATTTCCGAGGCACAGCATGCTCAAAGCAAAAAGGATTTTATTGCAAAAATTCATATATCATTGAAAGAAACATCGGAAACAAAGTATTGGCTTAGATTGTTAAAAGATACAGATTATATTTCTAACAAAGAGTTTGATTCTTTGTTTTCTGATGTTGTAGAATTAGAAAGAATAATTACGGCTATATCAAAAACAGCTCAAAATAATTTATAATCTTTGACTGATTTAAGTTTGTCAAAATAATTTTGCATTATGCATTTTGCATTTTGCATTAATACAAGGAGATAACTATGTCTGATTTCACCCATGTATATTTTGACGGGCTCGGAATTGATTTCAATCTTCCGTCCGTTGCATTTACTCTTTTCGGTCATCAGTTTCACTGGTACGGAATAATCATAGCCTTTGGATTTGCGCTTGCGGTTTTGTACGGAGGCAGGGGCGCATACAAGTGGAAGATGAGTCTTGACGGAATGACCGATGTTCTTCTCTGGGGAACAATTTTCGGAATCATTGGCGCAAGAGTATATTATGTTGCTTTTGAATGGGAATACTACGCCAAGCATTTAAGCGAAATTCCTGCCATCTGGAATGGCGGAATTGCAATCTACGGCGGAATTATCGGTGCGCTTTTAGGTGCTGCAATAGGCTGTAAGGTCGGCAAAATTGACTATCTCAATCTGCTTGATCTGGGTGCTCTCGGACTGCTTATCGGTCAGGGTATCGGAAGATGGGGCAATTTCTTCAACCAGGAAGCCTTCGGTACAAATACCGAAACGGCGCTTTTCAGAATGTGGTCGCCGAAAATCAAGGAAACCCTTGAAGCGTCAGCGTCAGCACTTTCGGCAAAGGGAATGGATGTTGACCCCGCTTTACCCGTTCATCCGACCTTTTTATATGAAAGCGTATGGTGTCTTCTCAGCTTCCTGATTCTTCATATAATCGTTAACAAATACAGAAAATTCAAGGGTGAAATCTTTATGCTTTACGGTGTTCTTTACGGTGCTGAAAGAATGATTGTCGAGGGAATGAGAACGGATTCGCTCTATATCGTAAACACGAATTTAAGAGTTTCTCAGCTGCTTTCAATGATAATTGTTGTTGTTGCGCTGGCGTTCTTTATCTTCTTTATGATAAGAGTAAAGAAGAATACTCTGCCGTACAGAATGCTCCCGATAATTGAAGCACCTGTTGAGGAAAAAGACGATGAACTGTCCGAGATAGTTGTTGATAAAAAAGATGTAAAAAGTGAGGATAAAGAAAATGCAGATAATTGACGGAAAAGCCGTTTCGGCAAGCGTTAAGGCGCAGGTTAAAAACGAATGTGAACAGCTCAAAAAGCAGGGCGTAACCCCCGGGCTTGCAGTTATTATTGTAGGCGACGACTCCGCATCACAGGTCTATGTACGCAACAAGGAAAAAGCCTGCGAGGAATGCGGATTTTACAGCAAAAAATATGCTCTTCCTAAGGAAACAACCCAGGAGGAGCTTAACAATCTTGTTAAAGAGCTTAATCAGGATAAAAGCATAAACGGAATTCTCTGTCAGCTTCCGCTGCCCGAGCATCTTGATGATAAAGAGGTAATCAATCTTATCGACCCGATAAAGGATGTTGACGCGTTCCATCCTGAAAATGTCGGCAAAATTATGATTGGCGACTATAGCTTTCTTCCCTGCACGCCTGCAGGAATCGTTGAGCTTATAAAATCAACGGGCATTGATATAAGCGGTAAAAAGGCTGTTGTTATCGGTAGAAGCAATATTGTCGGCAAGCCTATGGCAATGCTTCTTCTTCATGAAAACGCAACCGTTGAAATAACTCATTCAAGAACAAAGAATCTTGAAGAAGCAGCCGCAAGCGCGGATATTCTTGTTGTTGCAATCGGCAAGGCGAAATTTGTTAAAAGCAATATGGTAAAAGAGGGCGCTGTTGTTATTGATGTCGGTATGGACAGGGATGAAAACGGAAAGCTCTGCGGTGATGTTGATTTTGAGGACGTTAAGGACAAGTGTTCATTCATCACCCCCGTTCCCGGAGGCGTAGGTCCTATGACAATTTCAATGCTTATGAAAAATACTCTGACTGCCGCAAAAATTCAGAATGGAATAGAGTAGTGGCAAGTGACAAGTGGTTAGTTGTCAGAAACTCCACACTCCAAACTTATATAAAAAACGGAACATAAAATGATTGGTAAAATAATTCTTTTAATTGTTTTAATATTCCTCAACGCTGTGTTTGCAAGCGCGGAAATTGCTGTTATTTCAATGAATGACGCAAAACTGCGCCAGCTGACAAGCGAGGGAAACAAGAGAGCAATAACTCTTTCAAAGCTTGTTGAACAGCCTTCAAGATTTCTTGCAACAATTCAGGTTGCAATTACTCTTGCAGGGCTTTTGAGTTCTGCTTTCGCGGCGGATAGCTTTTCTCAGCCGATAGTTAAATGGCTTATTAATTCTGGCGTTAATATTGGTGAAAAAACGCTAAGCACAATAACACTTGTTGTAATAACTCTCATTCTTGCATATTTCAATCTTGTTTTCGGTGAGCTTGTTCCAAAGAGAATTGCAATGAAAAGAGCCGAGAGTATGGCGCTCGGAATGGCAAAAACGCTTTACGGTGTTTCAATTGTTTTCAGACCGATTGTTTTCATTCTTACTGTTTCAACAAATCTTGTTTTGAGAATATTCGGAATAAATCCTAATGAAAACGACGAAAAGGTAACTGAAGAGGAAATAAGAATGCTTCTCTCTCAGGGAAGGGAGCAGGGAACGATAAATGATTATGAAAACGAAATAATCCAGAATGTTTTTGAGTTCAATGATACAACTATTGAGCAAATCTGCACCCACAGAATTGATGTTGACTCGCTTGATGCGGACGGCAGCATTGATGAATGGAATAAAATCATCTTTGAAACAAGGCATACATATTATCCCGTTTTCAGAGATAATAACGAAAATATTATCGGCATACTCGACACTAAGGATTATTTCAGACTTTCAAGAAAATCAAAATCTCAGATACTTCTCAATGCTGTTGACGAGCCGTTCTATGCCCCCGAAGGTATGAAGGCAAATGTTCTTTTCAAGCAGATGAAAATCAAGAGAAGATACTTTGCTGTGATTATTGATGAATACGGCGGATTTGAGGGCATAATAACCCTTCATGATTTAATGGAAGCACTTGTCGGCGATATGTATGATATCGAAGAGGGTAAGGTGCTTTCGGATATTCAGCTCCTGACGGAAGGAAGCTGGAGAATAAGGGGAAGTGCGGATATCCGCGAGGTTTCCGAAGCTGTTGGTGTTGATTTAACCGATGAGGATTTATACGATACATTCAACGGCTATGTCTGCTCGGTTATTCAGCGTGTTCCCAACGATGGCGAAACATTTATCTGCGAAACTGATGATTTGATAATCAGCGTAAGAGCAGTTAAAAACCATATGATACAGACGGCAGCGGTTACAAAGAAGGATAATAAAGAAGAAAACAAGGATTGATTTTATGGAACTTGAAGAACAGCTTGTTGACTTGCTGATTGAAAAGAACTATCATATTGCATTTGCAGAAAGCTGCACGGGCGGGCTTTGCTCGGCAACTCTTGTTAATGTTGCAAACGCTTCAAAGGTGCTAGATATGAGCTTTGTTACCTATGCTAACGAAGCAAAAACCGAGCTCCTTGGCGTTAATGAAGAAACGATTAGCGCTCACGGCGTTGTCAGTGAAGAAGTTGCAAAGGAAATGGCAAACGGTGTTGCAAAAAAAGCAAACAGCAATGTTGGTGTCGGCATAACGGGTGTAGCAGGACCATCGGGCGGTACAGAAAAAAAGCCCGTCGGAATGGTTTGCTTCGGTTTTTTCATAAACGGAGAAACAAAAACGTGTACAAAACAATTTGGCGAAATCGGCAGAAATCAGGTCCGCAAATCATCAGTAGAGTTTGTTTATCAAACGCTTATTGAATTGATCGGAAACGAATAGCACAGCATACAGCTCAGAGCTTTTCTGAGCTGTTTTTTATATTAAAAACATAGCTTTTGCATAAATATTACAAATTTGTAATTGCATATTGTATATAATGCCGAATATGTTAAACAAATGTAATGTTTTTTGCTCAGTTTATTGCTCAACTTCGTTGACACATAAATTATATTATGATATAATTTTTTAGTGTATATAATGTATATAATTAGTTATATTGCGACTAAGGAGATATAAAATGGCAATCATTAAATGTCCGAATAATCATTTTTATGACAATGGAAAATATGATACTTGTCCGCATTGTCTGAAAGACTCTTCAACAGCTTCGGGCTCGTCATCGTCGTTAGATATTGGCGAAAACAAAACCATTGCTAAGGGAAGCAACTTTTCCGTTGAGGATAACATAAAAACGCAGAGCCTAAGAAATATGGTCAGAAACAATGTTGACGAGGTACAGAAAACTGTTCCGAAATATTTCAGTGACAGAAATATCAATCCTATTGCAGGATGGCTCGTTTGCATTGAAGGCGAAAACAGGGGACGTTCATTCGAAATCCATATGGGTAAAAATTTTGTCGGACGTTCAATGAAAAATGATATTCATATTAATGATGATAGAGTCAGCAGAGATAATCATTTTTCGATTATTTATGACCCTGTAAATATTGAATTTTATGTAATGCAGGGAAACGGAATAACTTACTATAATGACGAAGTTCTTTCTGACGCCGTTCAGCTTAAAGAAGGCAACACAATAACTGCAGGCGTCAGCAAATATGTTTTTATTCAGTATTGCAGAGAGGGGCGTAACTGGGATGATGAAGAAAAACAGGATAACTAAGATATTAACTTTTGTATTTGCACTTTCCATGTTTGTTAATGTGTTCAGCATTAACGCATTTGCAGCAAAATCAGTAGATATCAGACAGATTAATTCTTCTCTTCCGAATGTTAAATTTGAGCTTGAAGGCAAATTTGATGAGAAAGATATTGAATCGGTAAAGATTGACGGTGAAGCATTCACGGTTAAAGATGCGCACAAAGCATCCTCTTCCGATAAGAAACTCGTTTATTATCTTATCGACACTTCAACCTCAATGTCTCAGCAGGCATTGAACGCAATCAAGCCAAGTCTGATTTCATATGCGGATTCTCTCGGCGAGGATGACAAGCTTGTTCTTATGACATTCGGTACAAATGTTAAAACCGTTCTCAAGGGAAATGAGAGTAAGAGCAAGATACACAGTGCGATTAACAGTATTCGCTGCAATTCCGACGGCACAACATTCTATAAAGCTCTGATTAAGGCGCTTGATGATTCCGTTGATAAAAAAGGTTACGACAGAAAATATGCAATTGTCGTTTCTGACGGTGCCGATTTCGAAAAAGGCAACAGCTCACAGCAGGAGGTTATTGACGAACTTGAAACCAACAGACTGCCTGTTTACGGACTGTGTCTTTCCTCAACAGATAAATCAAATGCAGATGGCTTCGGATACATAACAAGAACTTCTGGAGGAACACTCACAAGCTTTTCGTCATCGGACGCTTCTTCAAAGTTCAAAAGTGTTAAAAAAACAATCAACAATGTAACTATCGTTAAAGCTGAATCAAATATCGGAAAATCACTCGGAACCTGCGATATAAAGGTTAAAGCAAAAAAGAATTCATCATCATACATTGCAGAGGATAAGATTCTTGCAGATGCAAAGAATGATGAGGACAACCCCGAGGTTAAAGATATATCCTTTGACAAAGATTCAAATTCGTTTGTAATAAAATTCAGCGAGAATGTTGAAAAGGCTGACAATATTTCTTCATTCACTGTAAAAAAAGGAAAAAATGATCTCGCAATTGTAACTGCAAAGTACAGCTCAAAGGATTGTACGGTTAAACTTAATATGAATGACAAGGTTTATTCGGGAAAATATACCTTTGAGTTCAGAAACATCACCGATGCTTCCGACAATAAAAACCCTCTTAAGAATAAATCTATTGAAAAAGATGTTGACGCATTCAATATTATTTACAAGATTCTCATAATTGTCGGTTTTGCTCTTATTCCCATTGCATTTCTTGTTGCACTTTATCTTATCTTGATGAACATCAAGAAAAAGAAGAATGTTACGAAGATAAAAGATATATTTGTTCAGCAGGAAGAGGTTATTGAATCAGAGCAGGTTCATATTGAACAGGCGCAGGGCGGAAAAAAACTCAGAATTCATATTCAGTCAGGCGACGGAACTGTTCACAATGTTTCATATAATATGTACAATAGTATGATAGTCGGAAGGTCCGATATGTGTGACCTGACTGTTCAGGACCCCGTGCTTTCAAGACAGCATTTTGTTGTTGAAGAGGTTGAAAACGGATTGGCTATCTGCGATCTGGAAACAACAAACGGAACCTTTGTTAACGGGGTTCAGATTAAATCAAAAACATTTCTTGACAGTGAAGCAACTATCAGTGCAGGAAACTCAATAATCAGAATAGCTTACTAATACATTTAAGGAATTTGAAATGATATATAGTATTTGTCCTAACTGCTTCAATCAGGTTGACACATTTGTGTGTCCTCATTGCGGTTATGATCAGAATAACGCTAAAAAATTTGAAGGGACCTTGTTTCCCGAAACAATTCTAAATGCAAGATATCTTGTCGGAAGAGTTTTGGGCAAGGGTGGTTTCGGAGTAACATATCTTGCAAAAGACCTTGCCACAGGCAAGAATGTTGCAATAAAAGAATGTATGCCCGAAAACTATTCATACAGGGCTCCCGATGACTGCATCTATGAAAAAGACAGCAACACATTAGCGTTTCATCAGTGTAAAGAGAATTTTCAAAGTGAAATCGAAGCGCTGCACAGTTTGAAAGACAACAGCTTTGTAGTTGACATAGAAAACTATTTTTCCGAAAACAACACAGTGTATTTTGTTATGGAATACATTGACGGTGTCAGCGTTAAGATTCTTACGAACAGCAACGAGGGAAAGATTTCACTTAACGATGCAACATTGATTCTCTTTACAATCGGCTCTGCCTTGATTGAAGTTCATAAAAAGGGAATAATCCACAGGGATATAAGTCCCGAAAATATTATGATAGACAGAGACGGTGAGATAAAGCTTATTGATTTCGGTGCATCAAAGAATTATTTTGATAATTCTTATTATAAGAACGAGTCAATCTTTCTTAAACCGGGATTTGCTCCTCCTGAGCAGTATTCATTAAGCGGAAATCAAGGGCCGTGGACGGATGTCTATGCATTGGGTGCAACGTTTTACACCGCCGTTTCCGGTCAGCCGCTAATTGATTCTGTCAAGCGTCTTGAAGGGTATACAATGAAAACCCTTTTTGAGCTGGATTGCGGTGTTTCAAAAGAGATTTCAGATGTTATCGCAAGATCCATTGAACCTGAAATCCACAGCCGTTTCCCCGATGTCGGAAGTTTTCTGGATGCGCTTGCAAATTATGTTCCGATGAACAGCTCGATTGATAATAAGACAATCGGCATAATCAATCAAGAAAAGGAAAATGAAAACAGATATGGTGATAATGATAACCATACCCGCGGTCTTAAGATTCCTTATGCTGAGGTTGTTTCAGGCTATTCAACGGGCAAAGTTGCAATAATTCCCGAATTTGGGTTTATCTCAATTGGAAGAAGCGAGGATAACGATATTTCAATTAATGACTTTGATGAAATTGGAAGGCATCACGCTTTTGTCGGATTCGACAGAGTTCATAAACGATTTATTGTTGTTGATAATGATTCCGTTAACGGAACATTTTATTCAAATAACAGAAAAATGCTCTCGCAGGCACAAAGCTTCCTGCAGGACGGAGAAACATTTTTTATTTGCCAGAACGGTGTAAAAGTTAAACTTTATTTGAAGTAGGTATAATAATGGCATTATTTGACAGAAAGAAAAAAGAAAGCCAGAATGTTACGCCCCGAAAGGTTCAAACCTTCGATAACGATATTTTCGCGGATGCTTTTGAACGTGACGACGAACAGAAAAGGCTTTTTCAGGAAAAACTAAAACAGGAAAACGCAAACCGTTTTCAGAAGAATCATCCGGGGTTCGAATCGGAATTCAGCAAGGTACTGCAAACCTCTGCTCCCAAAGCAAATAACAGCATCAGCGATTCGTCCGATAGCGAATTTGTTAAGACAGAGGTTATGCATGCAAAATCTGTTGCAAAGTTCAGCGAAGAATGCTCTCAAAAGGTTGGAGCGTGCTCGGTAATCGGAAAACGCGAATCACAGCAGGATGCATATAACGTAACCGATATTAATATCAAGGATTTCAACGAAAAGCCGTGGATGGCAGTTCTTTGCGACGGAATGGGCGGAATGAACGGCGGTGAGCAGGCAAGTTCACTAAGTGTTGAAAAAATGATTGATGCATTTTACAATCGCGGGAACAAGCAACCGCCTGAATTTTATCACGATACATTGATTGAAATTGACGATGCGGTTTATTCTTTAAAAGATGAATACGGAAATCTTTTGGGTGCGGGTTCAACAATAGTCAGTGTATTCATTGACGGCAACAAGTTCTATTGGGCGTCGGTAGGTGACAGCCATATTTATGTTATCAGAAAAAAAGAGATGATAAGAGTAAATAAGGAACACAACTATTACGCAGAATTGGAACAGCTTGTCAAAAAAGGTATGATGACCATTGAAGAGGCGAATAACGACAAGAACAAAGAAGCTCTTACAAGCTTTATCGGAATCGGCTCGCTTCATATGATGGATATAAACAAAAAGCCACTGACACTGCAAAAGGACGATATAATTGTTCTTTGTTCGGACGGATTGTACAGAAGTGTTTCGGATAACGAAATATACCATATTGTTGTTGATAACAATTCAGATATGAATGTTGCGGCACAAGCATTGGTTGACTGTGCAATGTCAAAGAACAAAAAGTATCAGGATAACACAACGGTTATCACAATAAGATATTAGTTAAAAAATAAAAATAATATATATTTTTAAGGAGAGATATTATGAATTTAACAAGATGTAACCAAGGCCACTTTTATGACGCAGACAAGTATTCTTCTTGTCCCCACTGTGACAAAAGTCAGTCAGAACAGTCTCAGAATGATTCCTATCAGCCGACAGTTGCAAGCGCTTCTGCTGCAACAAACTTCAGCAATGATTCTAACGCTGTAACCCAGGCTGCATCAATGGCTAATCAGACAGCATCTCAGACCAATGATTCCGAAGTTAAGAATCAGACATTAAAGAGCGAGGTTGATGATGTTCAGAAGACAGTTGGAATGTTCAACGTAAAGAAGGGCGCAAAGCAGCCTGTTGCAGGTTGGCTCGTTTGTGTTGAAGGACCCCATATCGGTGAGGACTTCAGAATTGTAATGGGAAGAAACTTCGTCGGCAGAGCTCAGAACATGGATATTGTTCTTGCAAAGGACAATTCTGTTTCAAGAGATAAGCATGCCATAATTATTTATGAGCCGAAGGGAAATATTTTCCTTATTCAGGCAGGCGATTCAAAAGAGCTTTTCTATCTTAACGACAAGGTTGTATTATCAACCACCGAACTCAATGTTTACGATAATATTAAAATCGGTTCCAGCGTTCTTCTTTTCGTTCCTTTCTGCAGCGATCAGTTCAACTGGAATGATATTGAAGCTGACGAGGAGTAGTCACAGAAAAACTATAAGGAGACATTATGATTAAAAAACGTTCTATTGCCCTTATGATTTTTCTCAGCATAATAACCCTCGGAATATATCCGCTTGTTATGATGTGTATAATGGGTGATGAAGTTAATCGGATATGCTACGGTGACGGAAAAAACAATATGTTTTTCCTTGGCGCAGCTCTTCTCGGGTTGGTAACATTTGGAATTGTTCCTGTTCTCTGGTGTGCAAAAGCTATGGACAGACTCCAGGATAATGCATACAGATACGGTCCGGCAGTAAACCCGCAGCATTCCGGTAATTCATATGTTTTATGGTTGTACGTTGGTGCGCTTATCGGCATCGGTCCGTTTGTTGCATGGGCATACTTTATTTCGGATGTTAATGAATTTGCAGGTGTTTACGGAAACGTAATTCCGCTCGGATATACATCCGACCGTGCTCAAAGAATGTATTTGCTACAGAATGCAAATTTTGCAGGCAATAATATGAATAATTCACTTGACGAGGGCGGTTTTTCATCCGATTTTCAGCAACAGATTCCCGATGATAACGCCGATACGGCTTACGGCCCGATGGCATTTCCGCATATTAATGACGATGACAGACCCGGAGTAGACGGTGCAGGAGTTACTGCAGGACGCAAGTCACAGACTGGGGTTATCAGAGGAATCAGCGGAATGTATCAGGGATTTGATTTCCCGATTGAACACAATGAAGAGGTTTCAATCGGAAGCAATCCGTCAATGGTCAATATTGTTATTGATGCCGAAGAATCATACATAAGTCCTATGCACTGCGTTATCAAATATGATGCAATGCAGAAAATCTATCTGGTCACGGATTATTCTTCCGAAGGAACATTTACCGCGGATGGCATGAGACTTAACAGCGGTATGCCGAAAATGATTAATCGAGGCGAATCAATTTATCTCACAACCACTCAAAACACATTTCAGTTAGGATAAAAAATGAGGAAAGAGAGAGATTTATGGATAATTATATAAACCTGTTGTATGGTCACTTAATTGCATTAACTCAGAGCGGAAAAATCGGCGTTTTTCCTCTTGACTCAGATGCTATGTTTATCGGAAGATTGGACGGTCCCAATGACATTGGAATCGACTCTCCGATAGTTTCTATGCAGCACGGTATTATTACGAGAGAGGGCGGAAACTACTATTATGCCGACCTGGGCAGCACAAACGGAACTGCATTCCATAACACAGTGCTTAAAGGCTTTGGCTCCGTTCCCTCGCAGAAAGTTGCACTTAAAGACGGTGATGTATTATCTATCGGTTCAAACGAAAAGGATAAGGTATACCTTATGTTTGACAGTAATGCGTCAAACAACTGTATGTGGAGCAGTGTGCCTTTTAATGCCGCACAGAGTATTACCGTGGGAAGAGGTGCCGACAACAACATTGTTATTCCCAATATCAATGTTTCAAGAAAGCATATTTCAATCACTACCGAAAACGGAGTTCCCTATGTAAAAGACCTTAACAGTGCCAACGGAACACTTGTTAATTCAACCATTATTAAAGATAAAACACCGCTTAACAACGGTGATGTTATCAGACTTCCGTCTACTAAAATTGTCAGACTCGGCAATTATCTTGTTTACGGTATTCCTGTTGCTGCTAAATCGAACGATGTTGTTTCATACACAGCTAATATTAACAGCAAGAAAATTGAGGTTGAAAGCTACGAGAACTATGAATATGCAAGAAACGGCGGTGTTCAGGTTGTAATTGAAAATATTTCGAGAATGGTTCCTTGTAAGAAGGGAACAGGAATTGACGGTTCAAGTAAGAAATACATTCTTCGCAATATTTCACTTACAATTAACCCGGGTGAGCTTGTTGCTGTTCTCGGTGGTTCAGGTGCAGGTAAAACCACATTTATGAACTGTATAAACGGATTTGAACCTGCAACAGAAGGAAGAGTTTTAATTAACGGAGCAGAGCTTTATAAAAACTATCAGTCCGTTAAGTCGTCAATCGGATATGTTCCTCAGCAGGATATCGTTCACGATAACTTGACTCTCGAGGATATGCTGACCTACACAGGAAGGCTCAGACTCCCGAGCGATATTACAAAACAGGAACTGAGTCAGCGTGTTGCCGAAGTTCTGGATATGGTTGATTTGACTCAGCAGAAAGATACTTATATCAAAAAGCTTTCAGGCGGACAGAGAAAAAGAGCTTCAATAGCCGTTGAGCTTATTTCCGACCCGACTTTATTCTTCCTTGATGAGCCCACGAGCGGACTTGACCCCGAAGCAGAAACAAACCTTATGCATCAGCTTCAGGGACTTGCATCAAAGAAGGGTAAAACGGTTATCGTTATTACTCACACTCTTCAGAATATCAGATTGTTTGATAAGGTAATTTTCCTTGCACCCGGCGGTAAGCTCTGCTTCTACGGCTCACCTGATGAGGCGGGTAAATTCTTTGGGGTTGACAATCTCACTGACGCATATGAAAAAATCAGCAAGGATATCGACGGTTATGTTGATAGATACAATAAATATAAGGAGGCGAACTAAAAATGGGAAATAAACCTTCTTTCTTCAAGCAGACAAGTATTCTGACTTCAAGATATCTTAAAACATTCTTTAATGATAAACAGAACTTGCTTCTGGCAATTTTGCTTCCTGTTTTAACTATTACAATAGTTTCAATCGTTGCCTCCGGTGATATGTATGCAAGTAAACCCCATGTTGACCACGAAATCAACGAAGGCTTCCCGATTCTTGCATGGCAGAATGTTGTTCAGGAAAAGGATGATGAGTTCACAGTCAATGATTACGGTATAGATGAAATCAACGACAAGGTCAGCGCATATTTCATTTTCGAGGAAAATGATTATAAAGAGCTCGACAATGAACTTATCTCCATAACCGATGTTGATGATGAAGACGAAATTTTCTTTGACACCAAGGATTTTAATATAGTCAAGGGAAAAGATAAGGGCATATACAGTGTATACTGCAAGCTTGACAAAAAGCCTGCAAAAGGTAAAGAATATAAGCTTAAACTCACCGCAGATGTTAAGAATACAGGCGATGAAAGCTACGGCAAGCTTGAAAACGAGTATGATGTTACAATTCCTGACACATTTGAAGATGTAACTGACGATGTAAAAACCGCTAAGAAGAGTCTTGTTGAATTCAAAAAGCTTCCTGACGATTTTGATATGAAAGAATATTTCAACAAAAACTCACGAAAGCTGTTAGCACTTCCCGATTCAACAATGCGTATTGACGGCAAGGATTACATTGTTATCAGTGACGCTCAGACTCTTGCATATATTCTTACCGATAAGGAACAGTCACCTTATAACGGAAAAAATAAAGACTGGTGCGAATACAACTACTATCTCAATGTTAATATCGACCTCAAGGACTATAATAAAGATTTCCTTCCGATAGGTACAAAGGACAATCCGTTCAAAGGCACATTTGAAGGAAACGGTCATATTATCAAGAATTTCAAAATTAAAAAGAAAGAAAACGCAGGTATATTCGGATATGTCAGCGGCGAAATCAAAGATTTCGGACTGGAAGATTCCAAGATTACTTCCGAGCATAAAAGAGCGGGTGCCATTGCCGCAGCATTCACTAAGAATGCAAAGATTCATGATTGTTATGTAAGCGACTCAAAAATTGAAGCCAAAGACGGAATTGCAGGCGCATTAGTCGGTGCTTTTGAAAAGTCAAATAACGATTCAATTATGCATTCATGTTATGCAAAAGATGTTAAGGTCAAGTCAGGCGGAGATTATGTCGGCGGTCTTGTCGGTGATCTCAGCACTGCTTCACTTAAAGCATGTTATACAATTGCAGATTTAGATGTTAAAAAGAGCAAGGATAATGTCGGTTTGATTACCGGACGCGTTAACGACGCCGAACATCTTGAAAACTGCTTCTATATGAGCAAGAGCTCTAACGGTGATATCAAGGCTGTAGGTGAAAAGGATTATAAGGAATATAATGTATATTCGGCAAATGAGGATAAGATGGTCGAATATGCAGAAAGACTTACATATAATCATCACGAGGACGACGAAATCAACGGCTTCAAGAAAGACGGTCAGCTCTATATGTTCTCTGAAACTCAGATTGGCTTGTTTATGTTGATGTGCGTTGCTATCTTCGTAGGTATCTGTAATTCAATTCAGGAAGTATGTAAAGAGAGAAGTATTCTCAAGCGTGAGTATATGACAAATCTCAGGCTTCCTGCATATGTTTCATCTAAACTGATTGTTCAGGGATTGATATGCGCAGTTCAGACATTCCTGATTCTGGGAATATTTGGCATTGCGGTGCATAATAAGGATTTGTATTCCTCCGGAGTAATTTTTAACTCTATGTGGACGGAATACTTTATCACAATGTTCCTGCTTTCATTTGCAGCAGATGTGCTTGCTCTTCTTGTTTCTTCAGTAGTTAAGAGCAGCTCGGTTGCAAGTACTTTCATCCCGATTATTCTTATCGTTCAGGTTGTATTTACAGGCGTTCTGTTTGATGTCGGCGATGTTATGGAAACTGCAGCGGCAATTATGATAAGTAAGTGGGGTATGGCAGGCCTTGCAATAAGCTCAAGACTTAATGCTGCAAGAATGAAATTCCTGCTTGACAGTCCCGACCTTGAGATTAAACTCGGCTCTCATATGACTGTTATTAAAGACACATACATTGCTTCAGCAGAAAATCTGCTTAAGGTATGGGCAATACTTATTATATTCACTGTTGCCTGTGCAGTTATTACAACTTTAGCATTAACTGCTGTTAAGAAGGACAGAAGATAATTGATACTACAGGGGTTTTAAAATGACTGTTGATTTTATTGAATATTCTAATTGCGGTGAACGCAGTGTTAATCAGGATTGCGTCGGCTCATATTCAGACGGTGAATTCTATGTTTTCACTCTGTGCGACGGGCTGGGCGGTCACGGCGGAGGCGAAATAGCTTCCTCTGCTGCAGTTAACGCAATTATTGAAACAGCGAAAAACAGAAATCAGTATACAGATTTAATTGCCAGTTGTTTTGAAAACGCCGATAAGAGTATTAATCAGAAAATACTCGAAAACCAAAATCTCAAAAATATGAAAACCACTGCCACTTTGCTCGTTTTTGATAACGGCAAAGCGCAGTGGGCCCATATCGGAGATTCAAGAATTTACTATTTCAGAAAGAATAAGTTTGTTCTAAGAACAAACGACCACAGCGTTCCCCAGCAGCTTGCGAATATGGGGGAAATAAAACAAAGCGAAATTCGCCGGCATCCCGACAGGAATAAGCTGTTAAGATGTCTTCCATATTGTCCGAATGATTATGAAGTATCGGAAAAAGAAGTTAAGCTTTCTAAACGCGATAGTTTTGTTATGATGAGTGACGGCTTTTGGGATTGGATAAACAGCAAAGATATTGCAAAGAGCTTAAAAAAGTTTAAAACAGCGAGGGAAAGTGCGGATTATCTGATTAATCTCGCATTTGAAAGAGGAAAAGGAAATAATATGGACAACCTTTCCTTAGTAATTGTAAGAATAAGTTAGGAGAACAGGATGGACATTAAAGATATTTGTATAAATTGTTTTCAATCAACAGGCGGTGAAGAGGTTTGCATGCATTGCGGTTATATTCAGACAGACAAACCAAAGCAAATATGCCATCTTTATCCGAGAACTATATTAAATAACAGATATATCATTGGCCGTGTTATCAACAACGGCGGTTTCGGCGT
Source organism: uncultured Eubacterium sp. (assembly GCA_905233545.1). Classification (GTDB taxonomy): domain Bacteria; phylum Bacillota; class Clostridia; order Oscillospirales; family Acutalibacteraceae; genus Eubacterium_R. The sequence continues at coordinate 14,150 of CAJOEV010000012.1, read as the reverse complement.
TGTTTATAAAGCATATGACATGCGCCTTGAAACAGTAGTTGCCATCAAAGAGCTTTTACCGACCCAGAACAGTATGGTAACTCGTATGCCTCCCTCATTGGAGGTTATTCCGGTAAATGATGAAAGACGCGAAGCATTCATAAAGCTTAAGCAGAGATTTATGAAAGAAGCCCGCGTTATGGCTCAGTTTTCCGAATGCAACAGTATTGTAAGAATCTATGATTTCTTCGAAGCAAACAATACTGCATATCTTGTAATGGAATTCTTAGAGGGAATGACTCTGAGACAGTACATTGACACCATAGAAAACCAAATGAGCTTCGAGTCTGCATTAAATACAATTATGCCGATTATGCAGGCGCTTAAAGTGATACACAGCGGCGGCGTTATACATAAGGATGTAAGCCCCGATAACATATTTATTTGTGATGACGGAACGGTTAAATTAATCGATTTCGGTGCAGCACAGTTTGAAGACGATGTAGTCGATGAGGACACTTTCGGTTCTGTTGTTATGAAGCTGGGATATACTCCCCCTGAACAGTACAGAGCAAACTCGGAGGTAACTCCTTGTTCGGATATTTATTCAATCGGAGCAGTATTCTATGCTGTACTTACAGGTCAGATACCGCCCGAATCCATAGACAGAATTGAAAACGACACCCTTCAGAGACTGTCAAAGCAGGGGATAGACCTTCCGCTTTATGCAGATAAAGCCATTATGAAAGCAATGGCTTTAAAAGAACACAACAGATTTTCGTCAATGCAGGATTTCATTGATGCAATAACAGGAAAGAAGAAGGCTGATTTCCCTGAAATCGAAATAAGAAAAAAGAAAATCCGTAATGCCTGCATTGTTTCAGTTATAGTTGTTGCTATGATTGGATCGGTTTTTGCAGCTTATATGGTTAAGAGCATGAACAGCATTGTACCTAAGAAAAACACAACAATAACTCTTTGGTATGTTGATTCAGGCGATGAAGAAATGAACGCAAGATGGGAAAAAGCAGCTCAGGATTTCAAAAAATTTGCAAAATCCCAGAAGGATACGCTTGATAACACAAATGTTAAAGCTGTCGGAATTCCCGAAGACCAGTATGAAAGCAAACTGAAAAAAGCGTTTGAAAATGGAAAAGCACCTGACATTTATCAGTCAACAAGTTCAACATTTGACGAACATGCAATTTCCCTTAACCCGCTGATTAAAAGGGTTGAAAAGGGTGAGACAGCCCTTGCATATGATGTTATGCTTGATGAATTTCAGGAGCATAACAAGTTGGCAGTTTGTTTTGATATGCCCGTTCTTTATACCTATACGGATAATTCAAAGAACAAAGTTCCGAAAAAGTCAACAAGTCTTGAGGAGCTCGTTGATGCGAAGAAGCTTTCAGGTTTCAGCTATTCTCTTATCTGCAACCCCAATGCTGTTATGAATGCGTCGTATGCCTACGGTGCAGGAAAACTTGACGGGGATACAGCTCAGATGCTGTTTGACTCAAGCAAAACCTTCAGCGACGGTAAATATATCAAGCCTCAGAAGCTCTTTGTTAAAAACAGTAACAACGCAATGTATTATGTCGGAATGATGTCTGAATACAGCGACATTCTTGAAAAGAGCAGAATGGGTTCTGCAAGCTTCAGCGTTTCAAGGCTTACGGGAGACGGTGTTAAAGACACATATGTTTTCCCCGAACTCTGGTGCATTTCGGATTCAACAAGCATTGTAAACAGAAATACATCCAATCTCTTCCTCTATTTCCTTCTTTGCAACTATGAAGGACAAAGGGATATGATTCGTGTCGGTTCTGATACCCACTATCTTCCCATGCTGACAAGCACAACTGATTCGATTGGTTATTACGACAAATATGAGTTCATTTATAATAACAACGACATTAAAAATGTTAAAACTATTCCTTATGACGAACTCGATGATGTTGATAAGAAGACCAAACAAATAATTGAAAAATCAAAGAATAAAAAAAGTAATTACAACGATATTTCTTAACACTAAAGGGTGACGAGATGTGAAACAGGCAAAATGTATAAATTGTATGAACGATTTTGATATAGAAAAGTCAAGTGTTTGCCCCCACTGCGGATTTGATCAGTCAACTCCGAAGAAGGAGAGCTATCATCTTGACCCCGGATATATGCTCAACGACAGATATATTATCGGAAATGCAATCGGTTCGGGCGGTTTCGGAATAACCTATATCGCATGGGATACCGTTCTCGATAAAAAGGTAGCTATTAAAGAGTACTTTCCTACAGAATTCGGAACCCGACTGTTGGGTGACACCGAGGTTTGCCCTTACGATGGCGAAAAATCATATCAGTTTGAAGCGGGATTAAACAGCTTTGTTGATGAGGCTTTAAGACTTGCAAAGCTCAACAGCCTGCCTCATATCGTTCATATCTACGACAGCTTTGCAGCCAATTATACTGCATATATTATAATGGACTTTGTTGAGGGAAAAACTCTTATGGAATTGCTCCGTGAAAACGGACCGTTACCGTATGAGGATGTTATCAGGTATATCGTTCCCGTTCTTGATGTTCTTGATAAGGTTCATCAGGAGCATATTATCCACAGAGATATTGCGCCCGATAACATTAAGGTAAACGGCGATGATGTTGTTTTGCTTGACTTCGGTTCCGCAAGAACTGCAACAACGCATTACAGCAAGAGTATGTCGGTTCTCGTAAAACCCGGCTACTCACCGTGGGAGCAGTATTCTTCCCAGGGGAATCAGGGTCCGTGGACGGATGTTTATGCAATGGCAGCCGTTATGTATCACCTGATAACAGGAAAGATTCCGAAGGACAGCTGTTACAGAGTTGATAACGACGATTTACAAACTCCTACGGAAATGGGCTTTCCTATTCCCGAAAATATTGAAAACGCAATTATGAACGCACTGAATGTTAAGCCTGAACACAGAATTCAGAGCGCAAAGGAATTTGCCGACGCTCTTAGAGGGGACATTCAGCTTGAAAGAGTTCTTATCAAAACCAAAGATAAAACAGTAGTTAAACTTTCAAAGAAAACAAAGATTGGCATATTTGCAGGTGCTGTTGCTGCCGTTGCCGCAATAATTGTTATTATTGCTTCAACCTCGGATATCAGCAAATACACCTCCGACCACGGAAAGGTTCTTCCCGATTTGTATGCAATGGAGAAGGACGAAGCGTTTAAAACCCTTGAGGATTACGGTGTTGATTATTATGTTAGCGGAACATATGAGCTCAAGGGCACTAAAGAGGGAGAGGAACGAATCTCGTTCCAGAGTGTTTCTCCCAAAACGCCGATTGAGGAAGTAACGGGTAAGGTTGAGCTTAAGGTTGCAAAAGCTCCGATTAAGAGAGGTAATATTCCTTCTCTTTCGGGTCAGACAGTAAGCGAAGCTAAAAAAACGCTTAAAGATGCAGGCTTTATCAACTATGAATTCGTTCAGCAGATAAACAATAACTATAAAGAAGGTCTTGTTTTCAAAGTTTCACCGCAAGTCGGAAAGAGAGTTCCGGTTAAAAACAAGGTTACTGTTTATTATGCAAAGCATATTACAACAACAACAAGAAGATACACGACCCGCAGAAGGACTCGTGCTAAATCCACTCACAAACGCAAAAGCGCTCCTGCAATCCATTTTGAAGACGAATAATTCTTTTCATAACAGATATAGATAGTGAAGGTAACAGCGTGAAAGATAAAATGAAAATTTCGGAAAAAAGAATAGTGTCAATAATAATGTGCGCAGCCTTTTTTCTCAGTATGATTACACCGATTGAAGCGTTTGGCGGAACAACAATCGGCACTGCCAGCGCAATAACAGCGGAAACTAATGTGAGCTGCAGTATATCAAGTTCAGGCGAATCACAGTATTATTCATTTACACCGTCCGCGAGCGCTTATTATGTTTTTACCTCATGGGGCACAAATGTAGACCCTATGGGAAGTATTTGTGATTCATCGGGTTCGGTTATTGAAACAGATGACGATTCGGGTGAAGGCAGAAACTTCAAGCTGGTTTATTATCTTGAAGCCCAGAAGAAGTATTATTTCAGTGCAAGATGTTACAGTGACGCAACGGGTTCATTTACTGTCAGAATGAGTAAGTATGACGAAATTGCGCCCGATGTGTCCGCATCAACCACAAGCGACTTATCCTCAACTCAGATAATAAATCTTAGCATCACGGATGATAACGGAATTGCGTTCATTTATTTCGGAACAAATGATGAGTTTTCAGATAATTATCCGAATAGCTACAATAACAGAACAAGCATTTCAACTAAAGGTACTGCTTCAAAAGCGGGAACATATTATGTTGATGTTTTTGACGGAAGCTATAACAGAACAACATATTCCTTTACATATGAACTTGTTACGCTGTACCCCGGATACAGTTCGTATTCAACGGTATTGATTCCATATGACAGCACTATTGAGCTGCCTGAGCAATCAGATAACGGAGACAATGTTTTCTTTGGCTGGATTGATGCAAACAGTTATGAAGAATACACAGGTATATCAAGCGTTGAGTTCGTTGATTCTATTGAAGGCGGAGAATGTTATCCGGAATACTACGGAATATGGGGAACAGGTGCTAAATATACTGCGAGTGTTTCAGAGGGTTCGCGTGATTCCTACTATTTTACACCAAGTGAAACAGGTGTATATGAAATTTGCAGTATTTCTTCATATGATACTGTCGCAAGTCTGTACGAAAACGATAATTATTTGTGCGGCGATGATGACAGCGGATATGATTCGAATTTCAGAATGATAAGATATCTTACGTCCGGCAAAACATACGAGATTTATTCAGGCTTATACAGCGACGAAATGAGCGGCTCATATAAAGTCGGAATTAATAAAATAACATGCGACCATACTGAGATTTCTGAAAGCCTTGTAAAAGCAACATTTTCATCGTCGGGCAAGATAAAAGAAACCTGTGCTGTATGCGGCAAGAATATCAGAACAGAAAACATACCCGCTTTGAAAAAAAGCAATGTATTTCTTTCATCCAAGAAATTAACTTATACGGGTAAATCAATTAAGCCCGAGGTAGTTGTTTTTGATTCAAAAGATAATTATATTTGGGATGATAATTACAGTGTAACATACAAAAACAGCAAAAATATCGGTACTGCCTCAGCAACAGTTACTTTTAAAAACAACTATAAAGGCAGCATAACTCTGAATTACACAATTGCTCCAAAGTCTGTTTCAATTACAAACAAGCAATTATCTTTGCAGAAGAAAAACAAGTTGAAAATCAGTCTTCCGAGAGTAAGTAGTATTTCAGGGTATCAGATATATATCGGTGAGGATCAGAACTACAGTAAAAAGACATCCAAAACCGTTAAATCAAGCACAAAATCAATTACTTATAAGATAAAATACAATAAACCGTATTATATTAAAGTCAGAACATATAAAACCGTAAGCGGGAAAAAATACTACTCCGACTGGAGTAAAACGCGAAAAATCAGAATTTATTAAACAAGAAAACTGTTTATATATAAGGAGTAATTATGGATAAAATCAGATGTCTGGGATGCATGCAGGAATATGATTCAAGTATGGAATACTGTCCTGTATGCGGAAGCGCAAAAGAATTTGAACAGCCTGAGCCGTACTTTTTAAGAGTTGGAACAATTCTTGAAAACAGGTATGTAATAGGCAAAGCTTTGTCAGGAGGAAAATTCGGAATAACTTATCTGGCTTATGATTTAGGTGCAGACAGGAAGGTTGTTATCAAAGAATACTTCCCAACCGATTTTGCCTCAAGAATGCCCGGCCAGAACGAAATCAGTACTTACGACGGCGAGAAGGAAAAGCAGTTCGAATCGGGATTGAGAGCGTTTATCGAGGAAGCAACAAGCCTTATGAATCTTTCTAATTCAATAAGCTCTGTTGCTGCGGTTCTTGATGTTTTTGTTAATAACTCAACCGCATATTCGGTTGCTGAATATATTGACGGACTTCCGCTCAGCAAAGTGCTCAGCAACGGAATTCTTCAGTGGAGTGATTTTTCGCAGATAATTGAACCGCTTCTTCAGTCACTTGCGTTGATTCATTCAAAAGGAATTATTAATTATAATATTTCACCCGACAATATAATTATGACAAGGGACAGGCAGGTTAAGCTTTTAAGCTTCGGCGGTTCAAAGCTTGCAACCTCGGGCTCAAATATCAATCTTAATGTAATAACCAAAAAAGGTTATTCACCCGTTGAGATGTACAGGGAGGATATCACTCCTGACCCGTCGGTTGATGTTTATTCAATAGCGGCTGTTATGTATTATGCAATAACGGGAATTGTTCCTCCCGATGCTGTTGAACGTTCGAACAACGACACACTTAAAGCTCCGCTTGAGCTGGGAATTGACATTCCTGAAAATGTTAACAACGCAATTATGAATGCGCTGAATGTCAACAGGCAATACAGAACTCCCGATTGCGAAACCTTCCTTAATGAGCTCAACAGCACGGGCTCTGTTAAACGTGTTATTGAAGAGAAGAAGAAGGATTATTCGGGAAAACTCGGTAAAAAGTCAAAGATAATAATTGTTGTTGCGATTATAGCCGCTGTGGCAGCGATTGTTTCAATCGTATTAGTAAAAGCAACTATCGATAATAAGACGACCACTACAGCCGTGAGCTCGGATACTCTCAAAGACTATCGCGAACATAATCTGAATGATGTTCAGAGTGAACTGGATGAGATTGACGAAGAGTATGATTTGAAAATCAAGTATAAATATCAGATTGACACAAAGCTCAAGGATGACAAAAAGATAATCAGAAAACAGTTGGTTAAACCGGATGGCGAAACAGATCTTAATAAGATAAAGAGCATAACCTTTACGGTTACTGTTCCTCCTGTAGAAATGCAGAACTTTATCGGCAAATCTTCGAGCGAAACCAAAAAGTGGCTTGTAGACAACGGATTTGATGCTGATAATATCCACTTCTCATCAGTTAGGAGCAATGCATATAAGACAGGAACAGTTCTCAGCCAGTCCATTTCGATTGGTGCTGAAATAACGGATTTCAATAAAGAATTCTATTTCGAAACTGCACAGAACTACACAACAACAACCCGTCCGCCGGCAACACAACGCCGCAGATCGTCGGGCAGCAACAGAAAAAGATCATCAGGTAAGAAGAGCGGCGGCAGTAAATCAAGCGGAGGTAAATCAAGCGGCGGCAGTTCCAGTGGAGGACTTGGCTTCAATTAAGAAATGAAATGAATAAGCATTGGAGGATACTATGAAGAAGATTAGCAAGTTTTTAGCAATATGTTTAGCGTTAACTATGCTGATTCCGTTTAATGCATTTGCAGAACCGGAAAGTGAAGAATTTAAACCTGAATGGGTATGGAGCAATAATTATTCATCAGCAAAAGCAATCTTCAGTTTTCCAGATACAGACCCCATAGAGAAAAATGCAGAAATAATCAGTGTTATCAAGGATGCAACCTGTACAGAACCGGGCGGTGTTGAATATACAGCAACAGTTGAATTTGATTCAAATGAGTATTCGGATACACAATTCCGTCCAATAGGTGCACCAAACGGTCATGACCTTGGCGAATGGGAAGAATCAGAAGAAGCAGTAGCAGCAACTTGTACAGCGGTTGGTAAGACAGCAGTTGAAAAGCGTGAATGCTCACATTGTGACTACAGTGAGACCAGAGGCGGCGAAGAAATTCCTGCAACTGGTCATACAGCAGTTGAAGATGCAGCGGTTGAAGCAACCTGTACAGGAACAGGTTTAACAGCAGGCTCACACTGCTCGGTATGTAACACAGTATTGACCGCACAGGAAGTAATTCCTGCAACAGGACATACAGAGGTTGTTGATGAAGCAGTTGCTCCCACATGTACAAAAACAGGCTTAACCGAGGGCTCACACTGCTCAGTTTGTAAAGCAGTTATTGTTGCACAGAAAGAAGTTTCTGCACTCAGTCACGACCTTGGCGAATGGCAAGAAACAGAAGAAAAGGCAGTAGCAGCAACCTGCACAAAGGCAGGGAAGACAGCAGTTGAGAAGCGTGAATGTTCGCGTTGTGACTACAGCGAGACCAGAGGCGGTGAAGAAATTCCTGCAACAGGTCATACATCGGGAAAGCCGAAAGTTGAAAACTATACTTTTGAAACCTGTTCAACAGAGGGCTCCTATGATCTGGTTGTATACTGCACAGTATGCGGCGAAGAAGTTTCAAGAGATACGGAAACAATAGAAATTGATAGCACTAAGCATAATTATGTAGCAGCTGTAACAGAACCCACCTGCACAGAGCGGGGATTCACAACCTACACATGTGAATATTGCGGTGACTCATATGTTGAAAATTATGTAAATGCAAAAGGTCATACAGCAGTTGAAGATGCAACGGTTGAAGCAACCTGTACAGGAACAGGCTTAACAGCGGGCTCACACTGCTCTGTATGCGGTGAGGTTATCACTGCACAGACTGTTGTTGCAGCGCTCGGACATAATTACAGCGCAGTTGTAACCGCGCCGACCTGCACCAAAGACGGATATACAACCTATACCTGCACGGTCTGCAAGTTCAGCTATGTAGGCGATTATGTGGGTGCTCTTGGTCATACGCCTGCAGACGCAGTAACGGAAAACGAAGTTGCCTCAACTTGTACGAAGCAGGGCTCATACGACGAGGTCGTTTACTGCTCGGTATGCGATGAAGAACTTTCAAGAGAAACAAAATCAATCGATAAGCTTCCGCATACGCCTGCAGACGCAGTAACGGAAAACGAAGTTGCCTCAACTTGTACGAAGCAGGGCTCATACGACGAGGTTGTTTACTGCTCGGTATGCGATGAAGAACTTTCAAGAGAAACAAAATCAATCGATAAGCTTCCGCATACACCCGCAAATGCAGTAAAAGAAAACGAAGTTGCCTCAACTTGTACGAAGCAGGGCTCATACGACGAGGTTGTTTACTGCTCAGTTTGCGGTGAAGAGATTTCAAGAGAAGCTAAATCAATCGATAAGCTCGTGCACACTGTTGTTATTGATGCAGCTGTTCCCGCAACCTGTACTCAGACAGGCTTAACCGAGGGCTCGCACTGCTCGGTGTGTAACACAGTATTGACTGCACAGAATGAAGTTCCAGCAACAGGACATACTCAGGGCGAAGCAAAGCGCGAAAACGAGATTGCTGCAACCTGTACTAAAGACGGTTCATATGACTCGGTTGTTTACTGCACGGTTTGCAATGAAGAAATCTCAAGAACAGCAAAAACAATCAAAAAGACAGGTCATAACTGGAAAAACGGAAAGTGCTCGGATTGTAGCACACCCGATGAGTATAAGGGATACGCAACCTCACTTGATAAGGATGTTTATTACTACGGTGAAAAATGGAGCAGTACAATAACCCTTACGCTTATTTATGAGCATTCAGAAAAGGTTGTAACAACAAAAGTCAAGCCAACGGGATTCAGGAATACTGCAAAAGACCAGAGCAAGCTTGACACGTTAAACGGATTAAAGTTTTCATATAACAGTGAAACATATACACTCAAAAATGAGATTGTTTTATCACCGTACGGTTATTGTTATGTTAATTATGTTCAGGGTAATTATTTTAACAAAACAAGCGGAAAAACAATAACCAGAACCGCTTATGTATCAGGTACAGGCACTGCTAAGTATGATTACCAGATGATGTTAGACAGCCGACAGGTTACTCTCTCATCCAAGGCAAAGCAGTATCTTAATGTTGACTATGACGGCAGTGCATACGGTAAAATAAAGATTTCTGTAAAATCGGCAGCAATCCCTGCAAATTCAAATGATTGCTATATCATTCTGAGCGGTAAAAGCGGCAGCAAAACATTCAAAACAAAGATAATCATCAGATACAGACCGACTGTAAGTTTAAGCGCAAAGAGCAAAGCTATTAAAGTTTCATGGAACACAGCTCCTGCAATTGATGGTTATCAGATTCAGTATTCAACCTCAAGTAAATTCGCATCACCAAAGCTTGTAACAATTTCAAATAAAACTACAATATCAAAAACTATTTCAAGCCTTAAGAGCAAAAAAATCTACTATGTTCGTGTTCGAGCATATAAAAAAGTAAGCGGTAAAACGGTTGTCACAAACTGGTCCGCATCGAAAAAAGTTAAAACGAAATAGTAACGCAAAATATCAAGTCATTTCAAAGGTGAATGAGAAAAAATGAAAAGATTAAGTAAAGTTTTAGCAGCATTATTAGCATTAATAATGATGATTCCGTTCAATGCATATGCCCAGGTTGTAACCGGAATACATAATTTTTCCGAGCCTACTTGGGCATGGGATGAGTCAAACACATATGCAATAGCAACCTTTAATTGTTCTATACATTCTGATGAACAAATCGAAGTCAGGGCTGAAGGAGACGATATCACAAGCTCTGTTGTCAGCGAAGCTAATTGTACAACCGGTAAAAAGATTGAATACAAAGCAACAGTTTGGTTAAATTTAATAAAATATGAGGATAAAAAAACTGTTATCGTTGGTCAACCGCTCGGACATACAAAAAGCGAAGATTTTGAAATTGAGCCTATTGCTGATTCAACATGTAAAGAAGAAGGCTCCTGCAATCTTGTATATCACTGTACAGTATGCGGCAAAGAGTTCAGAGTTGAGAAAGCAATAAAAACAAGACCTCATACTCCCGGTGAAGCAAAGCGTGAAAATGTTAAAGCTGCAACCTGTACAGCGGAAGGCTCATATGATGAGGTTGTAAAGTGTACGGTATGCGGCGAGGAGATTTCAAAAACCGAAAAAACAATAGAAATGGCAGAGCATACACCGGGTAAAGCAAAGCGCGAAAACGAGGTTGCCGCAACCTGTACGAAGGAAGGTTCATATGACTCGGTTGTTTACTGCACGGTTTGCAATGAAGAAATTTCAAGAACAGCAAAAACAATCAAGAAAACAGCTCATAAATGGAGCGAGGGTAAGTGCTCGGTTTGTAACACACCCGATGAGTATAAAGGATACGAAACCTCGCTTGATAAGGATGTTTATTACTACGGTGAAAAATGGAACAGTACAATAACCATTAAGTTTATTTATGCGAATCACACCTTTGAAAAAACAACTACAGTTGAGCCAACAGAATTCAGAACTACTGCAAAAGACCAGAGCAAGCTTGACACGTTAAACGGATTAACATTTTCATATAAAGGTGAAACATATACACTCAAAAATGAGATTGTTTTATCGCCGTACGCTTATTGTTATGTTAATTATGTACAGGACTATTCCACTAACAAAACAAGCGGCAAAACGATAACCCAAACCGCTTATGTATCAGGTGTTACCGAGTATGATTACCAGATGATGTTAAACAGCCGTGAAGTAACTCTTTCAGACAAGGCAAAGCAGTATCTTGATGTTGATTATGACGGCAGTTCATACGGTAAAATAAAGATTTCTGTAAAATCAGCAGCAATACCTGCGGACTCAAAGGATTGCTATATCATTCTGAGCGGTAAAAACGGCAGCAAAACATACAAAACAAAGATAATCATCAGATACAGACCGACTGTCAGCTTAAGCGCAAAGAGCAAAGCTCTCTCGGTTTCCTGGGGCAAGGCTCCGGCAGTATCGGGATATCAGATTAAGTATTCAACCTCAAGCAAGTTTTCATCGTCAAAGACCGTAACCGTTTCAAATAAAGACACAACATCGAAAACTATTTCAAGCCTGAAGAGTAAAAAAACGTACTATGTTCGTGTTCGCGCATACAAAACAGTAAGCGGTAAAAAGGTTTACACAAACTGGTCCACAACGAAAAAAGCAAAAACAAAATAACAGAATACGGGCGGTCAACAAGACCGCCCGTGTTTTATATGGTGAAATTAACTCTTGATTTTTCAGCTTCAATATTGTAGAATACTCTAAGTGATTTGTGAATTAAGTAACTGCTGGAGTAGCGCAGTTGGTAGAGCAGCGCATTCGTAAACGGGTGGTCATAGCGGCGAAATCTGAAAATTTAATATAATGCTGATGTAGCGCAGTTGGTAGCGCAATTGATTCGTAATCAATAGGTCAGGGGTTCAAGTCCCCTCATCAGCTCCAAAAATTCCAGAGCAGATTTCTCTTCTCTGGAATTTTTAGTTATAATAAAGAGGGGACTTGAAACGAACTCCAAGAGGAGCGCAGAAAGTGCGCCGATTGGGAGAAAGGTCCGGTGGACCTTTCGATAGATGAGAAGAAAGTCCCCTCATCAGCTCCAAAGAAAACCCCGAAACATTTATGTTTCGGGGTTTTTGCGGTTTTTGCGTTTGGTCCACAGTCTTGCAAGATAGAACGATGCAAAAATCAGGGCAACGCCGAATGGATAAATAACATAATACGGAAAGCTGTATTCCAGAACGTAACCGAAAACGCTGTCCGTAAAACCTATTACGCACCACTGGATAAAATATATTACCGTTAGGTTTCTGCTCATTTCTATTCCTGTGTGAAACTTTGAAACGCCGAACTTTTTAATAATGAAATAGAATGCTGAGAGCAGGAATAAATCGGTGCACAGAAGTCCGAGAGCTTCAGCAGTGCTTACTGCGTAGTAAAAGTTATGCTTTGTTAAGAAAAGCGTTCCAAACTTAAATGTTAACGCTATATAGATTAACGAAATAATGCCCGTAATAAGCAAGAGCTTTTTATAAAAGCTGTTTGTATTCTCAACTCTGCGTATGATTATGCCGAACACCATACCTATCGCAACAAAAACATACCAGTTCAGCAAGGCGAAACAGGAGGTATCGTGAGTTGTTGTGATAATATTGCCGAGCAGGAGATTGCAGGCGTAATTGCCTGTGTCTTTTAAAACCAGAAAAGAGCCTGCAACAGACATAATTATACTTATAAAGAGAATGTGTATTTCATTTAGTCCAAGCTTTTTAAACACGCCTGTGATAATCATAGCCAGACCGGCAAACTGAAGAATATCGGGACCGAACAATGCTTCAAGCGTCTGTTCTGCAAACTCACCGCTTATCATTCCTTCAATTAAAGCATATATGCCGTAACGAAAGAAATTCAGTACATAACCAAGCAGGAATGTTTTTATTCCGCGTTTAATATAATCCGCAGGACTGTTATTTTTTGTAAAAACAAAACCAACGCCCATTGCAAACATGAAAGCGTGTGCAACAGCGATGTAGTCGCCAAGCAATACATCGCCAAACCAATAAAGGAAATCATTTTCGTATCCGTTATGATGAACTCCGAGCATAAGCACGCTGTGGCACAGAATCATACTTATGATTGCAAGCGCTTTAAGCAAATCAAGGTTATACAGGCGCGAGGTATTAACTTCTTCTTTTTTCATAAGGGAAAACATTTTTTGCCCTCTTTCTTAATACTTTCTGTTTAGGCATTCGAGATTCGAACCAAACAAGGTTATGCCCGTCCCTTTTTCACAAATACTGCGTTAAAGCGCCTTGTAAGGCGTCAGCCTTGCTTCGTTGCTTTGCCTTGTCTTTGTAAAAAATGAACAGGGCAAAACTGTGAAACACCTTAAACTGCATAGTTTGCGTTCATTTTGGCGTTTTTTGATGCAGGCATACTGTCGTATGGCAAAGCAAAAAGCGACAAAAGGGGCGTGAAATATGCAGCTTAAGGCTTGCTGGGTTCGAATCCCGAATGCCTAACGTTTATGATTTCAGGTTATTCAGATATTAGTTTTCTATTGCATAAATGTATTGCTCTGCCCAGCTGTATTGGTTCATAAATTCGCCCTGATAGGTGTTTTCTGCACTTGCTTTACCTGTGATATAATCATAATAATCGCATTTGATAAGCGAAACATCAATGGAATAAACATTTTTGCTGGAGTGGATAACAACGCTTTCAAAGCCCTGCCTTGCCAGGTCTTTTTTTAATGAGGCAAATATCTGGCGGAAATTAGTTGCGGCTTTATCGGGTGATACGCTTTCCTCAAAAATGTTAAGACATATTTCGTTTCTGTTTGCAGATGCGCCTTTAAGACTTATGAGATAGGCAAGAAGTCAATGTCATTAAGTTAAGAAAAACCTCACACAGAAAATGTGTGGGGCTTTTTCTTTTTGCAAAAAAAGTAAAAAAGTTTTCAAAAAAGACTTGACAA
>CAJOEV010000011.1 GCA_905233545.1 uncultured Eubacterium sp. | reverse complement strand
TTTCCATCATCTTTCATCACCATAGTTATTATACCATATTTTCCCTCCTCAAACAACAAAAGCCCACCCTTTCGAGTGGACTTTTTCGACAGTCTGAAAACCCGTCCTTATGGACGGGTTTTGATTTTGTGTTTCGACACTAAAAATGATACAATGTGACCACCTAACCTAAAATGTGACCACCGGCAAATGATACTTATTGTATGTAGAATTATTGTGTTCACTGCTGCTATAATTTTAGTGGTGGTGATTATATGGATATTCTTTATGTTTTTGGTTCTAATGTTAAAAAATATAGAACTAAACTCGGCGTATCACAGGAAAAATTTGCAGAGATGTGCGGTCTGCACAGAACATACATCAGCGCTATTGAGTGCTACAGGCGCAGTATTTCACTCGAAAATATTCAGCGTATTGCCGATGCGCTCGGTGTAGACACATATAAACTGTTTATCGAGGAAAAATAGTATGAGAAATTTGAGATGCTATTATTCCGCTTCGATTGAACAGTTTTTGAGGCAGTCAAAAGAGGAAATTCTCGGTATAATTCACGAAAACAATATTTCTTCCGATATATCTATATTGCAAATTAATACTTGGGAAGAAGAAATTAATGTACTGAAAGAACAGCTCGCATTCCTTAGCGAAGGCAGGGTTCTTTTTGAGTATACTATTCCACGTATGGCTAAACGTGTTGACGCGGTTGTTCTCTATAAAAATATTGTATTTTTGCTTGAATTTAAGTGTGGCGACACCGAGTATCGTGCGTCCACCTATGACCAAGTATATGATTATGCGCTTGACCTTCGTAATTTCCAAAAGGAAAGCCACGACAAACTTCTTGTGCCTATTATGGTTTCAACGCGCGCAGAGGCGGCACCGATTGTTGTGAAAGAAGTCAATCGCATTATTGAGCCGATTAAGTGTAACGCAGATAACATCAGAACAGCAATCGCCATGGTTACAAGTCGTTATGTTGAACCTGCATTTGATTATAAAGGTTGGGAGAATTCAGAATACCTCCCCACACCAACAATTGTTGAAGCAGCGCAAGCGCTTTATCGCGGTCACAATGTTCATGACATTACCCGCAGCGATGCAGGCGCAGAAAATCTGACAGTTACCACCGATGAAATTAATAATATAATTGAATACAGCAAAAACAACAACCGCAAATCAATTTGCTTTGTTACCGGTGTTCCCGGCGCAGGCAAAACACTTGTTGGTTTGAATATTGCAATAGAGCGCTCCGATGCTAGTGCTGGTGAACACGCTGTTTTCCTTTCGGGTAACTATCCGCTTGTAACCGTTTTGCAGGAGGCGTTGGCGCGCGACAAGGTTTTGCAGGGCAAAACAAGTGGAAACAAAATCACAAAAAGCGACGCCCTTCGCGAGACGAGTGCGTTCATTCAAATTATTCATAAATACCGCGATTCGTTTGTTGGTAATGACAACAAACCGCCCGAAAGGGTTGCAATATTTGATGAAGCGCAACGTGCTTGGACTAAAACACAAATTGCGAACTTTATGAAAACTAAAAAGGGCGTTCCGGAGTTTGATTATAGTGAGCCGGAATTCCTTATCAGTACAATGGACAGACACGATGATTGGGCGGTAATAATTTGTCTCGTCGGCGGAGGACAAGAAATTAACAGTGGGGAAGCAGGGTTGCCCGAGTGGTTCAATTCTCTTCGTCGCTCCTTCCCCGATTGGGATGTTTATGTAACACCTCAGCTCAACGATACCGAGTATCGACGTGAATATGAGTGGGACGACATGATTGCCGACCTCAACGTTGTTGAAAATGAGAAACTGCACCTTGCTACCTCTGTTCGTTCCTTCCGTACACCAGACCTCGCAGCACTTGTAAAAGCAATACTTGATGTTGACACTGAAAAAGCAAAAGCGCTTTGCGAACGTATTAAAGACAAATATCCCGTCATGCTTACGCGTGATTTGGCAAAGGCAAAAGAATGGATAAAAGCTCAATGCCAAGGAACAACTCGATACGGTTTGATTGCTTCAAGTGGTGCTTTGCGCTTGAAGCCCGAAGGCATTTTTGTTAAAAATGAAATCAGCGTTGCAAACTGGTTTTTGAATGCTAAAGACGATGTGCGCTCAAGCTATATGCTTGAAGATGTTGTTACAGAATTTGACATTCAAGGTCTTGAGCTTGATTATACGCTTGTTGCTTGGGATGCGGACTTCAGATTTGTAAATGGCGAGTGGACATATAATAATTTCAGCGGGAAGAAATGGCAAACAATGCATAATGCTGAAAAGATTTTATATCTTAAAAATGCTTACCGTGTTCTGCTCACACGCGCTCGTCAGGGAATGGTAATCTTTGTTCCAGAAGGCAGCGATTCCGACCACACAAGAACACACGAATTCTATGACGGAACATATAATTATCTTAAAAGTTTAGGATTGCAGGAGATATAATTGGGTGGTTGTTTAGTTTGCGAAGCGTTTGAGCAAGACCGCAAACGCCTCGCCGAATATGCGAATGAAAAAGAAGAACTGTCAAAGATGGCATAAAAGAATCAAGGCAACGGATTGTATCCGTTGCCTTTAATTGTTCGTTATGGTTTTTTGTGTCGTTTAGAGCAAGATGGGCACCCATGTCCTCTTGTGCGTTCTCCTACAGAAGTATACCAACTTTTTCTGCATACTTTACATATCCACCATGCTTTTTTGTCTGTTCCTGGCGAAATTTTGTAAGGATCCATTGTATTCTTTTCAAAGTCCCATTCAAAAATCAACTGAGGATATAACGTTCCAAAATCGTTTTTCCCTGTTATTACAATTCGACCATTACAATATGGGCACCCAGTGTGGCTGTTTGTTCTGTTATTGACTGATGTTTCCCATTCATATCCGCAACTTTTACATTTCCACCAAACTCTTTTATTGCTACCTGGTCTAATTGTAGTTGGATCTATTGAGTTTTTTTCATACAACCATTCGAGCATCAAATCTGGATAAACCGTTGCTAAATCATTATAACCAGACAAAGTGAGTTTGTTTGTACAATACGGGCATTTACGGTTGTGAACTCTGTCATTAATGCTTGCTTTCCACTCATGTCCTTTTTCGCATTTCCACCATGCTTTTTTGCTGCTACCATAAGTGATTTCGCTTGGAGTAAAGTCATTTTTATCGCTCCATTCTAATAAAAGGAGTCTTCCCCATTCTTGATTATTTTTACACCAATCAAAAAGGCTTTTTCCATCCCTAATTAGATTATTTCTTCTAGTGACAATTCGTTTGTCTTTTGCACAATTTGGACAACCTCTTCCTGAAAATCTGTGTTTAACAGTATCTTGCCACCTGAAACCACACTGCTTACACTTCCACCAAATTAATTTATTTGATCCGTAAGAAACATGCTCTGGTAGAAGTGTTCCGTTTTTTGAATAATCCCATTCTTCAACTAATTTTGGATTTATTGAAAACACAGAATTGCTTTTGTTAATATGTTCGTAAGAACTTATTATTTTATTATAATCGCGTTTTATATCAACATCAATTTCAAAAGACAGCTTATACGAGTGTTTTATGTATTCTAATGCTGATTTAATAGCTTCTTGAAAGTAAAAAGGTCCTTTTGTATCAAAAATATTTATACAAATACTTGTGCTATTTAAAACAGGACATTTTGGTTCCCTTATGCGTAATAATTTAACGCCGTTTTTGTTTAGTATTGTATCTTTATAAATGTCTCTGACTGGGTCCTTGTGAAAGCCTTGCCCATCATATTCTATTCCAAGTTTTATAGAAGGTATAAAAATATCGATTTCTAATCGGTTGTTGTTTTTACCAATTAACCAAGACGGTTTTACCCTGTTCTGAGCATTAGGAAAAATGCCTTTTATATAGTAATAAAGTGATTGCTCAGGAAAAGAAGTTGACCTTTCGGAGTTGCAAAATGGACACCCTTCGCCCCTCACTCTATGGCTAATGGTTGCTTCCCACTCGTGTCCTTTCTCACATATCCACCAAACTTTTTTATGGCTGCCACTTGTTACATGTTCTGGTAACAAATTGTTATTCTTATTATAATTCCATTCTTTAGCTATTTCGGGAAACTGTGATTTTAGGTCGGTTTCGCCTATTATCGGAAGTCTGCCAGAACAATAGGGGCAACCATTTCCATAATGCCTATTGTTTGGAGTTGCTTGCCATTCGTGTCCTTTCTCACATATCCACCATACCTTCTTTTGGCTTCCAATAGCAACCATATGTGGCTTTAATGTGCCATTCTTGTTGTAATTCCATTCGACCGCTAATTTTGGATCTGCGGTAAGAATATCATTTTTTCCAACTATTAATGATGGCATATAATACCTCTCTTTTAAGTGATATTTATAGTTTGTGTTTTATTATTTGTAAACTTTTAAACTGATAGACAGATTTATCAGTCGTCTTCCTCTGGAACTTTATCTGTTGCTATTGAGATCTTTTTTATAACATCTAAATAGTATCTTGATAGCTCTTTGTTATCAACCTTAAAAACATTCTTTGAATCGAAATATCGAGTAAAAAACAGAGATATTAATGTAACAGAAAAAGATAATAGTGTAAATATACTAATTATTCGATTTGTCTGTAAATCATAAGGGATTGCTTTTAGAGGTGATATCAAAATCATTAAGGCACAAGAAAAGAACTCAAAAAACTCAACGGCTCTACAAAGGGTGTTTAAAAATTTTAAACTTTTAGAGCATTCATCACGATTATATGTTTTTTGTTTCTTTTTATTAGCTTTGTTAAGGATTTCTAAATAACTGTCAACGCCATTACATTCTCTTAGTACATCAATATTTGATTCGATAAAATCAAGAGTTTCAATTTGAAAATTATATATACTAAACAATTGATTAATAGAATACTTTAATGATTCGCACAACGTAATGTCTATAGTTACAAAAGTAATGGAAAAATACAGCCATGCTGGCAACAGCCCTTTTACTGTTATTTGAATTATAGTTATTATTAGATAAATTATACCTACTGCTAAAATGTGATAATTATTTTGAGGTCTCATAGTATTCTCTTTTCTTTGTTTAGTTCTTCATATATTATAACATTAAATCAACAGTCACTCAAGAGTCACTCAAAAAATCGCTGAGCGCCGCCATGAACCGCTGTTGCTTTTTATAAGATTTATGGTCTGTTTGCGTCTCTGGTAGTCACTTTTGACAAGTTAAAACTAGTAAGGCATAAGGATTCTCTTCTCAACTATCGAAAGGTCCACCGGACCTTTCTCCCAATCGGCGCACATTTTGCGCGCCTCTTGGAGTTCGTTTCGAATCCTTAGTTTCTTTGAGAAAGAAAAACAGACACCCGAATGGGTGTCTGTTCCTCTTTGGCAGAGGCATAAGGATTCGAACCTTAAATGACGGAGTCAGAGTCCGGAGTGTTACCGTTACACTATGCCTCTATATGCTTTTTGCAAGAGATAATATAACATATATCAATTTAATTATCAAGAGTTTTTTGTAATTTTTTTATTATTAAAGAGCAACCCGTGCGGATTGCTCTTTATATTAATACTTAATTGGGGTTGAATTGAGGTATTTATTTACCATTAATGCTACTTTAAATACGATTGCGTCATCGAATTCTCTTAAGTCGAGTCCCGTTAACTTCTTGATTTTTTCAAGACGGTAAACGAGGGTGTTTCTGTGAACAAAAAGCTTTCTCGATGTTTCCGAAACATTGAGGTTGTTTTCAAAGAACTTCTGAATTGTGAACAAGGTTTCCTGGTCGAGTGAATCAATCGAGCCCTTTTTGAAAACTTCCTTCAGGAACATATCGCAAAGCGTTGTCGGAAGCTGATAGATAAGTCTTGCAATACCGAGGTTTTCATAGCTGATGATTGAACGCTCGGTGTCGAAAACCTTGCCGACTTCAAGTGCAACCTGAGCCTCTTTAAATGATTTTGCAAGCTCTTTTATACCTGTTACGCAAACGCCGATTCCAACAATTGCATTGCAGAAGAATTCGGTTGCAAGAGTGTCGCAGATTGACTGAGCAAGCTTTTCAAGGTCCTTGCTCTCAACATTCGGGCGAACCTCTTTGACAAGTGCAATATCGGTTTCGTTTATATTAATGATATAGTCCTTCGATTTGTCGGGGAAGAAATTCTGAATAACATCAAAAACAGAAATATCCGTGCTGCCAACCACTCTGATGAGGAAAACAACTCTTGAAGCGTCATTATTGAAATGAAGCTCACGGGATTTGATATAGATATCTCCCGGGAGGATGTTGTCAAGAATTACATTTTTAACAAAATTGGAGCGGTCAAACTTCTCGTCGTTGCTCTTTTTTATCTGGTCAAGCGCAATGGCAATAATTCCCGCATAGCTTCTGCTGATTTCGTCAGTTCCTTCAACAAACGCTGCATATTCGGGATGCATGCTGTCGCCAAATGCTTTGTATGTGCACGAATCAACGCAAATCTGCGGTCCGTTGAAAACGCCTGCTGCAATAACGCCCTTCTTAACCTCACCGATAAGACCGAGCTCGCTGCAGGAAATAATTGAACCGCTTTCATCGATAACGCCGACAACTCTGTCGGTAGCCTCGCGCATCTGGTTTACAACGCCCTGAAACAATCTGTTTGGCATAATAAGCCTCCTCTATCTGAATTTGCAACAATGTTGCACAAAAAAACATAATACCGATTGTTAATATTATACAAGGCTTTTTGTGGTTTTGCAACCTTTTTCACAAAAATAATTTTAAAAAACTGTTAATTTTGCATAAAGTTGCCAATAAAACGCAATATATTGTGTTTTATAGCCTTACTGTTTGACTATATAGTTTAGATTTTTTAATTTTCGTTGACAAACTCCATATTAAAATATATACTTAGTTTAAAGAGGTGAAATTTTATGATAAAAAAATTCTTCACAAAAGAAAACATTATGTGCGTTCTTGCAACGATAATAATTGTTTTGTCATACGGCGCACAAAGAATTATTGAAGTAACTCTTTCTCCCGGTAAGAGTTTAGCTCTGATTCTTGCAATCATCTATACTCTGCTTCTGGTGACAGTTCTTTATTTAATTTCAAAAAGCAACAATTCGTATTTCGGAATTCTTGCTGCGCTTATCGGCTACAAGATGATGCCTCCCCCGGTTGGCTTCCTTGCTCAGACAACAGTTGACGGTTATACTCTGTATTTCCTTGTCGGTAGAGCTGCTGCACTTTTGTTTGTTATTGTTATCTACAAATTATATAAGTCGCAGGAAGAGCCCCACGAAATCAGGTCGCTTCCGTTGCTTGTAATATTGCTGAGCGTTCCGTTTTTCTCAGAAATATCACAGGTGCTTTCGAAATATTTTATGTATAAAACCGGAAATATGCTTTATTGCTATTTCTCTCAGTTTGCTCTTTATTTCGCTGCAATTATTATCATACTTGCAGTTGCATATGTCAGCGGATATACCTCTCTGAGATTTGCAAAATATTTTGAATACACTGCTCTTTCAATTAATATTCTTCGCCAGCTTGGTAAAATCGGATACTTTGCAGTTAACCATCAGCACATAAGCAAGAGCTATTTCGTATGGATTGCAATTTATGTTGTTCTTATGATTTGCTTCTATGTTGCAGAAAAGAAAAAGAAAAAAGAAATTGAAACAGCTTAATAAATTCGGCTCCATGTGAGCCGAATTATTTTGTCCGCTTACTTGAATTACACTGCTTTATATGTTATAATTCATCTTGTTATTTTCTAAGAGGAGTATGTTTATGAAAAAGGCATTATCACTATTACTTTGCGCTGTTATTCTTCTTGCGCTTTTCGGATGTGCAAAAAAGGATGATACATCATCAGCCGCACCGACAACCGAAATCACCGAAACCACAACCAAAAAAGAAGAGATTCTCAATCCGCTTACGGGAAAACCCGGTTTCAAAAAAAGAGCTGTCGGAAAACGCCCCGTTGCAATAGTTGTTGAAAATCTTTCTCCTGCAAGACCTCAGTGGGGAATCAAAACACCCGATATTATCGTTGAGGGTGAGGTTGAGGGCGGAATCAGCCGTATGCTCTGGCTGTATGCTGATTATAAATCAGTTCCCGATAAAATCGGTCCCACCCGTTCTGCGCGTCCTTCATATGTTCAGTTCAGCGAATTCTTTGATTCGATTTTCGTTCACTGGGGCGGAAGCCAGCAGAGAAAGGCTCAGGGCTATATCGGCGGATACACCGTTATAAGAAAAGATAAGGTTGACCATCTCGACGGTATGGACGGCGGATTCCTTTTCGGCAGAGACTCAACAAGGCGTGTTGCATCTGAGCACAGAGGAATTATTCACGGCAAAAAGCTTTCAAAGGCAATCAAGCAGAAGGGCTTCAGAACTAAACTTGATGAAAGCAAGTTTTCAACTCTTTCTTTCAACGAAAAGGTTAAAAAGGCAGGAAGCGAAAAAGCTTCTGTTGTTAATGCAACCTTCTCTGCAAGAACAGATACAAGAAAGTTCACATACGAAAAGGGCAAGTATCACACAAAGGACTGGAAAAAGGATGTTGCTTTCCAGAATGTTATCATCCTTATGGACCAGACAAAATATATAACCGTTCCGTATAAGGGCTCTTCAACAACCTACCTTAACTATCTGTACACAGGCAGCGACGGATACTACATTTCAAACGGAACTCAGACACAAATCAAATGGGAAGTTAAAGATAACAAGCTCTATCTCAAGGATTTAAGCGGAAACGCATTAAAACTCAATCCGGGTAAATCGTATATCGGGCTTGCTTCCTCAAACAACGGCGGAAAGGTTACCTTCACTTCTGCAAAATAAATAAGGTTCGGCGCGATTTTTTATCGCGCCTTTTTTTACAGAACAAACTAAGGACAAAAATATGGAAAACAAAACCAAACGAAAAATTGATATGCTGAGCGGCAGCCCAATCAAAAACATAATACTTTTTGCGCTCCCGATTATGTTTTCCTCGCTTCTTCAATATAATTATGCACTGGTTGACAACATAATCGTCGGAAGATATGTAAGCACCGACGCACTTGCAGCAGTCGGAAACGTCGGCTCGATTAACTCCTTTATTATCGGCGCGGCACTCGGACTTACCAGCGGTTTTACCATTCCCGTTGCCCATGCCTTCGGTGCACGGGACTCAAAAAGGGTTGCCCGCTATTCGGGAAGCAGTATTATTGTTGCAATTTCAATAGGCATTTTTATCGTTATTATTGCCCACCTTGTTTCAACCCCGCTTTTAAAGCTGATCGGAACACCCGACGAGATAATCAATCTCTCTGCGGCATATGTTAATATTCTTTATTTCGGCGTTCCGTTTCAGATGCTTTCAAACAATTTTACGGCAATTTCAAGGGCTGTCGGCGAAAGCAAAAAACCGCTATATTTCTTTATGATAAGCGTTTTTATCAACTTCCTTCTGGACCTGCTCTTTGTTAAAAGGTTTGCCTGGGGTGTTGAGGGCGCCGCCGCTGCAACTCTTATTTCACACATTATTGCCGCAACGCTTACGGGATTTTATATTATCAAACTCAATCCCGATGTTCAGATAAAGAAAAGCGATTTGAAACCGAATCTTAAGATTGCTGTTGAGCAGGTTAAGCTCGGTATTCCCGTTTCTCTGCAGTTCACGATAACCTCAGTTGGAACAATGTGTCTGCAAAGCGCAGTTAACTCCTTCGGTGCAAATGTTATTGCAGGCTTCACTGCGGCAGGAAGGGTTGAGAATTTAACAAATCTTCCAATGTCAGCCCTCGGAGTTGCAACCCAGACCTTTGTTGGTCAGAACTACGGCGCGAAGAATTATAAGAGAATAACCAAATCAGTCAGCAGTATTTTCCTGCTTGACTTGGGCGTATCTATTGCCATGAGCCTGACGCTCTGGCTTATCGGAACGCCAATGGTTTCAATCTTTATGAAGGAACAAAACTCCGAAATTATGCAGGCGGCACAGAGATATCTTCTTGCAACAGTCCAGTGCTACAGCCTTGTTGCAATTCTCTTCGTTCTGAGGAACACGCTTCAGGGACTTGGATTCACTTATGCAAATATGATTGCTGGCGCAGGCGAATTTTTCGGAAGAATTTCAATAGCTTTTGTTTTCTCGAAGCTGATTGGCTTTACTGCTGTTTGCTATGCAGCACCTGCGGCGTGGCTTTTTGCGGACATTCCGCTTATAATCATTTATCTAATAAAAAGAAAACAGTTAATAAAAATGGAAAATGAAAAAGAAAAAGAAGTGTTGTCGGATTGACAACACTTCTTTCAGGTTTGAGTTTTTAGGGGTTAGGTTTTAGGAATATAATCGCCATACGCAATATCCGAATTATAATCAATCAAACCTATCAAGCCTTCCCCCTGGGGGGGAAGGTGGCTGCCGACAGGCAGACGGATGAGGGGATACGCCTAACACCTAATACCTAACACCTAACACCTAATTTAATCTGTTTATCATATCAAGATGCTTTAAATAAAACTCTTTAACATCATTTTTTATTGTGAAACCGCCTTGAAGCGACATATGGTCGCCGTCGTAAATCGGCATAATGTTCCAGATTCCTTTTTCAACATTGTTTTTATCATATTCCTTTTGAGGTGCATCAAAAGGCGCATATGCGGAAACGGTGTTAACAAGTCCGTCGTTCATAAACCATTTTTCATCAACAACAAAACCGTTCGGTGTTTTTTCTTTGAGTTTTCCCATAAGAATTGAACTTCTGCAAAACATCGCTTCGGTTTTGCTTTCGTCGGGAAGATATGTTCCGTCTTTCTGTTTTATTGTTGAATTGCAGGGAACAGAGAAATAGTAAACATTCTTAAGTGTTTCAATTTTACTGTTGAGCTCAAGCGCATTATCAATAAACATATCGTAGTTAGCAAAGTCATATTCAGCTCTGCCGTCCTGTTCGGGATTGTTTGCGTTTGCCATAATACCGCTGAGCCAATTCTGATATTTGCTTCCTGCTTCTTCCTCGTGGTCAATATCATATGCGGTTGTTCCGTTATGAGGGGAAGCAAGCGCCGTTATACTGTTTATGAAGTCGGCTTTTCCGCCCGTAAAAAGAGGCGAAATATCGTCAGAGTCGGTTGCTTTTATTTCCGCTTCGCTTCCGTTTGCCATAAGCTCACTCATCAATCGAACAGTTACGCCGCCGAAAGAATGTCCCAGAAGGTTGATTTTGTTTTCGCTGTCCCACTTTTCAATGAGGGGATTTTCGCTGAAATCGGTCCCGAAGCGTTCGTGATTACAGCGCTCGCTGTGTTCCTTTCCGTAGTCAACAACGCTGCCCGTCAGCTGAGCATACAGTTCACACGCCCTGTCCCACGCGCTGCCGTGAGGAGCAACAGAAGCGCTCACGCAATTAAATCCCTGCTCGCCCAGATATTCAAGCAAATCGCCCGTTCTCATTCCCCAGTATTTCAGGTATTTATTCTGCTTGTCGTAGCTCCCCCAGCCCGAAAGCCCGTGACAGAAAACAAAGGTGTAGTTTGTGCTCCAATCCTGCTTATTTATTTTTGAAGCAGGAACGCTTTTTGAACATGAGCAGACAAGAAGAATAAGCGCCAGAATCAAAGGTATTATTTTAATCTTTTTCATATACTCACCAATATAAAAACCCCAACAGTGCGTTGGGGAATTTTATTTATTTTAATGCGTTAACAATGTTCTCTTTATCGGTTACACCGATGAAGGTTTCAGCAATCTCTCCGTTTTTGAAAACGATGATTGTCGGAATGCTCATAACTCCAAACTGCATTGCAAGCTCGGGTGCTTCGTCAACATCAACCTTGCCGACAGTTATGTCCGTCATCTCGTCTGCAATCTCGTCAACGATGGGTGACATAATCTTGCAGGGTCCGCACCATGTAGCGAAGAAATCAATCAAGCAGGTTTTTCCGCTTGCCAAAACCTCGCTGTCAAAATTTGAATCATCAATTACCTTAACCATTTTTATTCTCCTTTAACATACTTTACTGCTGAAAGACCTGCCTCGGCACCTTCATAAACCGCCTTGCAGACCTGAAGCAATCCGCCCGTTATGTTTCCGCACGAGAAAACACCGGGAACATTTGTTGACATATCGTCTTTTGTTTTAATGCTGTCGCCTTCGAGCGCAATGCCGAGTTTTTTTGCAAAATCCGCTCCGCCGGCAACGCCGAGTGCAACAAACAAACCGTCAATCTCAAGCTCCTGTCCGTCTTCGAATTCAACCGAGCGAACCTTCATATCGCCTTTTATTTCAGAAAGCTTTTTTGTTATAATTTCGTATTTATCGGTTTGGGGCGCAGGCTCACCGTTAGTTAAAATATACACCTTTTGGGCGATATTTTCAAGGTCTGCTGCTTCGCTCAGTGCATAATCACCGTTTCCGAGCACGGCAACGGTTTTGTTTCTGAAGAAAAATCCGTCACAGATTGCACAGTAGCTTATTCCCTTTGCCTCAAACTCCGCAGCACCTTTGATGTTAGGTCTGAGCTTTTTATTGCCCGTTGCAAGAATCAGCGCCCTGCCCTCATATTCATTATCTGCGGTTTTAATCTCATAATTCATATCAGCATTCATTGAAATATGCAAAACCTCTTCGTTTTTAACATCAACACCGAGTGTTTTTGCCTGATTAATACCGCTGCTATATAAGTCTGTTCCCGAAATACCGCCATCAAAGCCGTAGTAATTATCGATTAAATGCGCTTTTTCAAGCTGGCTTTCACCGTAATAAATAACAAGAACGCTTTTATTTGCCCTTTTTGCATAGAGCGACGCCGAAATCCCTGCAGGACCTGCGCCGATTATAATAATATCATACATTATAATGCTGCCTCAACCTTAGCTTCGATTTCTTCGGGAGTTACCTTTGAGCCGAAACGCTCAACAATATTTCCGTCTCTGTCGATAAGGAATTTTGTGAAATTCCAGCCGATTTTCTTTCCGCCGGTCTGTTCAACAAGATATTTGTAAAGCGGAATTGCGTCCTTGCCGTTAACCTTAATCTTCTTGAATCTGGGGAAGGTTGTTCCGAATCTTAAGGAGCAAACCTTGTTGATACCCTCGTCATCCTCTCTTGCCTGAAAAGCAAACTGATTGCAGGGGAAGTCAAGAATTTCAAATCCCTGGTCCTTATACTTTTTATACATTGCTTCAAGCCCCTCGTACTGAGGGGTGAAACCGCAGTGAGTTGCTGTGTTTACAATAAGAAGAACCTTTCCGCCAAACTGAGAAAGAGAAACCTCTTCTCCCTTTTGGTTTAATACGCTGAAATCAAGTACATTCATTTTTTAATCCCTCCATAAATTTTGTAAAATTAAATTGCGTACAATTTATTTCAATTACATTATACATCATAATTTACATTTGTCAAGATCTTTTTAAAAAAAGCGAAACAAAGGAGTTCCCTGTTTCGCTTTATCGTTTATTAATGTTAATATGTCTATTCCTTTTTATTCTTTATTTCTTTAATTATCAAAACTATGAACATACCAATAATAGCAATATAGCCAATAAACGAAATCGGGTCAACTCCTTTTGGAAATATTGTTGCATCGCTTACCCAATATTTTATACAAGTTACAATTCCAAAAAATCCAAATGCAATTCCAAGACAAAACACAACTATTCTGATCATTTTTTCTCTTTTCATAAGTTCACCACCATTACACTATGTAAACTATTATTTTTGTGTTTTCTTCGCCGTATTTATTGACGAAATAAGCATTTTTTTTCTCCTCTGCAAGACTTATCAGGTTTTCATAGTCATATTGTAATAATTGAGTTCTGCTTAAAAGAGTTAGCCAGTATATGCTTTCGCTTGTTTCCTTTAATGCAATGTGCATTTTTGCAATAAAATCTGCTTTACTGCTACCAAATACCGCCTCATTAATGTTTGCGCCAATGGAAGTTGCGCTGCGAAGCAGTTGTTTCGGGATTGTTGTATCTCTTTTATTGTTTCTGTATTCTTCATAAAACAAAACAATTTTAGATGCAAAATCAAGTGATTTTTCAAGTAACGGACTATCCATAACGATTACCTCTTAATAATTGTGCGAAGCACCCGATTCTTTTCTCTCTTCGTTCTTCTCTTTTCTCTCTTCCCTCATCTGCGTTTTAGTGAAAAGTGAAGTGAGAAGAGTGAAAAGTAAGATTCTAGCCTTTCGGCTAGAATCTTCCTCCTCCGCCGCCGTGCGTTGAACCGCTTGACGAAGTATGCGTTGAGCTTCCTCCTTTTGAAGAAGAATCGCTTTCGATTTTTGTTTTTGTCACATTACTGAAAAGGAATCGGTCATATTCATCGGTAAGATGCAGACTTCCGTCAACCAGATAGTCCGCAGCGCTTGCCTTGAATCGAACGGGTTTGTAGTTGCCCTTAACAATTATTGCGATTACCGCAGCGATAATTGCTGCAACAACAAGTGAAATCAAGGCAGCTCCACCGCTGAATTCCGAAAGAGCTCCGCCCTTTCCGTTTATTTCTTTTTCCGTATATGTGTGACCTTCTGTGTTTGTGTATGTATTTTCAATATCATACGCGCTGCCGCTTTTTGCCTGTGACACAAATTCTTCAACAAAATCGGCATATGCATTGAATCCGCCATTCCAGTCCTCATTGCCGAAATATGGCTTTATTACTTCCTGTTCAAGAACTTTAACGCCATAATCGGTTATTGCGATTATGCCATATCCCTTTGTTGAAATATGCCAATAGTGGTCCTCGGTTATAAGAAGCAGACAGCCGTCACTGCTATAGCCGTTTTCATCATAATAGTCATCGGCAAAACTAACTGCTGCGGTTTCACTGTCTACAACATAGTTTCCAACGGTCAGTGCAACAGCATCAAAGGAGTATTTATCGGCAATTCCGTTAAGCTTATCCTCAAGTGCCGATTCCTGCTCTTCGCTGAGCATATTGCCCAAATCAACAACTCGGTCGGTGTCATCCGCAAGAGCGTTTATCGGAAGTGCAAGAAGGAGCGCAGCGGTTAATAATGTTATTAATATCTTTTTCATTATATGCACCCCCCCTATATTATTCCGAAAAGTCTTCCGACAATATAGATTATCGGGGTACCGAGTGCGGTTATGCCCGCAAACAGTGCTATGAGCTTGGGCATACTTACGGGAATATTTCCGACAAGCTTTCCGCTCTGTCCGTTCATTGCAAAGGTTAGCTGTTCATCTTTATACTTTGTGTGAATAAGCCAGACGGGATAGAGTGCATATTTTGCACAGCCTTTTGTAATCTGAACAGAGGAATTGTTCAGCATAACGCTTTCATATCCGTGAACAGTGTTCCGGAGCGTTTCCTCACAGCTTGATTTGATTCTTGCATTTGCTCTGTCGATGCTGTCTTCCATTGAAACATCATATTTGTCAGCAAGATATCCCGAAAGATACGCCGTCTGGAAATCAACCGCTTCTCCGAAATCGAAGGGCTCGATTGATTCCATCAGGTCGTCCGCCATTTTTGACGAGCCGTCAACGGGAATATTGGCAAAGCTCATATTTCCCTTTCTGAAAACATCAAAGTGGTCGGTTTTGGTATATCTGTACTTCTTATCAGACCAGGTGGTTGTTCTTGTTGCCTTAAAAGAAACCGCTGCGTCAGCATCGGAATCAAAGAGCCAGAACGGAACATAGATTCCCTTAATCTCTTCAAGCTTGTTTTCGTTTGCAAAAAGCTTCGGCGCGAATTTCTTTTTGCCGATATAGCTTTTGAGCGTTTCTTTTGCCCTGTTTTTGTCAACCTTAAACGGAATGACGAATTCGGGTTTAAGCGTTCCCGAAAGTCTTCCCGACATAACAACGGGATTATCACAGTAGGGACACGAGGTTGCGGCTGTGTTTTCGTCACAGACTATTTCACCGCCGCAGGATTTGCAGACAAAAATGCTCATTTTGTCCTCTTCGCCCTCATCCCACTGTGTACCGTCTGCATTGTCCCACTTAAACTCGTCGGGCTGTTCCTCATCAAGACGGCTGTCCATATTTTTTAGCGCTTCAACATCGAATTCGCTGTCACAATACGGACATTTCATCTTCTGGGTTCCCGAATCAAATTCAACAGAACCTCCGCAGTTAGGACATTTATATTCAAATATCTCAGACATATTATCCTCTTTTCACTAATACCTAAAAACTTGCGCTGTTATCTGGGCTTTCCGCAGTTGGTGCAGAATTTTCCATGGTTTTCAGTTCCGCATTCACTGCAAAACCATCTGTCACTTACAGGCTTCGGTTTTCCGCAGTTTGTACAGAAATTACCGCTGTTTTCTGCTCCGCATTCGCATTTCCATCCTCCTGCGGGAGCGGGAGCCTGCTGCTGTTGCTGCTGACCCATTGCAAAAAGATTTGCTGCCTGGGCGCCGCCTGTGTTCATTGCCATTCCCATTCCGACAAAGCCGTTCATTGCTCCGCCTTCGTTTGCTGCAGCAGCACGCATTGCGTCTGCCGTTGCGCCTGCCATCTGTGCGCCTGCCATATTCGGGTCGCGCATAGCTGCGCCCTTCTGGAACTGCTTGATAAGTTCCTGGTCTGCTTCGGGAAGCGTTATCGGATTAAGCGCAATTGAAACAACCTCAAGACCTCTGAGTCTGCCCCATTTTTCGCTGAGCGCCTTGTTCATTGCATTTTCAAGCTCAGTTGTATGAGCGGCAATCTGATTCGGGCGCATTTCAAGGTCTGAAAGCATTGCAAATGCAGGCTGAAGCGCGCTTATGAATTCGGTTTTCAGCTGGGAATCAATTTCCTCTCTTCTGTATTCATCGGAAACATTTCCGCAAACATTTGTGTAGAACAAAATCGGGTCTGCAACCTTATATGAATAAATACCGCTGCAGCGTACCGAAGTATCTATATCAAGGCCGATTTTTGAATCAACAACCCTGAACGGAATCGGATTCTGTGTTCCGAATTTATTGTCAACAAGCTCTTTTGTGTTGAAATAATAAACTCTCTGGTCCTTTGCGGTGTCTCCGCCAAAGGTGAAACGCTTTCCGATTGTTTTAAATGTTTCTTTAATAGATGTGCTGAGCTTACCTGTAAAAAGGCTGGGCTCAGTTGACTTATCGTATGTGTATTCGCCGGGTTCTGCACAAACGTCAACAATTCTTCCCTGCTCAACAATAACCATACACTGTCCGTCGGCAACGGCAATACCCGAGCCGTTTGAAATGATGTTATCATTTCCCTTTGTGTTTGATGAACGAGAGGATGTCCTCTTCTGTCCCTTTGTCACGATTACTTCTTTGTCAATTGCTTCACAGTAAAAGAACTCTTTCCACTGGTCCGCCATTGTTCCTCCAAGTGCGCCAACACCTGCTTTAATAAGTCCCATATTTGTTCTCCTTTCATATCTTTTTAACAAAAAAAGACTTTTTCAAGGTTATTATAATATAAATTTTTCATAAATTCAACATAATCATTTGACATTTTATAACTAAGCGTATATAATATATTTAAACTAGTATGATTAGCGAAAGAAGGAGAGGGCGTATGAAGAAGAAATTCATTGAAGCCGAGGTTGAAATCACCAAATATACTATTACCTCTGCTATAACAACCAGCGACGACCTCGGAAACGGAGACGATTACGACTGGGAATTCTAAACAGGATTGATTGAGTGAACATCAAACCTGTTTTTTGTTCTGTATTTTTATACTGTAATAATGTTTAAAGCGCTGTGCGTTATGCACAGCGCTTTAAATTTTGCAAAAATATTCTTTTCCGGCTCCCCGTGTTAAGAGTATAATTGTTTTAAAAATTATCAAGAAGCGATTTATAGAATTCACAGTAGTCGCCTCTTTTATCGTCGGTGAATGCCATAGCTGCTCTCGGGTGGCGGTTGAGCTGACCCGTGAACATATACTGCAAATCAAAGCCCCATGTGATTCCGCTTTCTTTAAGAGGAATCATATATTTCTCGATAAAGCTCAATATTCCGTAGAGATTATATTTCGGATTTCTCAAAAAGCCGAGCAAAAGCTCCATCTGGCAGTTTCCTGCACCGCGTCCCATTCCCATTGCTGTTGCGTCAAGATAGGAAATACCGTAGGAAAGCATTTCGATTGTGTTTGCAAAAGCAAGATTTTGGTTGTTGTGGGCATGGAAACCAACCTTTTTGTTTGCTTTTTCTGCAAAAGCATAGTATTTCTGCGCGAGCTCACCCGCATTTTCAGGATAGAGCGAGCCATAGCTGTCAACAAGATAGATAACATCCACACTTGATGCACAAAGCATTTCAAGCGCTTCTTCAACCTGGTCGGTGTTTGCCTGAGAAATCGCCATAATATTACAGCTTGTTTCATAACCTAAGCTGTGAAAATGCTCAACCATTTCAATGGCAGCGGGAATCTGATGAATATAGCACGCAACGCGGACCAAATCAATAACGCTGTCCTTCTTCGGCAGAAAATCTGTTTTATAATCGCATCTTCCGACATCAGCCATTACCGCAATTTTCATATCGGAGATGTTTTCGCCGACAATCGCGCGCAAATCCGCTTCGTCACAGAACTTCCATTTGCCGAATTCTTCAGGGTCAAACATAACCTTGCTTGCTTTATATCCGAACTCCATATAATCAACACCGCTTCGGATATTTGTTTTATAAAGCTCTCTTACAAATTCATCTGAAAATTCAAAATTATTACAGAGTCCGCCGTCTCTGATAGTTGCGTCAACGACCTTGATGTCGTCTCTGACGGACATTAAATTACCTTTTCTGCCTGACATATTATACCTCGTTTCACGCTTTAAAGCTTTTAAGTGTTAAAGCGATTATATCACCACACTAACCCGTTGTCAAGTAAATATTTATATTATTTTATATCATATTATAAAAGCCAAAACAAAAAATGACTTTGTTGACAATAAATTTGTTAATATGTATAATGATAATATACCAAAAAAGGAGTTTTTTACTATGAAAAAAGTATTATGCACTGTGCTGTCATTTTTTATGATAATCACCTGTGCTTCAATCGGCTTTTCGGCTCAGGCGGCGTCGCTTTCTGCACCTTCAAGCATTAAAGCGACAGGCATTACATCAAGTGCAATAAAACTCAGCTGGAAAAAAGCGGGAAGCCCTTCGGGATACTACATTTACCGTTCAACAAGCAAATCATCGGGATACAAAAAGGTTGCATCAATCAACAAATCCCGCACAGCATTTATTTCCTATGGCTTGAAAACGGGCAAAAACTATTATTTCAAGGTTTATGCTTATAAGGGAAAAACAAAGAAAGCATCTAAAATCGTTTCTGCAAAACCGCTTCCGTATAAGGTTACGGGAGTAACAACAATAAAACGCTCAAACGGCGCAGACGTTGTATGGGATTTGCAAAACGGCGTCAGCGGATACAAAATCTATAAATCCGATTCAAAAGATGGCAAATTCAGCTATATCGGAAAGTCCACATCGATAACTTTCCTTGATAAAAGTGCAAACGATTCAAAAACCCATTACTATAAAGTTAGAGCATACAAAAACCGCGACGGAAAAACTTATTATTCACCGTACTCGGCTGTAACAAGCTACAACTCAAAAAGCAGAAGAGTCGGTGCATATAACTACAGCGGTTTTGATCTTTTCACCTACAACTATCTGGTGCACGATATGTCTGAGAGCGGATACTGTGAAATTGAGGGAACCGTTTACCCGAGAGTAAAAATTCTGCCATCAATCGTCAGCACATATAAAGTCAACAAAAGCTATACTGTTACATATTATGAGAAGAAAAATATTAAAGCAACAGACACTATAAAAATAATCGAAAAGTTTGGTGACGAATCGGTTTATGCCGAGCTTGTCAAGCATGTTCAGAAAAACACTTCGACAGGAAAAACCAAAACAAAAAAGGGCTACGGCGAAGAAATGATGCTTTACAAAAACGGCGGATACTTTGAATACTATTATGCAAACAGTGAAATTCCAATTCATGATTACAAAGCGTCTTTCAAGGCAGATCTGTTTGTTCCTCTTGAAACCATGGGAGAAAACAAAGGCTATCTCATTGATTCGATAAAAAACTATGAGGAAGAATTCTATTACAGAGATATCATAGTTAAAAATGATATTACCAAACAAATCTGGATTCCGTCATAAACCAACCAATAATTATAACCCCCAGTTGAACCGGGGGTTTAATCTATGCTAAAGACCGGGCAAAAAGCCCTGTTCGGTAATTCCGAACAGGGCTTTTTAATTCTTTATTCTTCGGTATTCTTTTCTTTACCGGGTGCGCCGCAGCATTTCTTATACTTCTTGCCGCTTCCGCACGGACACGGATCGTTGGGACCGATTTTCTTTTCCTTGCGAATTGTGACCTGCTTTGCATTTGACTCTGTTTCGCTTGAAGATGTTGCAGTAACTCTTGCAACAGCTCTTCTCTGAACGTCTGCCTTATGTCTGGGCATAAGGGTTAACATCATCTTTGCAGTATCCTCGCGGATTGCAGCGGTCATTTCGCTGAACATATCGTAGGATTCTTCACGGTAAGCAACAACCGGGTCTCTCTGTGCATAAGCTCTGAGGTGAATTCCCTTCTTGAGCTCTTCCATTGCGTCAATGTGGTCCATCCAGTATGTGTCAACATTTCTGAGAAGAATCATTCTCTCGAACTCGCCGAACATATCGTCGCCGAGGATTGCTCTCTTCTCTTCAAGACGCTTTCTGCCTCTTGCCTGAAGTGTTTCAACAGTGTCGGGAATTGTGAGCTCTTCAACCTCTTTGAAGTCGTCGTCGGTGCAGATTAACCAACTCTTATACTTCTCTTTGAGACCTTCAACGTTCCAATCCTCTTTGTTCTCGCCTGCGAAATAGTTTTCAACAGTTTCCTGAATGTTCTGGTCGAGCATCTTGAGAATGGTTTCGGTTAAATCAAGTCCGTCAAGCACCTGGTCTCTCTGGGTATAGATAAGCTCTCTCTGACGATTCATAACATCGTCGTACTGGAGTGTGTTCTTTCTGATACCGAAGTTTCTTCCCTCAACCTTCTTCTGTGAAGATTCAACGGTTCTTGAGATAAACTTGGATTCGATTGGCATATTCTCGTCATCAGTGAGCTTAGCCATCATAATCTGCATCTTGTCTCCGCCGAAAAGACGCATTAAATCGTCTTCACATGAGAGATAGAACTGGCTTGCACCGGGGTCACCCTGACGTCCCGAACGACCTCTTAACTGGTTGTCGATACGGCGTGCATCGTGGCGCTCTGTTCCGAGAATGAAGAGACCGCCTGCCTCGCGTACCTTGTCTGCCTCTTCCTTTATTTCTTCCTTGTACTGAGCTTCAAGCTCGATAAAGGTTTTTCTTGCGTTTAAGATGTCTTCATCATCTGTTTCACCGAAGCCCGTTGCCTCTGCAATAAGCGCATTTGTGAACTTCATCTTCTTCATCTGTGCTTTTGCAAGGAACTCTGCGTTACCGCCGAGCATAATATCGGTACCACGGCCTGCCATGTTCGTTGCGATTGTTACAGCGCCGAACTTACCTGCCTGAGCGATGATTTCTGCTTCTTTTTCGTGGTTCTTAGCGTTGAGAACATTGTGCTCAATCTTTTCTTTCTTGAGGAGCTTTGAAAGATGCTCACTCTTTTCAATGCTGATTGTACCAACAAGAACGGGCTGACCCTTTTCGTTGCATTCCTTAATCTGATTGATAACGTTGAAATACTTGCCCTTTTCAGTCTGGAAGATGATGTCGGGTTTATCTTCACGAATCATCGGCTTATTTGTCGGAATTTCAACAACATCGAGCTTATAGATTTCGTCGAATTCAGGAGCCTCGGTTGCAGCGGTACCTGTCATACCTGAAAGCTTCTTGTAAAGACGGAAATAGTTCTGGAATGTGATTGTTGCAAGAGTTTTGCTCTCGTGCTCAACCTTAACATTTTCCTTAGCTTCAAGAGCCTGATGAAGACCTTCGTTATATCTTCTTCCTTCCATGATACGGCCTGTAAACTCGTCAACGATTTTAACCTGACCGTCTTTAACAACATAGTCGATATCCCTTGTCATAACACCGTGAGCCTTGATAGCCTGGTCGATGTGGTGGCGAAGGGTTGTGTTTTCGATATCCATAAGGTTTTCAACAGCGAAGAAGGTTTCTGCCTTCTCAACACCGCTCTTGAGGAGGGTTGCTGTTTTAGCCTTTTCGTCTACTACATAGTCGCCTTCGTAATTCTCTTCTGTGTCTTCCTTGTCGTCTGTTTTTGCAACCTTAACCATTTTAAGCTGTTTAGCAAAAACATTTGCCTGACGGTAGAGGTCTGTTGACTGGTCGCCCTTACCGCTGATGATAAGAGGGGTTCTTGCCTCATCGATAAGAATTGAGTCGACCTCGTCGACGATTGCGAAAACGTGGCCTCTCTGAACCTTCTGCTCTTTATACTGAACCATATTGTCACGAAGATAGTCAAATCCCATCTCGTTGTTGGTTCCGTATGTGATATCGCAGTTATATGCTTCCTGGCGCTCTGCGTTGCTCTTCTCGTGGATAATAAGTCCTACGGAAAGACCGAGAAAACGGTAAACCTTACCCATCCACTCGGAGTCACGCTTTGCAAGATAGTCGTTAACGGTTACGATGTGAACACCGTCGCCTGTTAATGCGTTTAAGTATGCGGGAAGGGTTGCAACAAGAGTTTTACCTTCACCTGTTTTCATCTCGGCAATTCTGCCCTGATGAAGAACGATACCGCCAATAAGCTGAACGTCGAAATGACGAAGTCCGATAACTCTGTCAGCTGCCTCACGGCATACTGCGAATGCGTCGGGGAGAATATCGTCGAGTGTTTCACCTGCTGCAAGTCTGTCTTTAAGAATAGGAGTCTGAGCTGCAAGCTCCTTGTCGTCCATATCCCCGTACTTTTCAGCAAGAGAGTTGATTTTATCAACTGTTTTCTTGAGTTTCTTTACCTCTTTTTTGGAGTAGTCTCCGAAAAGAGCATTTACAAATTTATTTGCCATTTATTTTTCACCTCTATAAATTTTCGCCTGCTAATAGTAGCATAGTGTATTCTTAATGTCAATTATTATAATTTAATAACTATACTGCTACAACGAAGCGGAAAAAGCTTTCATAATTGCTCCGAGTGCTCCTCCCGAAACGGCATTTTCTGCCTCCTCGTCAAAAACAAGAACGAGGTTCTTTTTGCCCTTTTTGATTCCCAGAGTAACCTGCTGTGGCTGAGTTTGCATCGGCGCACTGTCAATCTGCTTGGTCAGCTTTGAAAGATTGTTGTTTAAGAAATCCTCGTCATTGAGCTTGCCTATCAGCTGAACATCGGTATAGGTCTGACTGAGCTCAGTTGCAAAATCCGAAGCGGGCTGATATAAATCCTTGTTCAGAATTGAAACCGTTACGGACGAATTTTCAATATCGATTGAATCAACGCTAATTGAAAGGTCTTTGAAAATCGCCTGTCCAAGCTCCTTAAACTGCTTCTTTCCGTTGGAAACGGCAAGGATTTTTGAAAGAGTGTCGCTCTCAACATATTTCTTTAGTTCTTTTTCATCAAAGTCCTTGAGGGCTTTTTCAACTTTTGCAACAGTCTGGTTAATATTCTGTTCTGTCAGCTCAGTTCCTGCTGAACACGCGGCAAGACTGAACGCCATCAATAAACACAGAAAAATGCACATACTGTTTTTAGGCATATGTTTCATCAAAGCACCTCCCTTAATCAGACTTGATATATCTCGTCTATTATATTATATTTGGGGTGCAGATTTCAAGTAAAATATTTATTAAAATTAAAATAATAAATAAATTGCATTTTTTAATCATATATGGTATAATCAATCAAACTATGCCACTTTATATAGTTGTATTGCTTTTAATTCCGCGACGAATCGGGTATGAATATGAAAAAATTTCTAAAAAAGTACTTAGCTCCGACTAAGTTTAAAAGGCTTTTTGACATAATCTTTTCCTTTTTGGCATTGATTATACTGTCACCCATGTTCCTGGTTATATGTGTTATTATTTTCTTCACTCCCGACTGCAAGATTTTCTTCAGCCACGAGAGAAGGGGAAGAAAGGGAAAGCCTTTTAAAATTTATAAATTCCAGACAATGAAGAATTCAACTCCGAACTGTGCGACGGGCGACCTTGAAAACCCCGAGCAGTATATAACAAAAATCGGAAGAATTCTCAGAAAAACAAGCCTTGACGAGCTTCCTCAGCTTTGGAACATTCTCAAAGGCGATATGAGCTTTGTCGGTCCGCGTCCTTTGATTTCAAGCGAAATCAGAATGCACCGTCTCAGACTTGAATACGGCGTATACCGTTTTCGTCCCGGTCTTACGGGACTTGCACAGGTCAACGGACGAGACGACCTTTCGATTGTTAAGAAAGCAAAATACGACAAAGAATACTGTGATAACTGGAGCCTTAAACTCGATTTGCAAATCCTGCTTAAATCATTCATAACCGTTGCAAAGCAGGAGGGCTTCCACGAAGGAAAATACCACAGAAGATAAAAGGTTTTGTTTTTGCAAAACTTATTATAAACAATTACTAATACAATTTTGGAGAACAGCCTATGGAAAGAAACTTTATAGACGGCTACACCGAATGGCAGAGTAACCCCGAAATCGTTGAGGTAAATCAGCTTCCTCAGCATGCAACCCTTATGCCCTACGAGAACTTTGAGCAGGCAAAAAAGGCAAATCGCTATGATTCCTCGCTTTGCAAGCTTCTCAACGGCAAATGGAAGTTCAAACTTTATAAGAACTACGCATACCGTCCGAGTGATTTCGCGCAGCCCCATTATGACGCGCACAACTGGGACAGCGTTATTATTCCCTGCTCCTGGCAGATGCAGGGCTACGACCAGGCACAGTACTGCAATGTACGTTATCCCTGGGAAACCGACGAGGACATCTGTCCTCCCAACGCACCGACAATGCACAATCCCGTCGGCTGTTATCTTAAAAGAATACATATCAACCAATCAACCCTTTCAAAAAGACTTGTTCTCTGTTTTGAGGGTGTTGAAGCTGCATTTTATCTTTATGTAAACGGCGAAAGAGTCGGTTACAGCGAATCAACCTTCAACAGAGCTGAATTTGATATCTCAAAATATCTTGTTGAGGGCTCAAATGTTATCGGCGTTGAGGTTTACCGCTGGTGTACGGGCAGCTGGCTTGAGTGCCAGGATATGTGGCGCCTGGGCGGCATTTTCCGCGATGTATATATCTATCAGACTGAAAAAGAATATATCCGCGATTTCGAAATTCACGCTGAGCCCGATTCAACTCTTCGCGACGGATATCTTGATGTTTGCGTTAAAACAAACGGCGCATACGAAAGTCTTTCAATAGATTTAAGCGTTATCGACAGCGACGGAACTGTTGTTGCGCTTGACTCCCAGTATGTCAGCGAAGAACACACAACAAAACTTAAATCAATCGTAACAAGCGTTAAACCGTGGAGTGCCGAAAGTCCAAATTTATACACTGTTGTTTTAACTCTTAAGAGCAACGGAACACCCATTGAATACCTTTCTTCAAAGGTTGGTTTCAGAAGTGTTGAAATCAAGGACGGAATTATCAGAATCAACGGAAAGCGCGTTATCTTTAAAGGTACAAACCGCCACGAGTTTGACTGTTACAAGGGAAGATACATAAGCGAAGAGGTTATGCGTCAGGATATTGAAATAATGAAGAAAAACAATATCAACGCAGTCAGAACCTCGCACTATCCCAACGCTCCACACTGGTACGAGCTCTGTGACGAATACGGACTCTATGTTATTGACGAAAACAATATGGAAACCCATGGAACATATTGGTCAACAATTATCGGATGTCCCCAGCTTCCCGATTCACGCCCCGAATTTGAAAAGGCGTGTATGGAAAGAATTAAATCGCTCTATAACAGAGATAAAAACCACACATGCGTTGTTTGCTGGAGCATGGGTAACGAATCCCTCGGCGGTGAAACTCCGAAAAAGATGTATAACTGGCTTAAGGAACACGACAAATCTCGCTTTGTTCACTTTGAATGCCACCGTTCACCTGATGAAAAAGAACTTTCGGATGTTCAGTCAAAGATGTACTACCGCCCCGACCAGTGCGAAGAATATGCGCTTTCGGGAAGGGATTCAAGACCGTTCATCCTCTGTGAATACACCCACGCAATGGGCAACTCCTGCGGTTCGACAGATGAATACACTGCTCTCTGGGAAAAATATCCCTGTCTGCAGGGCGGATTTGTCTGGGACTGGGTTGACCAGAGCATTATGACAACCGACGAAAACGGCGTTGAATATCTTGCATACGGCGGAGACTTCGGCGAAGAGCCCCACGACGGTCACTTCTGCGGAAACGGACTTCTTTTTGGCGACAGAACCGAGACTCCGAAGCTTGCCGAAATCAAAAAGCTCTATCAGAATGTTGAATTCAAAGCAATCGACGCTGAAAAAGGAATTA
This sequence comes from uncultured Eubacterium sp., assembly GCA_905233545.1. Taxonomy (GTDB): domain Bacteria; phylum Bacillota; class Clostridia; order Oscillospirales; family Acutalibacteraceae; genus Eubacterium_R. The sequence goes on along the minus strand of CAJOEV010000011.1, from coordinate 16,262 downwards.
TTGAAGTAAAAAACAAATTCCTTTTCACAAACCTTAATAAATATGAGCTCTACTGGTGCCAGTGCTCCGACAAGGGCATCTATAGAGAAGGCGTAACCGAAATTGACCTTGAACCCTTCGAAAAAACGGTAATTGACCTTGAGCTTACAAAGGTTGGAACAACCGAGTGCTATCTTAATCTTGCATTAAAAGAAAAAGAAGCAACTTCCTACTGCGATGAGGGACACATTGTTGCCGAGGAGCAGTTCATCATTAACGAATTTGAAAATGTTTATGATGAGCTTGAATGCGACCAGCCCCTTCTTGTTACCGAAACCTATGGCAATATCCGCGTTTCAAGCGACGATGTCGCAATAAGATTTGAAAAAAGAGAAAGAAATCAGCTTGTTTCAATCAAGGTCGGCGGTGAAGAACTCCTTAAAGCGCCCATGCGTCTGAATTTCTGGAGAGCGCTCACCGATAACGACAGAGGCTCAAGAGCAGGAAGCCGTCTTGGCTGCTGGAGAGACGCAGGCGACACCCCGGGTATCTATAACAACACAATGTGGAAAATTGATAGCTTCAAGGTTCTTGATGACGAGAAAAAGGTTGTTATAACAAGCAGGGCAACCGTAAGAACTCAGCCCGATTCAAAAGCGCTTGTTGTTTACACAATAACCTCAAGGGGAATTGAAGTTGATTTGGAATTTGCTCCTGATGATTCACTTCCCGAAATCCCCGAAGTTTCACTTTTGTTCGAGCTTCCCAAGGACTTTGAAAATGTTACATATCTTGGCAGAGGTCCCGAAGAAAACTACATTGACCGCTGCAATTCGGCAAAGGTGGGATTATACAGCACTACCGTTACGGATATGTATACCCCCTATCTCAAGCCCCAGGAATGCGGTAACAGAACGGGCGTTCGTTATGCAACGCTTGTCGGCAACAAGAAAGCTTTCAGCGTTATTGCCCAGCCCGTTATGGAATTCAACGCTTCCCACTGGCTTCCCAAAGAAATTGAAAACACGTGGCACACAAAGGACCTTCCCGAAATCGACAAAACCGTTGTTCGCTGTATTGCAAGACAGCAGGGCATCGGCGGTTATGACAGCTGGGGTTCACTGTGCAACGAAAAATATATGAACAAAACCGACAAAACTTACCGTTTGAAATTCCAAATCAGATTCTAAATTTTGTCTAAAGTTTAATTCTTTGCTTGACTTTTGATATTATTGGTATTATATTTCAATTTAAAGCGTTACATTAGTAACAAGAAAAGAGGATGTAATCATTATGTCTATTAAAGAAACCGCTGCTGCATTTGCAGTAAAAAAAGCAGTTAAATACGCAAGAAAAGACTTCAATAAAAACGCGCCAAAAATTCTCAGCCTTCTTGAGGCTGCCGATGTAAAAAAGGTCAACCGTTCTTCTTATGCAGGTCTTCACCAGGTTCTTGATGATCCCGAAAACAACTGGATGAGATTTGCAAAAAGCGTTATATGCGACACAAATGAGGAAGTTTTAAATAAAATGATTCCTCCGATTATGAATGTTGCAATAAACAGCTACCAGGTAAGAATGGAAAGCATTGAAAAATACGGATGCAATGTTCCGTGGGCAATCCTTATGGACCCGACCGCTGCCTGCAACCTTAAGTGCACAGGCTGTTGGGCTGCTGAATACGGACATTCAAGTCAGCTTTCATACGACGACCTTTCAAGAATTATCAAAGAGGCAAAAGAACTCGGAACATATATGTATCTCTACACAGGCGGTGAGCCGACAATGAGAAGAGCAGATTTGATGAGGCTCTGCCGTGAAAACCCCGACTGCATATTTATGTCCTTCACAAACGGAACTCTTATCGACGATTCGTTTGCAGATGAAATTGCCGATGTCGGAAACTTCTTCCCCGCATTTTCAATTGAGGGATACGAGGAGGAAAACGACTTCAGAAGAGGCAAAGGCACCTTCAAGAAGTGCACTGCCGCTATGCAGAGACTTAAGGACAGAGGCGTTCCCTTCGGAGCTTCACTTTGCTACACAAGCAAAAACACCGATGTTCTTGCAAGCGACGAATATATGGACTGGCTTATTGACAGAGGCGTTAAATTCGCATGGTTCTTTACATATATGCCAACAGGTCACGGCGCTGTTAAGGAGCTTATGGTTTCTCCCGAACAGAGAGCGCTCATGTTCAAGAAAATGCGTGAATGGCGTGAAACAAAGCCGATTTTCGCACTTGATTTTTGGAACGACGGCGAATATGTTCAGGGCTGTATAGCAGGAGGACGCCATTATTTCCACATCAATTCAAACGGTGACTGCGAGCCCTGTGCTTTTGTTCACTATTCAAATGTCAACATAAAAGAGCACTCCGTTCTTGAAGCACTCCAGAGCCCGCTGTTTATGGCTTACAGACGCAATCAGCCGTTCTCAAACAATATGCTTCGTCCCTGCCCCGTGCTTGATAACCCCGGCGCAATCAGCAAGATGGTTGCCGAAACGGGCGCATATTCAACCGAAATGCAGAATCCCGAATCAGCAAATGAGCTTTTCGACAAAACAATCGACGCTGCAAAGGCATGGAAGGTTAAGGCAGACGAGCTTTTCGACAGAGAGGAATACCTTGCAAAGCATGTTAAAGACGAAAACATGTATAACTACGAAAAGCCCGACGAGGAAAGAGAATTCAACGAATTCGAAAAAACCGAGGCATAAAAATAACACGATTTCAAAGGGCATATCTCAAAGATATGCCCTTTAAAAGCATTGATATAAGGTGAAAACTATGTTTTTTAAAAGAGGCAAAATAGAATATATTGTTGCAGGGCTTGGAAACCCCGGAAGCAAATATGCCGACACAAGGCATAACGCGGGCTTTCATTCAATAGATTTGCTTGCCAAAAAGAATGGATTTGCATTTAAAAAAGCAAAATTCAACGCGCTGATTGCCGATGAATTCATTGCAGGCAAGCGCTGTCTTGTTATGAAACCGCAGACAATGATGAATCTTTCGGGAGAGGCAATTTATGCCGCTGCAAGTTACTATAATATTCCCGACGAAAAGATAATAATAATATATGATGATGTTTCACTCGATGTCGGCAAAATCCGCGTTCGCAGAAAGGGCAGCGCGGGCGGTCACAACGGAATAAAAAGCATCATTTCCTGCCTCGGCAGCGAAACCTTTCCAAGAGTTAAAATCGGCGTCGGCAAAAAACCTAGCGCGGATTATGATATGGTAAGCTGGGTTCTCGGCGAAATTCCGAAAGAAAAGCGCGAAGAATACCAGAAAGCCGTTGCCGATTCCGTTCTTGCGGCAAAGGAAATAATCGAAAATGGCGTGGACAGCGCTATGAATAAATACAGTCATTAAAATTGACCGAGCGCAGCGAGGTTCGTTTGTGAGCGCTGCCAGTGGCAGATGAAGCGAACAAAAAGAACTGCCGAACGGTCAAAATTTGTCGGCGCTCCAAGCCGATAACAAATTTTGGGAACCGTTGGTCGTATACCAAAAACTCGGAACTCGAGGCTCGGAACCCGCAACTAAAATTATGTCCTGTTTCTCAAAAATCTTTGACCAGAATACCGAATTTATCAGCCTCAGCCGAGGCATTGACTCCCTCAATGCACCGGTCGGGGCAATTGGTCTTTCCGACATAAACAAGGTTTTCCTTATTCATTCGCTCTGCTATAACAGCAGAAAAAAGGCGTTCATCATAACTCCCGATGAGGCAAGCGCAGTAAGAGTTTACGAAAATCTTTCCCAGCTTCAAAGGGGCGTTTATCTCTACCCTAAAAGAGAATTCACCTTTCTCGAGGTTGAGGGTATCAGCCGTGAATATGAACAGCTCAGACTGGGCGTTTTATCAAATATAATAAACGGCAACTATTCCGCAGTTGTTGCCTCCGTTGGGGCGGCAATTCAGATGACAATGCCTCCCGACGCACTTCGCGACAGAAGCTTTAAGATAAAAACGGGCGACAAAATCGACCTTGAATTAACCGCAAAGAAGCTGATTAAGGCAGGCTATACACGCTTTGAGCAGGTTGACGGAACAAGTCAGTTTGCAATCAGGGGCGGTCTGCTCGATATCTTCCCTCCGGGGTCAAACAACCCCGTAAGAATCGAACTGTGGGGCGACGAGGTTGACTCGATTGCATATTTTGACGTTTCAACCCAGAGAAGAAACGATGTTGCAAAAGAAGTTGAAATCATTCCCTCAACCGAAGTTCTCTTTGAATCAAGAGAGCGCCAGGCAAAGGCGATTGAAGAGCTGTCGGCAACCTTGAAAGGCAAAGCAACAAAGGCGCGCGAACACCTTCTTGCAGATGCCGACAAGCTGAATCAGGGAATAAACCTCAGATGTAACGATAAATATCTTCCTCTTGCATATTCTTCAAACGGTCTTTTTGACTATTTTGAAGGAATGCTCTTCATCTGCGAAAGCGCAAAAGTTAAAGAGAAATGCTCCGCGCAGAACAAGCTGATGAACGAGGAGCTGAAATGGCTGCTTGAGGACGGCGTTCTCTGCAAGGGAATTGACAAATTCCAGCTTGATTTTGAGGATTTGTGTTCGGTTTACGAAAAGGATAACGCAATATATTTCGATTCCCTTCCCCAAGGCAGTTTCGACACTCCGATAAGAAATCTTTCAAACTTCAAATCCCAGAGCATTAATGTCTGGACGGGAACATTCGCCCAGCTGAAAGACGAATATCTTCCGCTTTTAAAATCGGGCTACACTCTTGCCATTATGGCAGGAACCGCAAAGGCGGGCAAGGCGCTTGCCTACGATATAAACGAGGCGGGCTTTGATTCCGTTTTCTTTGAAAAAAGACCAAAGGAGCTGAAAAAAGGCGCTGCAAATGTGCTTTGCGGAACGTTTGATTCGGGCTTTCAGCTCAATGAGGAAAAGTTTTTATTAATAACCCATTCAAGAACAAATCAATCGAAGAAAAAGCACAAACATTTTTCATCGAAGGATGCTCTGCGTTCAATTGATGAGCTTGAAAAAGGCGACTACATTGTTCACAATATCCACGGTATCGGCGTTTTTGAAGGCATAAAAACGCTTGAAATCAACGATGTTAAAAAGGACTATATAACAATCGGCTATGCAAAGGGCGACACACTCTATGTTCCCGTAACTCAGCTTGATTTGGTTTCAAAATATATCGGTCCCCAGGATAACGCAAAGGTTAAAATCAACCGAATGGGCTCGGGTGACTGGAAGAGAATAAAAAGCCGTGTGCGCGCAAGCGTTAAGGATGTTGCAAAGGAGCTTATTGCCCTCTATGCAAAGCGAATGAGCACAAAGGGCTACGCTTTCTCCGAGGATACCGACCTTCAAAGAGACTTCGAGCTCCGTTTTGAATACGAGGAAACGGACGACCAGCTACGCTGTGCCGATGAAATCAAGGGCGATATGCAAAAAAGCGCGCCGATGGACAGACTGCTGTGTGGTGATGTCGGCTTCGGCAAAACCGAGGTTGCGCTCAGAGCCTGCTTCAAATGCATAGGCGATTCCAAGCAGTGCGCGATACTTGTTCCTACAACAGTTCTTGCAATGCAGCATTTTCAGACTGCTAAAAAGCGTATGGAGGCATATCCCGTAAGAATTGAAATGCTTTCGCGCTTCGTCTCCCCCGCCAAGCAAAAGCAGATAATCGAGGACACCGCAAAGGGCAGAGTCGATTTGCTCATCGGAACTCACCGTCTTATCAGCAAGGATGTTGCTTTCAAGGATTTGGGGCTTCTTGTTGTTGACGAAGAACAGCGCTTCGGCGTTTCACAAAAGGAAAAGATAAAAGAAAAGTTCCCGAAGGTTGATGTTTTAACCCTTTCGGCAACACCAATTCCGAGAACGCTGAACATGGCAATGAGCGGAGTCCGCGATATGAGCGTGCTTGAAGAGGCACCCGGTGACCGCCACCCCGTTCAGACCTATGTTATCGAATATGATTTCGGCGTTCTTGTTGAAGCAATGGAAAGGGAGCTTGCAAGGGGCGGTCAATGCTACTATCTTCACAATAATATTGACACAATCGACCACACTGCGCTCCAGATTAAAAAAGCTATTCCCGACGCAAAAATCGGAATTGCCCACGGCGCAATGGGCGAAGAAGCGCTTTCAGACGTCTGGGAAAAGCTTCTGCGCGGCGAGATTGATATACTTGTCTGCACAACTATAATAGAAACGGGCGTTGATGTTTCAAATGTTAACACCCTGATTATTGAAAACTCCGACAGACTCGGACTTGCTCAGCTTCATCAGATAAGAGGGCGAGTCGGAAGAAGCTCGCGCCACGGTTACGCATATTTCACCTTTGTGCGCGGTAAAGAGCTTTCGGATATTGCAACAAAGCGCCTTGAAGCAATAAGGGAATACACTGAATTCGGCTCAGGCTTCAAAATTGCAATGCGCGACCTTGAAATCAGGGGCGCAGGCTCACTTTTGGGAACGCGTCAGCACGGTCATATGGAAGCCGTCGGTTATGATATGTATATAAAACTGCTTGAAGAGGCTGTTGCAGAAGAAAAGGGCGAAAAAGTTACAAGCGAGGAAGAGGCTCAGTGCCTTATCGACCTTCCCGTTGACGCAAATATTCCGCAGAGCTATATCTCCTCAACACAGGCAAGGCTTGATATGTATAAAGCGATTGCGGATATCAAAAACGATAACGACGCAAACGATGTATATGATGAATTAACCGACCGTTTCGGCGTTCCGCCCGCTTCGGTTTACGGGCTTGTTGAGATTGCTCTTATGCGAAACAGAGCCCTCAAACTCGGCATTATCGAAATCAAGCAAAGCGCTTCATCGGTTAATTTTTATCTTAATGATGTTAAGGTTGAATATCTTGTTGCGCTGAATGAAAAAATGAAAAAACGCGCAACCTTCACAGCGGCGAAAAAGCCGTATATCAGCGTTAAAAACCTGAATGAAACGCCGATTGAAACCGTTCAGAACACACTGCGAGTTCTTGAAGAGGCAAACGAAAAAGCAAATAATGAATAAAACAAAGCACCTCGGTCAATAATAAGTCCGAGGTGTTAAATTTTGTGTTGCACGCAAAATTATCAATTATATGCCCGCTCAGTTTGTCGCCCTGCGACAACGAGCGATGGCTGAATCTCCATTATACGCCTTGTCTGCCCAGCAAGGTCAGTATAAATGTTTTAATTATATAAAAATTATTGATGGGCAGAAAGGCTATGGAGATTATTATGGAAAAAAGCAAACAGAACAAAAATACAAAGGCGCTGTTTTCGGCGGTATGCCTCTGCGTTATCGCTCTGGGGCTGATAGTTTATTTTTCAACCAATTCATCAAAGCCGAAAAACAACGCGGTAAATCAGGCAACAACTGTTGAAGAAACAACCGAAGTTCAGAGAGCAGTTACGGTTACCGAAACAACAACAAAACAAACAACAACCAAAAAGAAGAAAACTACAACAAAACAAAAAACAACCGAGCCCGCAACAATGGAGCTCGGCGAAAACAACACGCCGTACAAAAGCTATTATAAATATCCTATTAATGAAGCGGTTGTAAACGGCTACACCGAGGAGCTTGTTCTTGACAAAACAATGAACGACTTCCGCGCCCACCCCGCCGTTGACTTCAAGGGTGAAAAGGGCGACGCGGTTACAGCGATTAACGACGGACTTGTTACCGCCGTTTACAGCGACAGTATGTACGGTCAGGTTGTTGAAATCGACCACGGCGGAAAGCTTGTTGCAAGATACTGCGGACTCAAAAGCGCAACGGTCAAAAAGGGCTCATATGTTGATATGGGTAACAAAATCGGCACGCTCGGAACAATTCCCGCTGAAAGTGCTCTTGAAACGCACCTTCATTTTGAAACTATCCTTGACGGAAAGCTCGTCAATCCGCTGGATGTAATGGGAAAAACGGAATAGTGGCAAGTATGGGCGGGTTTTAACACCCGCCTTTGCTTTTTATGCATCTGTTCAACTATTGTGGACAGTCCCCAATCGAACAAAAAATCAATCATCGGGGTCAGACCCCAATGATTGATTTTGCTCTATTTCGTTTTCACAGTCTTTGCCTTGCTCCAGGCGGAATAATATATTTTCTTTCCGACCTTTTTATATGTTCTTATCCGAACATAATATTTTTTCTTTGATTTGAGATTTTTGACCGTCCTTTTTGCCGTTTTCGGATTTGAAAGAGTAACGGTCTTTTTGTTTTTATCAAAATTTTTGCTTGTGCTGAATTGGAGCTGATAACCGCTGACATTCTTAACCTTATTAAAGCTGACGGTTACTGATTTTTTGCCCGTTGTCAGCTTTTTAATGCTTGTTGCAGGCACAGTCAGTTTTGCTTTGAAGTCGCTTTTATAGCTGTATCCGCAGGAACAGGTGTGAAGCGTATATCCCGCCTTTTCATAGGTAGGCTTAACGGTTGTTGTTTTGAATGAATGAGTATGCGGCGGTGCAACTATGTTGAAATTCACCGTTGCGGCAAAAATGCTATAGTCGCCGAGTCCCACAGCGGTGGCTCTTGCTGTTCCGACCCTGATATTGTTTGCATATGAAGCGGTGTATTCCCTGCCTGCTTCAAGCTCTTTTTCGCCTGCAACAATATGGAGCGCGGGCTTGATTTCCTTGCCAGTGTACGTCTGGTCGGGAACGGGAAGAATCTTGAAGGTTTTATAGTTAACGCTGTTACGCTGAGCATATTCATGCGCAGTTGAATTTTCGGTACATACGATAGTCAGCTTGCCGCAATTTTCAAAAGCGTCGTCGGCAATGCTGTTTACCGAAGGCGATATAACTGCAGTTTTAAGATTTTTGCAATCGGCAAACGCCTTTGATTTAACGCTGTTGATTCCGTTTCCTATAACAACGGTTTCAACTGCGGTGTTGCCCTTGTTTGCTTCATCTTCAATATCATGTTCCCTGTCCTCACGGTTAAAGGTAATCTTTTTGAGGTTCGGGCAATCGCTGAAGGTTCCGTCATATTCCTCTTTTATATATGTAATTCCCGTTAAATCAACGCTTTCAAGCGCATCACAGCCGAGGAAAGCCGCTCTTTCCAAAAACTCGACGTTGGAAAAATCAATGCTTTTAAGCATCTTGCATTGTGCAAAAGCATAAGGACCGACCGACTTCAACCCCTCGGGAAGTGTCAACTCCGTAATACTGATTTTTGTGCCTTCAAATGCACCGCCAATGTATTTAAGATTTTTCGGCAAATTCAGTTCAGTTACAGATGATAAATCCGTCATCATATACGGTGCGGACAGTCTTTCAACACTGTCGGGAATTTCAACGTTTTTAATAGAGCTGTCAACATAAGTTTCAGCAAGCACTTTTATGTCCACGTCACCAAATGTTACATTTTGAAGCGATTTGCATGCAAAAAACGTACGATACAGTCTTTCGGTTTTAAACCCGTCGGCAAAATGCGCGCTTGTAATACTTGAGGATTCAAACGCGTTCGCACCAATAAATTCAACGCCTGCGGGAATAATTAAGTCACCCAAAACGTTACATTGATAAAACGCGCTTTTGTCAATTGTTTTTACGCTTTCGGGTATCTTATAATTATCCGCTATCTCGTCAGCATTATAACACGAATAAAACTTATAGATATGAGTTTTATCGCCGTTATACAAAACGCCGTCTTCAAAACTGTAGTATGGGTTTTCAAAACTGATTTGAATGCTCTTTGATTTGCCGTCCCCGCTTGCATTTTCAAGTATTTGCTTAATATTTTGAACATTTTTTCCAAAGGTTATACTGTTTGCCACACCATAACCCATTCCTAAATAGAAGCAGACAGAGTCAGGAATTTCAAGGTTTATTATCGGGCAAGACGCAAACGCGCCTGAAAGAACATATTCAAGTCCTTCGTTCAACTTAACGCTTGTAAGTTTCCCTCCCGAAAAAGCACCTTTGCCGATATAGCGTAGCGTTTTCGGGAAATCGCTTACCTTGAGAACATCCTTATACTGAAACGCTCCCGAGGAAATGAAGGCAAGGGATGAAGGAAACTTTATGTAAAGAAGTTTGCTGCTTTTCAGTTTTGCTGCCGTCCAGACGATATCGGTTACGGGCTTTCCGTTTATTGTATCAGGCATTGATAGAAACAGGGAATTGCCCGTGTAGCCGATTAAAGAAACGTGATTTTCAAGCTCGACGTATTCAAAACCGTCTTCTGTTGTGCCGTTTGAAACAATGATATCTGAAACATTAACTTTATCGCATCTGTCAAAAGCGCCGTTTTCATATTTAACTATATTGCTTAAATCAATATTTTCAAGCTCCGTATCCCATGAAAACGCATTGTATCCAATTGTTTTTGTATATTTCGATATATTGAAATCCTTAAGTTTAGAACATCCGGAGAATATACCTGAAGAAAATTCTTCCAGAGGAACGTCTGTCATATCCACCGATAAAAGTGATTTGTTGGTGCTGAATGCCTCCGTTTGCACAACCGTTAACCGTCTGCAGTTTGTTAAATCAAGCGTTTCAAAATTATTGCCTTTAAAGGCATATGCTCCGATTTCTGCAAGCGCCGAACCCTCTTCAAAATATAACTTTTTTATTCCGTGGTTTTTAAAAGTATTGTGATTAATAAGCGCTATGCTTTTCGGAATAGTCAGTTCCTCTATTGTGCAATCTTTAAAAGTGAGTTCCGAAAAACTGTCGTCTTCAAAACCCTCGGCAAAACTGAGTTTTCCAATATTCGTATTGCTGAATGTAACGCTGTAAAACTTTTTTAAGTTAGACGGAATAATAAGACTGTTAAAGTTTTTGTTGTTAAAAACACCCGAGCAGATATATTCAACGCTCTCGGGAATAGCATAATCCGCAGGGCTTTCATTAATAAACACCAATTCCTTATCATCTGCCGTATAAATTATTCCGTCATCATTTTTGAAATTCGGGTTATTATCGTCAATTTCAATTTTTGTTAAACTGCCGCAGTTAATAAACGGGGTGTATGGATATGTAACCGAACCCGTATAATAAACTCCTGCAGTCTGTGAAAACTTTGCATCACTGAAATCCGTCTTTGCTCCGATTTTAACAGAGGTTATATTTGTTTTTTCAAATGCACCGTTACCAATATATTTCAGACTTTCGGGCAAAACAATGTCCGTATTCGTACTGAAAGAAGAAAACTGAAACGCTTCCTTCGCTATCGCGCAAAGACTGTCGGGGAAATTGATTTTAAGGTTAACCGACGACGCAAAAACTCGTTGGTCTATCATCAACAGAGTTGAGGGAAGCACAACCTCCAGATTTTGTGATGCGCGCAAAAATTCGCCGCTGATTATTTCAATGTTTTCCTCAAAAACAATTTTAGTGTTCTTTTTTATGTTAAACAAATTTGAAGAAGGGTACATATCAACGCTCTGAACCTTCATTCCGTCAAGAACCCCCGGAAAAACAAAATCTTTTCCGGCTTGCGCAATTTCCAGATACTCCTTAATCCAGACGCGGGGTTCTTCATTTTTATCAAGTGCAATATCGTATTTCCACTTGCCGTCCTGAGAAACAACATCTTTTTGCTCTGCAGTGAACGAAGGAACGTTTTCATTATATGCAAGCGCCGTAATCGGCAGCTGCGCAATAAATATAACAAGCGCAAGTATACTGCATACTATTTTATTAATTCTTTTCATTATACTTCCTCCAGATTATAGATAACCGAGCACGCACAGCCCTCGTAAGAATAAATAATCATTATATGACTGCCGTCGGGACGTTTTATTGTTGTTTTGCATTTTGAAACCGATATTTCTTTTTCATTATTATCTTTATCAACTGCAAAAATCCTGAACGCTTCGGCGTTTATCTCATCTTCGCTTTTTACGGTATAGTTTATGCTTCCGATTGGCTCGGCATAGATTGAAACAATTTCGCCGTTTTTCTCATCCGATTCCTCGGCTGCAATACCGAGGCTTGCTATTACAGAACCAATAAAGCTCCTTGCCTGCTCAGCGAGCGCAGGTGATACCGAAAGCGCCCCGCTTGTAAGAATTGCCGCCGCTGCAGCAATAATAACGGCACGTCTCAGGCGTATTCTCTTCTTGAAAGCTTCCGAATGGCAATACTGCACAAGCTCCTGATATGTGCAAAGCGCTTTGATGTCACCTTCGCTTTCCAAATCGATTATTGCCTGAACACATTCATCAACAAGCGCCGTGTTCATTTCTTCTTTTTCAAGCTCTTCATCAATTATTTCATTGAGAAGTGCAATCATTTCGTTTTTGCCCTGTGATTCAGTCAGAACTGCGAAAAGCGTTTTTTCATTTACTGTTATGCTCATCGAATTCCCCCTTCCCTGTATTTGTCAATTGTGATTGGTATGAGTGTTTTTATCTTTTTCCTGAGGCGTGAGGTGCGAAGCGCTGCGGCGTTTGGCGAAATGCCGAGCTGTTTTGCGATTTCCTCAAGAGTTTTTTTCTGCTCGTATTTCAACGTGAACAAAGTTTGTTCCTCTTCACTCAGCATTCCGACCAGCTCTTCCTTTAGCGCATCATAATCAAGCTCCAAAGCAAAAACGTCCGTTTCCTTTGCAGGAATATCCGTTACGTTTTCCAAATCAACGCTTCGCTTTGCGTCCCTTAAAAACTTGGTGTCAGCCTTACGGCACATATTTTCGCAGGTTCGGTATAAAAAAGCTTTAACATTTATAATGTTTTCACCTGAAAGCAGCTTTTTATAGTAAACCAAAAATGCATTTTGAACCGAGTCCTCCTCGCTTCCCCTGGCGTGCTTTGTTCTTGCAACGCAGTAATAATATGAAGCTTCATAATACGAAACATAGGCCATGCGAAGCAATTTGTCGGCTTCCTCTTTTCGTGCCACGGCATTCACCTCCCTCATTAAATAGTCGCAGATATCGCAGAATATGTCAAAAGTTTTTTAGTTTCGTATTTTGATTTGCTGGAGAGCTCGGAAACCCTCCCCTGCAAAAGAGTAAAAGAACAAAATTGTAGGGATCGGCATCCCCGACGATACGTTTTTCATAAATTATAAACGAGATTTTTATATGATTAATCGAGAAAAACAGAGATAAAGCGAGATAACCCAAATTATTTTAATTTAGGTGTTGACATTTTTTTGCGCTTTTGCTATGATATGCAGGCAACTTAAAAGTTACTATTATTAATTCGGAGGAAACGATTATGTCAACATTTATGCCAAAAGCTGACGAAATCGAGCGCAAGTGGTATGTTATCGACGCAGCAGACAAACCGCTCGGAAGAGTTGCTGCTGAAGCTGCTGTTCTCCTCAGAGGAAAGCATAAGCCGATTTTCACACCCAACACAGACTGCGGTGATTTCGTTATTATCATTAACACAGATAAGGCAGTATTAACCGGTGCTAAGCTCACAAAGAAGTTCTATCAGCACCACACAGGCTACATCGGTAACCTTAAAGAGGTTCAATACTCAACACTTATGAAGGAAAAGAGCGATTTTGCTATGCAGCTTGCTGTTAAGGGCATGATTCCCGACACAACACTCGGCAGAAAGCAGCTCACAAGATGCAAGGTTTACAAAGACGCTCAGCACAAGCACGAGGCTCAGAAGCCTGAAGCTTGGGAAATGTAAGGGAGGTATGTAGCTAATGTACGAATCAAATCCTTATTTCTACGGAACAGGCAGAAGAAAAGAATCTGTTGCTCGTGTTCGCGTTTATGCAGGCACAGGTAAAATCACAATCAACGACAGAGATATCGACGATTATTTCGGACTTGAAACTCTCAAGCTCATCGTTCGTCAGCCTCTCGCTTTAACAGATACTGCTGAGAAGTTTGACATCGTTTGCCGTGTAAACGGCGGCGGCGTAACAGGTCAGGCAGGCGCAATCCGTCACGGTCTTTCAAGAGCTCTTCTTCAGTACGACGAAAACCTTCGTCCAGCACTCAAGAAGGCTGGCTTCCTCACTCGTGACCCGAGAATGAAGGAAAGAAAGAAATACGGTCTCAAAGCCGCAAGACGCGCACCGCAGTTCTCAAAAAGATAATTTGTTTTATCTCAACTACACCCTTGTATTATACAGGGGTGTTTTTTGCGCGTCTTGCGTTACCGGGGTCCCCGAAAAATCGCAGATTTTTTGGGGAGAGGAAAAACATTCGAAGTGATTCATAGCATTTTGATTGCAAAATGCTTCAATCACGGAGGATGTTTTGACGAAGCGCTCCCCAGTTCTCAAAGAGATAATTGCTTTTCAAAACGATTCCTTTTTGGAGGCGTTTTTCTTTTTCTTAACGCATCTTCCACTGCGGGTCCTCAGAGCACAGCTCTTGCGGTCGAAGCTAAAAACAGTCCACCGAACTGTTTTCTTAACGCTTCGACAGTTCTCAAAGAGATAATTTGTTATTTCTCAACACCTTTGCTCATTGCAAGGGTGTTGTTTTTTTACTTTAATCGGCGCTTGTGCCCCTAAACTCCACTCACCACCCTCCAAACTCCAAACTAAAAAACGCCTCTCTTCCGAGAGGCGTTTTTATGTCTTATTTCTTCACTATTCCGATAGTGTTTGGCTTCATGCCTGCTGCATTAGCTTCGTCGGTGTCAATGTGCATTGCAAGCGCATAGCTGTCTGAAACACGAACAACAACATCGCCGAAGGTTAAGCTTCTGTCGTTTGCGGTGGGAATTTCAACCGAAACGATTTCGCCGTTTTCAAGACCCATTTCCTCTGCGTCCTTGGTTGTTGCGTGGATATGTCTTTTAGCAGCCATAACGCCTTCGGTAAGGTCAACCTCACCTGCAGGACCAACGAGCTTGCAAGCTCCGCTTCCTGCAACGTCGCCCGACTCTCTTACGGGAGCTGCAACGCCGATTGAACGCGCGTCTGTTAATGAAAGCTCAACCTGGGTTGCAGGTCTTGTGGGACCGAGAATTGAAACTGCGGGGAATTCACCCTTTGTTCCGACAACGCGAACTCGCTCTTCACATGCATACTGACCCGGCTGGGAGAGCATTTTTTTAACTGTTAATTCATAGCCCTTTCCGAAAAGCGCTTCAAGGTCTTCCTGTGAAACGTGAACGTGACGAGCCGAAATTTCAACAAGAACTTCATTTTTCATAATAAAAAACCTCCAAAAGATTTACATTTATTGTTTTCCGTTGCTATTTTATAACACTTTTGATTGTTTTTCAACCATTATTTTGGTATTATATAAATATAATATTCTTCGAGGTGATTGTATGACGCTTGACGAGCTTGAAAAAGAATGTAAAAACTGCAAAAAATGCGCGCTTTGCGAAGGCAGAACAAATCTTGTTTTCGGCGTGGGCAACAAAAACGCCGATATAATGCTTATTGGCGAGGGTCCGGGTGAAAACGAGGATTTGCAGGGCGAGCCCTTTGTCGGAAGAAGCGGAAAACTGCTTGATAAGTTTCTTGAGAGCATCGACCTTTCAAGGGATAAAAATGTTTATATTGCAAATATGGTAAAATGCCGTCCGCCCCACAACCGCGACCCGAAGCCCGAGGAGCAGGATATGTGCATCGGCTGGCTGAGGGAACAGTTTAAGATAATCAAGCCGAAAATTATCATCTGCGTCGGCAGAATTTCGGCTCAGCGCCTTATTTCACCCGATTTCAGAGTAACAAAACAGCACGGCGAATTTATTGAAAAGGGCGGAGTTCTTATGATGGGAACCTTCCACCCCGCCGCAATCCTCAGAAACCCGAATAACAAAGAGCTCGCATTTGCCGATTGGCTCAAGGTAAGGGATAAGATTCAGGAACTTGGGATTGAGATTTAGCAAGCTAAATCTCAACAAGATAAATCTGAAGATTTATCTTATATCACTTTTTACAAAGTAAAAAATATCACGTTTGCAGTGCAAACATATCACTTTGCGCAATGCGCAAAATATCACTAACGGGCGGATTATCCGCCCGCTTTTTGTAGGGGTCGGCGCCCTCGACGGTTCGTTTGTGAACGCTGCGTAAATTCCGTTCGTTCATTTATGGAATAATGTTTAGGCAAACCTTTATCGTTGAGCTCTGCTCAACGATGGAGCGGATTACGAGACTCGCTCGACTCGCTTCCACGCTCGCCGACACGCACGCGGGCACCGAAACAGTCCCCCGGACTGTTTCTATTTCTTTTCTAGAAATTGCCCTGTTCTCGTCTCATCCGCTGTTCCAAAACAAAAAGCACCCTGTAGGGCAATGTCATTAAGTTAAGAAAAACCTCACACAGAAAATGTGTGGGGCTTTTTCTTTTTGCAAAAAAAGTAAAAAAGTTTTCAAAAAAGACTTGACA
>CAJOEV010000010.1 GCA_905233545.1 uncultured Eubacterium sp. | reverse complement strand
AACATCAACATTGAAGTCCTTGTTCTTTACACAATTTTCAAATGCCATCATTGATTCTTCGGGCATAATTCCGCCGCCGCATCTGTGGGCGCTTACAAAGGGGTAAGTGCTTGTTGCGATATATCTGTTGTCATAACCGAACTGAATAATATTTTTCGGATTTGAATGCCAGTTGACCGATATAACCTTTTCAACTGCAATAACAAGTAATAATGCAAGAATAACGCAAAGGATTTTGCGCGCAATATGCTTTTTCTTTTTTTCGGTTGTTTTTGTCTTTGTTTCAGCAGCCATATTCTCAACTCCTTATCTTTATTCTATTTTATCATTATGCAAAAGAAAATTCAACAAAAAAAGAAGCAGTTGAAAAACTGCTTCTCTCTGGCGCAGAAGGAGAGACTCTCCTCTCAGCTATCGAAAGCCCCAGTGGGGCTTTCTCCCAATCGCATCACTTGCGCGATGCTCTTGGAGTTCGTTTCTCGTCTCTCATATTATATAAAAAAACTCACACTGCAAAAGCAGTATGAGTTTTATTGGCGCAGAAGGAGAGACTCGAACTCTCGCGCCGGTTTCCCGACCTACGCCCTTAGCAGGGGCGCCTCGTCACCAACTTGAGTACTTCTGCGTGTGACTTACGTTATTCCTGTCAAGTTTTGCACTTCATAGTGCTTAAATACTTTATCATATACAATAAAAAAAGTCAATACAAAGTTATCAAATTTTTTCTTGACATAACAAAAAACATATGTTAATATATCTAAGCACTTAGATATGCAGAGGTATCGAAGAGGTCATAACGAGGCGGTCTTGAAAACCGTTTGGGTTCACGCCCACGTGGGTTCGAATCCCACCCTCTGCGCCAAAAAACAAGTTGCTCTTTTGAGCAACTTGTTTTTTTTATACAATGGGATTCGAAACGAACTCCAAGAGCATCGCGCAAGTGATGCGATTGGGAGAAAGCCCCGGTGGGGCTTTCGATAGCTGAGAAGAGAATCCCACCCTCTGCGCCAAGAAATCAGCGACTCATTTGAGCCGCTGTTTTTATTTACATCTGAAATTTTTTAATATAATTGTCAATGCATTTCTGGATGATTGCTTCTGCAGCCTCTCTGGGCTGAACTTCTGTTACCGAAGTTGCTTTGCCCTGCTCAAGAGTTTTGTAAACCTTGAAGAAATGCTTAATCTCCTCGAATCTGTGACTCGGAAGCATATCAATATCTTTGAAACCGTTGTAGTTGGGGTCGTTAACGGGAACAGCGATAATTTTTTCATCGGCTGCACCGCCGTCCTCCATAATAAGAACGCCGATTGGCTCGCATTCAACAATGGTCATCGGAAGAATTGCTTCGCTGCATAAAACAAGAACATCAAGCGGGTCGTTGTCGCTTGCATAGGTTCTCGGAATAAAGCCGTAGTTTGCGGGATAGTGGGTTGATGTGAAAAGAACTCTGTCGAGCTTCAGCATACCTGTTTCCTTATCAAGCTCGTATTTATTCTTTCCGCCTTTTGATATTTCAATAACAGCATAAAATCTGTCTTTTCTTATTCTTTTAGGTGATATATCGTGCCAGATATTCATAAAATCCCTCCTTTTTCTATATTTTAGCATATAATTTATAAGTATACAACAAAAAAATCTTGACAAATGCATTAATATTAATTATAATATCTGCACAAATAAGATAAATGCGTTGATGAGAACAACGCCGCTGATTGATTTCGTTTCAGAGAACTGCCGGTTGGTGAGAGGCAGCACAATGAAGCAGCGGATATCCTCTCTGAGCAGGTTTTCCGAAGTAAGTAAGAAAACACGGTCTCTTCCGTTAACGAGATATTGTTTGATAGAACAAGAAGTGCGTTATGTATGTAACGAATAAGAGTGGTACCACGGTAGATTTATCGCCTCTTAGCCTTTGGGCTGAGAGGCTTTTTATATTTCTTGCAGAAAGAAGGAATAATTATGAATAATGCTGTTGAAATTCGCTGGCACGGACGCGGAGGACAGGGCGCAAAAACTGCGGCTTTGCTTCTTGCCGATGTTGCTTTTAAAACAGGAAAATTTGTTCAGGGCTTTCCCGAATACGGTCCTGAAAGAATGGGCGCGCCCATTACAGCATATAACCGAATAAGCGACAATGAAATAAGAGTTCATTCAAATATATATGACCCTGATTTTGTAGTTGTTGTTGACGAGAGTCTTCTTGAGGTTGCCGATGTTGCAAACGGTCTTTCAAAGGACGGTGCAATTGTTGTTAACACAAAGAAGAGCGTTGACGAAATAAAACAGCACCTCGGCGGTTATGAAGGAAAGGTTTATACCATTGATGCCAAGAAGGTTTCAAAAGCATGCCTCGGCAAATATTTTCCGAATACTCCGATGCTTGCTGCAATCGTTAAGGTTTCAAGGGTTATGCCATGGAATGATTTTCTCAGCGAAATGAGAGTTTCGTTTGAACATAAATTTTCTTCAAAGCCCGAGGTTATTGAGGGCAATATGAACGCTCTTAAAATGGCGTACGAGGAGGTTAAGTGGTAATGAAATCAGATGTTTCAAAACTCGGTCTCAACTGCAAATGGCAGGATTTAACCGAGGGTATGCAGATATACGGTGAGGGTACCTCTGTTGAATTCAAAACAGGGGAGTGGACTTCGGTTAAACCCGAGCTTGATAATGAAAAATGCATTCACTGCTTAATGTGTATTCCCGTTTGTCCCGACAGCTGTATTACAGTTGTTCCGGGAACACATGCAAGAGGTCAGCTTGATTATGACCACTGCAAGGGATGCGGAATATGCGTTAAAACCTGCCCGACAGGCGCACTTTCAATGGAGGGGGTTAAGTAATGGCAAGAAAAGACAGATTATCGGGTAACGAAGCTGTTTGCGAAGCACTTCGCCAGATTAATCCCGATGTAATGGCGGCATTTCCTATAACTCCGTCAACCGAAATCCCTCAGTATTTCTCAAAGCTTGTTGCAAACGGACTTGTTGACAGTGAGTTCATTCCCGTTGAGAGCGAGCATTCGGCTATGAGTGCCGTTATCGGCTCTGAGGCTGCAGGCGCAAGAAGCGTTACCGCAACATCATCTGCAGGTATGGCACTGATGTGGGAGGAGCTTTATCTCGCTGCATCAAACAGACTTCCGATTGTTTTAACTCTTGTTAACAGAGCGCTTTCGGGTCCCATCAATATCAACTGCGACCATTCAGATTCAATGGGCGCAAGGGATTCAGGATGGATTCAGATATATGCTGAAAACAACCAGGAGGTTTATGATAATCTTTGTATGGCATACCGAATTGCCGAGCATAAAGATGTTATGCTTCCTGTTATGATTTGTCAGGACGGATTTATAACTTCTCACGCAGTTGAGAATATTGTTCTCAATGAGGATGAGGATGTTAAGAATTTTGTCGGGGAATACAATCCCGAAAACTATCTTCTTAATCCTGAATGTCCGATGGCAGTCGGTCCCTACAGCGTAACAAACTATTATTTCGAGGCAAAAAGAGCACAGGCTGAGGCGCTTAAAAACGCAAAGCAGGTTGTTCTTGATGTTGCTAAGGAATATGAAAATGTTTCGGGCAGAAGCTACGGATTCTTTGAAGAATATAAAATGGATGATGCAGAGTATGCCGTTGTTATTATCGGCTCTGCAGCAGGAACAACAAAGGACGCTGTTGACGCATTGCGCGAACAGGGCAAGAAGGTCGGCTTAATCAAAATAAGACTCTTCCGTCCATTTCCTGCAGAAGAAATTGCAAAATCACTTGAAGGCGCTAAAGCCGTTGCTATTATGGACAGAACCGAGTCATATAATGATAACTGCGGACCTCTCGGAAGTGAGGTTTCAACTGCACTCTTCAGAGCAAAATCAGATTGCCTTGCAATCAATTATGTATACGGCCTCGGCGGACGCGATGTTCGTGTTGAAGACATGGAAAATGTTTTTGCCGAGCTTGAAAATGCAGCAAAAGAAGGTAAGGTTGAAAATCCTTATCGATACATGGGCGTAAGAGAATAGGAGGGAATGAGAATGTACGATTTTAAAGAATTTGTATCGCGTGATGACAGACTTGTTCCCGGTCACAGAATGTGCGCAGGCTGCGGCGGAACAATTGCTGTAAGAAATGTATTAAAAGCTGTTCACGAAGGCGATAAAGCTGTTGTTGGCAACGCAACGGGTTGTTTAGAGGTTTCAAGCTTTATGTATCCCTTCACAGCGTATAAGGACTCATATATTCATAACGCATTTGAAAATGCAGGCGCAACTCTCGCAGGTGTTGAGGGCGCATATAATGTTATGAAGCGCAAGGGCAAGCTTGCTGAGGACGAAACATTTAAGTTTATTACCTTCGGCGGTGACGGTGGAACATATGATATCGGATTTCAGTCGCTTTCGGGCGCAATGGAAAGAAATCATGATATGGTTTATGTTTGCTATGATAACGGAGCATACATGAACACGGGTATTCAGCGTTCATCCGCAACTCCGATGTTTGCAGATACTACAACAACACCTGTCGGCAAAAAGTCCGACGGTAAGGTTGAATACAGAAAAGATTTAGCTGCAATTATTGCAGAGCATAAGGTTCCTTATGTTGGTCAGACAACATTTTTCAGAAACTTCCGCGATCTTCACTGCAAGAGCGAAAAGGCTATCTACACAAAGGGTGCAGCTTTTCTGAACATTATGGCGCCCTGTCCGAGGGGATGGAGATATCCGACATATGACATTATGGATATCTGCCGTCTTGCAGTTGAAACAAGATACTGGCCTCTGTTTGAGGTTATTGACGGTAAATGGATACTCAACTATGAGCCTGCTAAATATGTTCCTGTTGAGGAATGGCTTGCAAAGCAGGGCAGATTCAAGCATATGTTTAAAGCAGGTAACGAATGGATGATTGAGGAATTCCAGAAGGAAGTCGACAGAAGGTGGGATGAGCTTCTAAAACGCTGCGACGGACATAAATTCTCATATTGATATAATGTAAAAGCGACGCAAATTTGCGTCGCTTTTACATTCATTAAGCAGCTTGCTTTGCTTCATGTTGTTCTTTTCTTCTGAGCTTAACCCGTCTCATTTCATAGGTTAAGCATGTCAGCGAAATTCCGGCAATAATTATTCCGCAGAATACCGCTATATCTGTCAGCAGGGAATTACCCGTTGAAAGTGTACTTCTGAATGCGTCAACTCCGTATGCAAAAGGCATGAACGGATGAATTATCTGATAAAATTTCGGAGAGAGTTCAATCGGATATGTGCCCGCGGCGCCCGATAGCTGCAAACACAAAAGAATCAGCAGGCAGAACGAGCCTATTGAGTCAAGCAATGTGTTCAGATAATAAACTATCGACATAAACGCCATCGAGGCTAGTATAGCCATCACATATGTCATACCGACATTCTGCGGTCTCATACCGTTAATACCCATAAGAAGTGTAACCATAATCGGAGCCTGAACAACCGAAACAAACAGTGAGATTAATGCGTGTGCGATGAATGTCTTTCTGCTTCCGAGAGATGTTTTAAAGGGGGAGAACATCAAACAGAATGCAAGGCAAGCAACCCAAAGTCCTGCACACATCATATATGCGCTCATTGCTTCACCGTTGGTGTTGATGGTTCTCTGGAAGGTTTCATTTGCTTCAACGGGCTGGGATAACATGTCGGCTGCACTCTCACCGGTGTTTGTTTCTTTAATCTGCCCTGCGCCGTCAGCAAGGGATTCTTTCAAAGTATTTGCTCCGAACATAAGCTTTTCGCATCCCTCGTCAACCTGAAGAGTTCCGTTATAGAGTTTAATTGAGCCGTCATAAAGCTGACCGGTACCGTCAAAAAGCTTACCTGCACCGCTGTTTAACTTGTTGTTGTTTTTAACAAGTGTTTTTGTTCCGTTAAACAGCTTAGTGATTCCTGCTCCTGCAGTGTCTATTCCCTCACCAAAGGTGTTAAGTCCGTCTGAAAGCTTACTAACGCCATCGTCAAGCTGAATAGCACCATCATCAAGCTTAATTGCACCGCTGTCCACCTGAGAAACGCCGTCAGTATACTGCTCAATTCCGCTTTTAAGCGTTGTCATTCCTTCAATAAGACCTGTTTCACCGTCTTTTTCAACTGTTCTGTCAAGACCGTTCTGAATGGAAAGCATACCGTTTGTGAGCTTTTTAAGCGTATCTGAAGCAACAGGAAGCGCCTGGTTACCGCCGTCGGAGAGTTGCTGAACACCGTCGGTAAGCTGATAATATGCATCAATAAGCGAATTTGCCATTTTAACAAGGTTTTTAGCATTTTCGGGAGTGATTTTATCTCCGACACCCTGGATTCTCTGCATTGTGCTTGAAAGATTTCTGAGGCTTTCAATAGCGGCTTTATTGCTTTCACTTTGCGGAAGGATTTCAAGCCTGTCACAAAGGCTGTCTATTCTGCTCCAGTCTATGAGGTCTGCGCTGATAACAGTGCTGAGAAGTGCGAATTCATCTGATTTAATAAATGTTTCAACATTGGAAACGGTTGTTTTGATTTCGTTTATTGTTTCATCACTGATTTTGTAATCCTCGTTAACTGCTTTCTGAAGCGTCTGGATACCGTCGTTAATCTGGATAAGACCGTCCTCGAGTTTTTCCAAATCTTTCAGGTTTTCTTCGGTAAGCGATTCACCGAGTTGGTCGCTCATTGTGTTTAAGCCGTTAAGAAGCTGGTCGGCACCGTTATTAAGAGCGTCGTTATTTGAAACAAGCTGTCCTGTTCCGCCCTTGAGCTGGGCAGTTCCGTCTTTTAGCTGTGTTGTTCCGCCCTTTAGCTGTAACGCACCGTCTTTAAGCTGAACAACTCCGTTTTTAAGTTTAGGAACGCCGTCATTAAGCTGGGAAACTCCGACATTAACCTGGGATACACCGTCGGTATATTTTGCAAGTCCTTCTTTAAGTGTTCCTGTTCCTTCTTTTACTGTAAGACAGCCGTTAGAAAGTGTGTTAAGACCGTTAGTGATTTGCATATTACCGCTTCTTAGCTGTCCGACTCCGTCATAAATCTGACCGGAACCGTCAGCAGCCTGAGTGAATCCTTCGCCGATTGTGTCAAGCTTGGAATAAATTGTTGTTGCATAGGTGTTGATAACAGATTTATTTATGCTTTCTTTTATTGATTTAACACCTGATTCACCGAATTTACTTGCAATATAGTTCGTTCCGGGGTTGACATAGTACTCAAGCTGCATTTTCTGAGGATTGTCGCTTGTCAGCGTTGTTGAATTATACGAGAAGTTGTCGGGAACAACAAGAACCATATAATACGTTCCGTTTTCAAGTCCGTCAAGCGCAACCTGCTCATCAACAAAGTTGAATTTTAGCTGATTATTCTTTCTCAGATTATCGCAGAGCGTTTCTCCGATATTTATTTCTTTTCCGCCGTATATAACACTTTTATCCTCATTTACTATTGCAACGGGCAGGGAACCGGTGTTTCCGTACGGGTCCCACATCGAGCCTAAGAATAATACTGTATATATTGAAGGAATAAACATTATCGCAAAAACAACGATAACCATAAAATGCTTTTTTATAAAAGCATGTATTTTCGTTTCTTTTTTTAGTTTTTTAGCCATTATTTATCGCCTCTATACAAATAGTATAATTTTATAATACAAATTGTTATTTAATCGTCAACATTATATTACTTAGGCTTAATAAAGTCAACAATAAATTAATTAATTTACTATTTATATATAATTCTATTTAGTTGACAATAATATTGTGAAACATTATAATTATTATTAGACTTTCTGAGGTGTTTTTATGAAGAAAAAAACTCTTTCATTTTTTATATTAACAGCTATTGTAATACTTAGTATTTCATATCCTTTCTCTGCGTTTGCAAAAAGTCCGATAACTGTTTTTGACGGCAAAAAATCGAAGGCTTTTTATGTCAGTTCAAGTGACATAACAGAAACTTTGCAGAGCGCTTTTTCATACTGCGATGAATTTGATAATACAGAACTTACAGTAACAATTCCAAAGGGCGAATACACAGTTTCAACTCCCGTAACGAATAATACGAATATATTCATAGGAAAGCGCGGTGTAACAAAGTATAACGGAACAAAGAATTTCAAATTTATCGGCGGAACGATGACTTACTCAGATGATTACGCTGGTAACAGCTGTCAGATTCGAATTGCACACGGAAAAAATATAAGCTTTTATAACACTGTTTTTCAGAATAATTATAATTCGCATAATGTTGAGGTTGCTGCATGCAATAATGTTTTATTTAAGGAGTGCGTATTCAAAAACGCAAGCGGTTCTCTTGTGAACAACAGCGGTGAAGCACTTCAGATTGACATTCTTGAAGAGTCAAAGCATTTCAAGGCAATGCCTGAATACGACGGCACCATGAACAAGAATATAACAATAAACAAATGCATTTTCTCAAATCTTCTCAGAGGGCTCGGAACAAATTCTGCATTTGCAGGTCTTTATCACAAAGGTATAACAGTTACAAACTGTCTGTTTGAAAACATACTCTCTTCTGCAATAACTTGTTCAAACTATATTGATTCAAAAATCAGCAATAACACTATAACCAACTGCGGAACTGGCATTGAGTACTTCTTAATGAAGGACGACAATAATCTTCATAAAATGAACTATATTGAAGGTAAGGGCGCTCCTGTATCCGATTGCAATACCTTAATATCCGAAAACAGCATCAGTATTATTAAAACGAAGGGCGTTTCATACGCTGTCGGTTTGCATATTTTCGGTAATAACATAACCAAAAGCAAAAAGGTCAGCTTTACTAAAGGAAATTATTTTGTAGGTAAAATTAAGATAAAAAACAATAATATCAAATCCGATAATTACGGAATAAGGCTGTTTGATGTAAGGAATTCGCTTTTATCAGGTAATATTGTAAACGGTAAATCAAATAACAGCGGAATTCTGCTTGATTCCCATACCAGAGCTAATAAGCTGTACGGTAACACGGTTAAAACATTTGATAAAGGAATTTATCTGAAAAGCGGAAATGATAATATCATAAAATCAAATATTCTTGAGAATAATCATTGGGGAATATTCTTTTCATCCGGTTTAAAGGAGTGTATTCATTACAACAGATTTGAGTCAAATAGAACAAGCGCTTTCAGCGAGGGCGAGGGCGAAAGCGAATCGTTTACATTTTCAAATCTTGCGATGCCTCGAATAAAAGTAACAAAAAAGAAAACAACGGCAACAATCAAATGGAAGAAAATCAAGAATGCACAGTACTATCAGGTTTTTCGTGCAACTTCAAAAAACGGAAAGTTTAAAAAGATTGCAAATCTTAAACCGACATCAATAAGCTTCAAGGATAAAAAGCTGAAAAAAGGAAAAACTTACTATTATAAGGTAAGGGCAAAAAGAAAGTTGAACGGGGTAACAAACTATTCGTCTTTTTCAAGTGTTAATAGTGTAAAAATTTAAGAGTAAAAGGTGATTAAATGAGATTAACTCCTAATAAGACAAAAGAAGAGCAGAAAGACGAGCTGACTCTTCAACAGATTATTGACGATTCAAACAATATTGTTTTCTTTGGAGGGGCGGGTGTTTCAACGGAAAGCGGTATACCCGATTTCAGAAGTGTTGACGGACTCTATAATCAGAAATATGATTATCCTCCTGAAGAAATATTAAGCCACACTTTTTTCGTAAGGCATACTGACTACTTTTTCAATTTCTATCGCGATAAAATGCTTTTTCTTGACGCAAAGCCGAATGCAGCGCATTATAAACTTGCTGAACTTGAGAAAGCAGGTAAACTAAAAGCTGTTATAACTCAGAATATTGACGGTTTACATCAGAAGGCAGGTTCAAAGAATGTTTATGAGCTTCACGGAAGTGTGCTGAGAAATTACTGCACTGAATGCGGTAAGTTCTACGACGTAGACTTTATAAAAAACTATAAGGGAATTCCTCTTTGCGATGAACGCATATGCGGTGAAATATGCCAAGGCGTAGTTAAGCCCGATGTTGTTTTGTATGATGAAGGGCTTGATGGCGAAACTATTGAAGGTGCTCTTAATGCAATATATGAAGCGGATTGTCTTATTGTTGCGGGAACATCTCTTAACGTTTATCCTGCAGCAGGGTTTATAAGAAACTTTAACGGAAAATATTTTGTTCTAATAAATCTCGGAGCAACGCAGGCAGACAACAGAGCCGACCTTATTATTCGTGAAAAGGTCGGAGAAGTTCTTGGAAAAATAAAGGTTTAAATAATATGAAAAAAACTATTTCAATTATTCTTTGTATCATTCTTGTTGGTTTATCACTTGCATCGTGTAAAAGCGAAAAGAAAGAGAGCAGCGCAAATATTGCCGACGGAACAAATTATACATATGATTCTGCCTATTCTTTTGAAGATGCAACAATAAGGGCGTATAGAGATTTGTGCAGGGCGGTTGTTCTAGGAAATGAGGAAGTGCGAATCAATTCCGGCTTTCTTGATGATGTTCTTCAACTGTTTTATACATCATTTCCGCTTAGCGCACTTGTTGAAAAGATTGAGCCGAGTGAATCAGGATACATAATTAAATATAAAAGCTCCGATGCTCATAAAGATGCTTTGCAGTTCTTGGAAAAGGTGCGTAGTATTAAAACTGAGATAAACAACGAAAATGACACTGTCTATGCAATTAATCTGTATAACAGAATTGCTTCATCAATTAAGGTAAGTGATAACAATTCTATCAGCTGTTATGAAACTATTATGAAGGGTGAGGGAACATCTTTCAGTTATTCGAATATGTTTGAATATCTCTTGCAGCAAGAGGGAATAAAGGCATATCACATACTATGTGAGGATGCAGGCGGTAACTCAAAGGCAATCAGCGCAGCAGAGCTTGACGGAAAGCTGTATTATTTTGATATGATGTCCGAATACTATGATAACGGCGGAAAGCTTTTGAAGTATTTTGGAATGACTACTGCCGATACAGAGGGAACTGGGCTAGTAAACTTTATATACACCAATCACGAGACCGCTGATGATGCAAGTGATTTGAGATTTCAGGCGTGCCGTACATGTACGGATTGGGAGATTGATTCGAACAATTTATTTATAACCCGAAACGATGGAGAAATTGTGCAAGTTGCACTATAAATACGAAAAGTAATTATTTATTACATAACGAAACTTATTGAAAGTGCACAAAAAATAAATGTAAACAAATTGTAAACTAAGCCTCCTTACCGTTGACTTTTTTATATGTATGAATATAATGCAGGTGAAAGCAGAAAGAGATAATTGAAATCTGCTTGAAAACAGTAAATTTTCTCCTGTTTTTAATACGGAAAAGGAGGCGGACATATATGTTTAAACTGCTCATTAAATGTGCTGAAATTCTTGCCGCTGGTGACAAGGCATATGTTAGAAGATAATCAGTGCTACATTCATGACTTATAGAGAAACTGTCTTAAATTTTGTGATGAAATTGAGGCAGTTTTTTTATATATTCTTGAATTAACAGATTAATTATTATATAATTAAATAATGTGAGGTGGTATTATGACATATATGGATAAATACAATTTGTGGCTTACTTTCGATGAAAAGACAAAAGCAGAGCTTGAAGCCATAAAAGATGAAAAAGAAATTGAAGACAGATTCTATAAGGACCTTGCTTTCGGTACAGGCGGACTGCGCGGAATTATGGGCGCGGGTACAAACAGAATGAATGCTTACACCGTAGGCAAAGCAACACTTGGTCTTGCAAGATATCTCAAGTCTAAGAATTCGGGCGAATTAAGCGTTGCAATTGCTTGTGATTCAAGACTTAATTCAAAGGATTTCTTATGGGCTGCTGCAAGAGTTTTTGCATCGCAGGGTATTAAGGTGTTTGCTTTCAGCGATATCGTACCCGTACCCGTTCTTTCTTTCACAACAAGATATCATAATTGCACTGCGGGCGTTATGATAACTGCTTCCCATAATCCGAAGGAATATAACGGATATAAGGTTTATGACAATAAAGGCTGTCAGTTCTGTACCGAGGATGCAAAAAATGCTATTGCATATATTAATGAGATTGATGATTACAGCCGTATTTACGATAACTGCAAAACTTCTGATGAATACATCAGCGACGGAATTATCGAATGCATATATGATGAAGAAGTGAATGAATTTGTTGCATCTGTTGAAACTCAGGCTGCATATCAGGAAGAAAATGATTTGAAGATTGTTTACACTCCGCTTCACGGAACGGGCAGATATCCCGTCCTTGCAGTACTTGATGGAATGGATGTAACTCTTCTTGATTCCCAGAAAGAGCCCGATGGCAACTTCCCGACAGTCAAATCACCGAATCCCGAGGACAGAGCTGCATTAACGCTTGCTATTGAAAAAGCAAAGGAAATCGGTGCTGATTTAGTTCTCGGAACCGACCCCGATTGCGACAGAGTCGGAATTGCAGTGCGTCACGACGGCGATTATGTTCTTTTTACAGGCAACCAGACGGGTGCACTTCTTGTTAATTTCATTTTAACAATGAGAAAAGATGAGCTTAACGAAAAATCAACTCTTGTTAAAACAATAGTAACCTCTGAGCTCGGCGCGAATATTGGAAGAAAATTCGGACTGCAGGTTGAAGAAACTCTGACAGGCTTTAAATATATCGGCGATAAGATTAATAAATATGAGGCAAAAGGTGACAAGGAATTTGTTATCGGCTACGAGGAAAGCTACGGATATCTTGTCGGAACTCATGCAAGGGACAAGGACGCAGTTGTTTCATCAATGCTTATCTGTCAGATGGCGGCATGGTATAAGAATCAGGGTAAAACACTTGTTGACGGACTTAATGATATCTATGCTGAATACGGCTATTATCTCGATTTTCTTGACAGTTTTGTCCTTAAGGGCAAGGACGGTGCTGAAAAGATTCAGAGCCTTATGGTATATTTCAGAAACACAGGTAAAGAGCTTTTTGACGGTATTAATGAGATTATTGACTATAAGGACGGAATTCTTGATTTGCCCAAGGAAAATGTTCTTAAATACATATGGGATGACGGCTCATGGATGGCTGTACGCCCAAGCGGAACAGAGCCTAAAATCAAGGTTTATTATTCAATAGTTGATGAAAACCGCGATAATGCAAAGGCTCGGCTTGAAACAATCAGAAAAACTATCAAATCTATCATAGAGGATTAGTTATGAACAAGATTAAACGCTATATCGAAAATGTTATTCAGCCAAAGCTCCAGGGTGACGGCGGATGGGTTGAATTTGTATCCCTTGAGGGAAATGAATTAACACTCCTGTTTCGCGGTGAATGTTCAAAATGTCTGATACTTCATCGCTGCTGTGCTTGGATTGAAGAACAGATTGAAAAGGACCTTAACAAAAAGGTCAAGGTTACTTCTATCAGAAAAAAGCCGTATTTTCACGATATTTAAGGAGAACATATTATGGCTCATATAAAAGTTGTAAGGCGTTCTATGCGCCCTGAGGAATGGACTGAACTGCGTTTCGGATGGCTTAAAAGATATATATATGATTCAAAGTGGGAAATTGAAAATCTTGAGATAAGAGATGCACGCCAGGTTGATGAAATGGAGTTTGAATACTATTCAGAGGACTACCGTCCTTTGAACAGGGGTGATATGTATTTTACGCCTGACGGAACTGCATTTATCAAAGCTGATGTTGAAATTCCCGAAGAATTAAAAGGAAAAGAACTGTGGTTTTCACTTAAAACCGCAGCGGAAATCTGCGTAAAAATCAACGGCAAATATATAGGCGGTGTTGACCCGAACAGAGAGAGAATGCTTCTTTCTCCGTATATTGATGAAAACGAAATCCTTCACTTTGATATGATGGGATACAACCGTTCTAAACCCGATGATGAAAGAAATCCCGAATCGCTCTCCGTGCGCGGATGCCGTCAGATTTTTGATGGTGCATATCTTTGCACGGTTAATCACAAGGTGCAGGATTTGGTTTGGGACTTTGAGGTTCTTCTTGATATCGCAAGAGGGGATTCGTTCAGCGAAGATTACCGCGAATTCTTAATCCGAGAGCTGAACAATGCGATGAATCTTATTGATTTTGAAAGCGATGAGCTTGGCGGTGTTGATGAGGCAAAGCAGTATATAGAAGATGTAATCTATGCTAATGATACATATAAGGGTGCAGGTGATGTTGCGCTTATTGCTCATTCTCATCTTGATTTGGCATACTACTGGAGAAGAATACACACAGTTCAGAAAAACCTGAGAACTGTTTTAATTCAGCTCAGACTGATGGACAGATATCCCGAGTTTAAATATACCCATACTCAGCCATATATCTATGAAACTCTTGAAAAATACTATCCCGAAGTGTTTGAAGAGATGAAGGAGAAGGTTAAATCGGGTCAGTTTGAGCCCGTCGGCGCAATGTATGTTGAACCCGACTGCAATATTCCTAATGCTGAGTCTCTTATCCGTCAGTGTTTATACGGTCAGCAAACATACAAGAGAATGTTTGGCAAGACCGTTAATAACGCTTGGCTTCCCGATGTTTTCGGCAATTCATGGATTATGCCGCAGATTCTCAAAAAGTGCGGAGTTGACTATTTTGTTTCAAACAAGATGTCCACATGGAATGATACAAACCGTTTTCCTCATAATAATTTTATATGGCGCGGTATTGACGGAACAAAGATACTTGCTTGTGTTCCTCCGACTCATTTTATTACTTGGAATGCTCCGTCTCAGATTCAGGAAAACTGGAATGCATATATAGATAAGGACCTCGGCGGACAGACAATGAATATGTTCGGATACGGTGACGGAGGCTCGGGATGTACCGAAGATATGCTCGAGATGATGAAACGCTTTGATAAGATTTCGGCAATGCCGAAGTGCGAACATATGGGCGGTGCGGAGTTCCTTGAAAGGAATCTCAAAAATAATAAAAATCTCGAGATTTGGGATGGCGAGCTCTATCTTGAAATGCACAGAGGAACATTTACGACTAAATCAGACCTCAAACGCACAAACCGCCGTCTTGAAGGCAAGTTCAGAAATGCTGAAATCCTCTCTGTTATGAGGGGTGATGACAACAGGGAAGAGATAACCGAGCTTTATAAAAAATTCCTTGTTAATCAATTCCATGATATTCTTCCCGGTTCACATATCCATCCCGTATTTGAAGATGCAATGAAGGATTATGCCGAAATTGAAAAGGAACTTGATAAGATTCTTTCAGATAAAGGAAAGTATTTCAATACCCTTAATATTAAGAGGGACTCTCTGACCTTTATTGAAAATAAGGACGGAACATCAACCAGATACGGTAAAAAAGGTAATTGGTTAATTCCCGATATCCCTGCAATGAGCTCTAAGAATTTAAGGGCAACAAAGGGTAACACAAATTGGATCAGAATTGACGGAACTGATGCGGTAACTCCGTTTTATTCAATTTCAATTGCTCAGGACGGCTCTATTGAATCGCTTTATGATAAAGAGCTTAAAAGAGAATGGACACTCGGCGATTTCAATAAACTCAGAATTTATGAGGATCGTCCCGGTGTTTACGATGCGTGGGACATTCTTCCGACATATAAAGAAAAGGATTATCCCGTATATGTTGATGAACCTGCTCATTTAACCGAACTCGACGGAGAATGTGCATCTTTTGAAACTTCTCTGAGAACAGATAATTCAAAGTGGAAAATGATAATTCGTCTTTTCCGCCAGAGCAGGGGAATTGAGGTTGAAAACATTGTTGACTGGCAGGATACCCATAAGCTTGCTAAAGTTGAGTTTTCATGCAATGTTTTAACCAGAAAGGCGCTTTGTGACACTTCTGCAGGTTTCATTGAAAGAGAAACGCATAAAAACACCTCCTGGCAGCAGGCACGGTTTGAGACCTGCCATCACAAGTGGTGTTCGGTTGCCGAGGCATTCGGCGGAATATCTCTTATCAATGACGGAAAATACGGTGTTTCATTTAATAACAGTAATATGGGACTTTCTCTTTTAAGAGGAACTAAGCGACCCGATGTAACTTCGGATTTAGGTCATCATAGATTCTGTTATATGATTATGCCTCATAAAAGCGATGCGATTAATGCAGAAATCAATAAGGTTGCGCTTCAGTACAACAATCCGCTTATAAGAACTGATGCAAGGTGGAATTTACCGACCTTTGAACCACTTATTCTTCAGGCTGCAAAGCAAAGTGAGGACGGCAAAATGACCGTAATTCGTCTTTCTGAGCAGAATGGTGACCGGGGAAGAATTGAGCTTCACAGAAATGTTAAGATTCTCAATATGCTTGAAGAAGTTATCGGTGAAACCGATGCTATTGAGTATTCGCCTTTTGAAATAGTTACGATAGGAGTTGAATAAATGCCTCCTTATGTAATTGTGATAATTGTTATAGGCGTTTTATTGCTTGGATTAATTGTGTTCCCGCTGATTAACAGATTTCAGTTTAAAAGACTCCCGTTTGACCAGCAGATAAGAATTCTGATGAAACAGGCAAAGGGTCTGAACTATTTCAAAAATATCAGCTACGGCTCAAAAGGAACGCTGATTTATGTCAAAAATAAGCGTAAAATACTTGCATATCCCTGGTTGCTTATTGACGGAAATATGCTTTGTACAAAGGAAAATCCATTTGACTTCTGGGACTATCCCGAGGAGCATCCCGCTTTTACTGATGATGAAAAAATCCAGGCTATTGAAGCGCTTGAAAAATATAACGAAAAAAGCATAGTAAAACTATATTTACAGGATAATAAATAGTAATATGTTTCTGCCCGATGATGCAAAAAAAATAATAGAAATACTCACTCAGTCGTCCTTCAGCGCCTATGCTGTGGGCGGCTGTGTTCGTGATTCAATAATGAACAGGGATGTTTCGGATTATGATATAACAACCTCTGCACTTCCCGATCAAGTTGAAGAAGTTTTGGAAAAGAACGGCATTAAATACTTTGAAACGGGCATTAAACACGGAACAATAACCGCTGTTATAAATCACAATCCTTACGAAATAACAACCTTCAGAACAGACGGTAAATACTTTGATAACCGCCATCCCGAAAGTGTTAATTTTGTTTCAGATATCAAAGAAGATTTGTCAAGACGCGATTTCACTGTTAATGCAATTGCGTATAACGATATCGACGGATATGTTGATTTGTTCAGAGGAAGAGAGGACATTGAAAACAGAATAATAAGAACAGTGGGAGACAGCGACAAACGCTTTCAAGAGGATGCCCTTAGAATTATGAGAGCGCTCAGATTTGCTTCTCAGCTCGGTTTCACTATTGAGGAAAACACAGAAAAAGCAATATTCAGAAATAAAGAACTGTTGAAGAACATTGCAAATGAGCGTATTTATTCGGAGATAATAAAAATTCTTCTTGGTGATAATTGCGAAGATGTGCTTTTGAAATATAAAGATGTTATTGCAGTTGTTATCCCCGAGTTAATACCGTCATTTGATTTCCCACAGCATAATAAATGGCATTTATACGACGTTTACACCCACAGCGTTAAATCAGTCGCCCAGACGCCAAAAAAGGACTATATGCGCCTTGCAATGCTTTTGCACGATATCGGAAAACCGCATTGCAGAACAACCGATGAAAATGGCGACCATTTTTATGCTCATGCAAGAATCGGAGCAGAGCAGGCTGCGATTATTCTCAAAAGGCTCAGAGTCAGCAACGAGATTCTAAATAAATCAGTTGCGCTGATTGCCAATCATTCCGATTATCTCAGCCACAAGAAGAAAACAATTAAAAAAAGAATGAAAACGCTCGGAGAGGATTTGATTTTTGATTTTATTGATTTTCAGGTTGCAGACTTAAAATCGCATAATCCAGCCCTTGCAGAAAATGAAATAATCGCCCTTGAAGAAATCAGAGAGATAACAAAGGAAATAATTGAAAGCAACGAGGTATACAGTATTAAAGACCTTGATATCAACGGTTTTGATTTGATGAATCTCGGCTTTGAGGGCAGGGAAATATCCGAGGTGCTTGAAAAACTCTTGGAAGAAGTAATTGCAAATCCTGAGAAAAACAGAAAAGAGATATTAATCAATATTGCAGAGCGTACAAAATCAAGAACACATCCGAGATTAAGTGGATTTGATTATAGCAGTAACGGTGCTTATTTTATTACAATGTGTTCTAAAGATAATAAATGTATACTTTCAAATATTTCTGTAGGGCGCGACGCCCACGACGCGCCGCAGCTTGTTCTTACGGAATACGGGCGAGTTGTTGAGAACGAAATTATTAAAATGAACGAAATCTATGATTATGTTAAAGCTGAAAAATTCGTAATAATGCCCAATCACATTCATATGATGCTTATTGTTTCAACAACGGATTCGTACGGTGCGTTGAGGGCGTCGCACCCTACAAAGTCGGTTGTTTCAACATATGTCGGAACATTGAAGAGATTTGTTAATAAATCAATTAGCGAAAACATATGGCAAAAATCCTTCTATGACCACATAATCCGCGACGAAGAAGATTATTTGAATCATCTTCAATACATTGACAAAAATCCGCGTAAGTGGCTGATGGGCAAAGATGAATATTATTCGTAGTATTAATTATCATTAATCACTGAATTCTATGTTTCATAGAGTGACTTTTTAATGCTTATGCAGTAAAATAAATTTGAGGTGACTAACTATGAATTTAACCAAAACCGGTGATTTTATAAAGCGTAAGAGAAAAGAACTTGGCTTAACTCAAAAGGAACTCGCTCAAATTCTCAATTGTACCGATAAAGCTGTTTCGCGTTGGGAAACAGGAAAGGGCTTTCCTGATGTTTCAATGTTAGAAGAGCTATCAAAAGCATTGGGAGTAACAGTGAATGAGCTTATTTTAGGTGAAGATATTCCAGAAGAAGCACTTACAGAAAAAACAGATGAAGTAATTGTTGAAACAATTAAGACTTCTAATAAAAAGCTCAGTATTACAAAGTTATTAATTGTGTTATTATTAATCCTTCTGGGCTTTTTAGTAATCAAACAATTGTCTGTTGTAGAACTTGTTTATTCGGCGCTTAAAAATCCGTCAATAACAAATCAATATTCTTATTTTGATAATCCGCAGGATGCAATAAGCGAAAGACTCGATTATTTAAAAGATGATATCAATAATGAAAATGAAACAGTAGAAATATATGAATATAAAGAATCATTATTCAAAACCGAAGACGAAGCAAACTATTATGAATTCTTCTTAGCTAAAGATAATCGGACTGTGTGGTATTTCATAGTAAAAAAAGAGTTGGCTGATAATGCTATAAAGTATCGAACTGAACATTATGAGAATAATGTTCAATACGGATATTATGAATGGAAATCAATCAATGAAAGTTTGTATTATAGATTTTTTGAGAAATATGATGATATTGAAAACTATAATGGAATAAAGCCACAGGTTTATGAATACGAGTCAAAAACAATACAAGGAACAAATACTGAATATCTGGCAATTGTTGATAAAAAAGAAACTAAGTAAATCGATAATGGATAAAGAATAATAACTCATAAAAAACAGGATGCACGCAGCATCCTGTTTTTATTATGTTTATTATCTCTTGATGTCGTCCCATTTAACTCCGTCAACCTGGAATAAATCGTCGAACTTATAAACATTGCATTCATCCTTCTTGTGGCTGGGATACCAAACCTGAGCAAAGAACGGATTTGTTCTTGCGATGTTATCATAATCCCATGCCTTCTGAGGAACATAGCATTCGGGGCACCAGTGTCCGCCGAGAAGAATGAGGTTCGGTGAAGCTTCAAATTCAGCTCCGCAATAACCGCATTTCCACTTAAGTTTTGTTGCAAGGTCGCCCTTCTTCATCTTTTCGCTTAAGCATTCGCCGCCGCGGAACTTAGCAGCCTGCTTCATATCTTCAATATCAAGCTCGCTTTCTGGCTTTGTTTCATCATATCCGTGGTCAAGCTTGAACTGCTCGCTTGCTTCCTGAGATTTATCAAATTCACGGATTTCAAAATCTTTCCAGCTCTTCGGAATTGCTTCATATTCTTCCATTGAACCGTAGTAAGCTGAAATTCTGTTAGGCTCCTGAGTCTTAACCCAGTCAAGTGTTCCGAAGTCCTTGGTCATTGCAAGTTTCTTCATAAACGGCTTAGCTGCAGCTGCAACTGCTGATTTGGGAAGATATCTCGGAATCTTGAAGTAGAATTCAACCTGGTCAGCAAGTCTGTTGAAATAATCCTGAACGGGAAGGTTCTCACGGAAGTGAAGGAATTCTTCAAGTTTGTCACCGTCTGCATAGAACTGACCGTGGAAGTTCTTTAAAATGAACCAGTTTGCGTCAAAGAGCTTTTCGGGTCCTGCAAGACCGAGAGTTCCGAGAAGAAGCTTTTCAAATTCATAATTTGAAAGTCTGTATTCCTGTCCTGAACCGATGTTGAAATAGTGGTTCCAGAAATCAGCACCGAGGTTACCTGCAGCGTCTTCAAGAACAAGGTTGCACATAAGTCTACCCGAGTCCTCAACAGTACACCATTCAAGAACACCGTTAATCGGAACGTGGAACATAATCGGGTCCATATTCTTGAGAATATTGGGATAAAGAATTCCGCTCTGACGCATAACTACCCAGTTTTTAATACCGCTTTCAACAAAAGTTCTTTCTGCAACGGTTTTTGAAACTGCATAGTGGTCGTAAATAGAAATTTTAATCGGGTCACCGCAGCGTCCCCAGTGGATAGGATAGTTTCTTCCGCCTGTTTCGGCAACTGTTCCTATGTAGCAAACTTTAACAGCATCGGGATCGGGCTGAGCAAGAACAGCCTTGCAGATGTTTTCTGCAGCACCGATATTTGTTTTCTGTGTTCTGTACGGCTTCCAGTCAGCAGCGGGGGAAACCATTCCGCCAACATGAAGAACATAGTCTGCGCCGGTGATTCCGTCAAGAAGTGAATCGTAATCAGTAAGGTCACCCCATACAATCTGAACATTTGGCTTTGCCATAAGGTCCTTTAAGAGTTCCTCATTCTTAGGGCTCTTTCTTGCCAGAATCTTAAGATTGATTTCATTCGGGTGCTTGAGCATTTCCTGAACGGCAGCCCAACCCATGTTACCGGTTCCGCCGGTAAGAAAAACAGTCTTTTTTGCCATAAATTTACCTCCTTAATTAACAGTACGGCTAAATTTGTTTTTAAGCCGAAATATGTCAAAGTAATTATAAACTAAATCTTAATAAATTACAAGAGTATTCACTCAATTAATTAATAAAAAATAATAATTGTTAATTTGTAACTGAATTGTTATATTTATAATTGCCTATTTTGTTGACTGAGAAATATATTTATTTTATAATATATTAAATATGTTTAAAGGAGAGTACTATGAAAAAAAGTAAGGCATTAATTGCCGCAATTATTGCACTTGCAGTGGCGCTTACAGTATCCGTTGTTGCATTTGCAAACGAGCTGTTAACAAATCAGTTAACTTCTGAAAACACAACGGTATCGTTAAGTTCGGATAGTTTTGTATACACAGGACAAGAGATTAAACCAACTGTTAAGGTTGTTTTAAAAAAAGACGGCAGTGAGCCAATAACTCTTACAGCTGATGAAGACTATTTACTCAGCTATGAAAACAATACTAATCCCGGTAAGGCGAAAGTTACGGTTGAAGGAACTAATAACTATAAAGGCACGGTTTCAAAAACCTTTAAGATTCTTCCGAAGCAACCCGAAAACTTTAAGCTCGCTGAAAAGGGATTAACTTCATTAAGAGTTTCGTGGAAGAAGTTCACTGATGTTTCGGGATATGAGTTAACCTGCACAGGCTCAGGAAAAAACATCGTTGAAAAGCTTTCATCTTCAAGAACAAGCCACAGATTTCGCAATCTTGACCCCGATAAAAAATATTCGGTAAAAATAAGAGCTTATGTTACTATTGACTCAAAAAAAGAATTCGGCTCATACAGTAAAACAATAAGTGCAACAACAAATCCCGCTGTTAAAATATGCAAAGTCAGCGGATACAGTAATTTGTACGGTAAACCCGTTGTTAAGTGGAAAAAAGTTGATAAAGCCAAGAAATATCTTGTATATCGCTCAAAAAAGAAGAATTCGGGCTACAAGAAAATCGCAGAAGTTAATAGCAAAACTTTTTCATATACGGATAAAAGAGCTTCTGCACATAAAAGCTATTATTATATGGTAAGGGGCGCAAGAAAGGTTAACGGAAAAACTTCTCTTGGCAGAAAACCCACACCCGTTAAAATTAAAGCAAAAACAACCGTTCTTGTCGGCGATTCAATAATGGAAGGCGTTAAGTACTATAAGGCGCTTCCGGGCGGAAAGTTCGTTGTTAAAATCGGAATGGGAACCTATACCTTTTATGAAAGAAACTATTTCAGCGTTGGAAACAGCACTGTAACAGGCGTTGAA
Source organism: uncultured Eubacterium sp. (assembly GCA_905233545.1). Taxonomy (GTDB): domain Bacteria; phylum Bacillota; class Clostridia; order Oscillospirales; family Acutalibacteraceae; genus Eubacterium_R. The sequence continues at coordinate 64,997 of CAJOEV010000010.1, read as the reverse complement.
AAGGTAATAAGCTATAAGCCTGACAGAGTATTCATTATGCTTGGAATGAATGAGGCTGCTTATAAAGGAAATAAGGGAATAATCGAATACTATGAGTATGCTATAGAAGATATTAAGGATGCATGCAAGGGCGTTGAAATAATCATTCTTCCCGTGTCACCTACAAAGGCAAACAGCGGAAGTTCAATCCCGAAGAAAAAAAGAATTCTCTCCTTCAACAAAGCAGTCAAGAAAATGGCTAAGAAAATGGGCTGTGAATACTATGATTACACTGCACCTTTTAAAGACAGCAACGGTAATCTTTTGAATAAATACGACGGCGGAGACGGTTGCCATTGGCTTCCTTCAAGCTGTAAGCTGTTTATTAATCAGTTAAATAAATACATAAAAAAACATAAATAATAAATTAAAGGAGAATAGTTATGACACTCACAAAGAAAAACAATCTTTCAATCAGATTAATCAGTATTATACTTGCACTTATTACTGCAATTTCCGCTTTTTCGCTTACAAACGGTGTTGCTATGGCTGCAAGCAAAACGCCTGCTACTGCATACAGTGCAGTTAAGAAATCATACGGAAAATCTTTCCCGTTCTCAGCTAAAAACAGAGTGAAGGGCAAGAGAAGAGTTATGGGCGTTAAGACTGCCGACCTTTCAAGCTACTATGCAGCTTCAAAGATTACGGGCGGCAAAAACAGCAAATGCGAATACATAATTATGGTTGCAAAGGTTAAGAGCAAGGGTAAAGTAAGTTCAGTTAAGTCACAGCTGAGCAAATTCAAGAATAACGAAGAATCCTCAATGAAAAACTATCTCTCTTCAAAAGGAAAGAAGCTTTTCAAAAATGCAAAGGTCGGCTCTGTAGGAAGCTTTGTATACATTGTTATGATAGACACAAACGGCAATAAAAAGGCTGTTAAAGCAATTAAAAAGGCTCTCGGATAATAACAGATGGTATTTAGTAGTATATTATTCTTATTCAGGTTTTTGCCTATAGTCCTGTTGCTATATTTCATATCACCGAAAAACACAAGAAATCTTGTTCTGTTTGTTGTTTCGCTGGTATTTTACGGTTGGGACAGACCTGCATATATATTGCTTATGCTGTTTTCAACCGTTCTTGATTATTCAATGGGACGGATAATTGAATATTCACGCAATAAAGGAAAGCCCGGGGGCGCAAAGTTTGCTCTTGTTTGTTCGGTTGTTGTTAATCTCGGACTGCTTGCATTTTTCAAGTATTCAAATTTTGTTATCGGAAATATCAACAGTATTTTCGGTGCAGGAATAACCGAGCTTGATGTTATGCTTCCGATTGGTATATCTTTTTATACCTTCCAGACGCTGTCATACACAATTGATGTATACAGGGGAAGGGTTGAGGCTCAGCATAATATTATAACATTCGGTGCGTATGTTTCAATGTTCCCGCAGCTTATTGCAGGACCGATTGTGCGCTATAAAACCGTTGCAGCCCAGCTTAATTCAAGAAATGTTACAACGGATGATTTTGCATACGGCATAAAGCGCTTTATGACGGGACTTGCAAAGAAAGTTCTTATTGCAAACACGGTTGGCGAGATGTTCAGTGAAATAGCTGCAACAACTCAGGGATTGACCACATCAACGGCGTGGCTTGGAATTATTGCGTTTACTCTTCAGATTTACTTTGATTTTTCGGGATATTCCGATATGGCAATCGGTCTTGGAAGAATGTTCGGATTCAGGTTTGATGAAAACTTTATCTATCCCTATGAATCAAAAAGCATAACTGAATTCTGGCGCAGATGGCATATTTCTTTAAGCTCATTCTTCAAGGAGTATCTATATATTCCTCTTGGCGGTAACAGAAAGGGAAGCAAAAGACAGATTCTCAATCTCTTTATCGTATGGACGCTTACGGGACTCTGGCACGGCGCTTCGTGGAATTTTGTTATCTGGGGACTGTATTATTTCGTTATTCTTATTCTCGAAAAATTCGTTCTCAAAAAATGGCTTGATAAGGCGCCGACATTTGTTTCTCACTTGTATACAATAGTTCTTTTTGTAATCGGATGGGCAATTTTTGCATATCCCGATTTCGCAGACGGGGGCTATTATGTAAGTGTTTTATGCGACGGAGGAAAATTTGCCGACGGCAATACCGTTTACTATTTAACAAACTACATTTCAGTTTTGATAATCGGTGGTATTTTTGCAACATCTGCGCCTAAAAAGCTATTTAAAAAGCTTGTTAAATCAAAGAGTGCAGACACGGTATGCCAGGTGCTGTTCACCATAATTGTTATGGTGCTTTCGGTTGCATTTTTAGTATCGGATTCATATAATCCGTTTTTGTATTTCAGATTTTGAGGTAATTGATTTGAAAAAATACAGTATTTCAATATTATGTGCGTTTCTTGCTGTTATAGTGTTTTTTACCTCGTTTTCGGTATTCGGTAAAAAAAGTGATTTTTCAGTTGATGAAAACAGAGCTCTGATGACCATGCCCGAGCTTGATAAGGATTCACTTGACACTCTTTATGACGGCTCTTTTCAGCATGATTACGAGGAATATCTCAGCGACCAGTTTGAATTCAGAAGCTTCTGGGTAAAGACAAAAACAGGAATTATGCGCGCTCTCGGAAGAAAAGATTTGAACGGCGTTTACTTTGGAAAGGATGACTATCTGATTGAAAAATATCAGGAGTCTGATTTCGATAGCGAGCTCGTTTTATATAACGAAGAGGTTATGAGTGGTTTTCTGAATTACACCCAGGATTCAGGAATTAACAGCGTATGTGCTTTCGTTCCTTCAAAGTATGCTGCGCTTAAAACCAAGTTGCCAAACAAGGTTATTCCGTACAGCACAAAGTATATTTGCGATGATGTAAAGGATTTTGCCGATAAGGCAAAAGTTATCTCACTGGAAGATGAACTCAGTAAACACAGCGACGAGTATATTTATTATCGCACTGACCACCACTGGACATCGCTCGGAGCTTATTATGCATATGACGCGCTTTCATCTTCGCTTGGTTATGAAAGTGTTGATATAAAAGATTTAAAGAGTGAAGAAGTTTCAAAAGACTTTTTAGGCTCAACATATGATAAGATTCAGATTAGCACAACTGCTGATACAATTACTTCATATTCACCGATTGTTGAGCTTGAAGTGAATAATTTTGAAGAGGGAAGCACATCGAAAACGCTATATGATTCAGATATGCTCAAAACGAAGAATAAATATGATTATTTTATTGGCGGAAACTATTCACAGCTTGATATAACAACCAATTCAAAAAGTGATAAAACTCTGCTTTTGATAAAGGATTCATATGCAAATTCAATGCTTCCGTTTCTTGTTAATAATTATTCAAGGATAATCGTTATTGACCTTCGTTATTATCAGGATGATTTATATGATTTACTTGATGAAGAAGGGGATATCGATAGTATGTTAATCCTTTTCAATAATGAAAAGTTTATGATTGATGAGAATCTTGATTTCTTCGAGGAATATGAAGAGGAAGAAGAACTTGAAGAGTTTGAGGACATAGAATAATTTTTTGTTGACACTGAAGATTAATTATTATATTATTATATGGCACTAAAATATAACCTTTTATGAAAAGAGGAACAGATATGTCAAAGTTTTTATTTACAAGTGAAAGCGTAACTAAGGGACATCCCGATAAAATCTGTGACCAGATTTCCGATGCAATTCTTGATGAAATGCTTGCTCAGGACCCGATGTCGAGAGTTGCGTGTGAAACAACCTGCACAACAGGTCAGGTTCTTGTTATGGGAGAAATCACAACCAAGGCTCAGGTTGACATTCCTGCAATTGTCAGAAAAACCGTTAATGAGATCGGATATGATGACGATAAAAAAGGTTTCAATGGCAACACTTGCGCTGTTTTAACTGCAATAGACAAGCAGTCGGATGATATCGCAATGGGTGTTGATAAATCATATGAGCTCAAGAATAACGAAGATGATGAGGATAATCTCAACGGAGCAGGCGACCAGGGAATGATGTTCGGCTTTGCCTGCAGAGAGACCGAAGAGCTTATGCCCCTTCCGATTTCACTTGCTCACAAGCTTGCTTTAAAGCTCACCGAGGTCAGAGAAAACGGAACTCTTCCTTACCTTTATTCCGACGGCAAATCACAGGTAACAGTTGAATATGTTGACGGTGTTCCTTCAAGAGTTACAACTGTTGTTATTTCTTCTCAGCACAGCGCTGATGTTTCACTTGAACAGCTCAGAAATGAGGTTATTGAAAATGTTATTAAAACAACAATTCCTGCTGAGCTTATGGACGAAGAAACAGTTTTCTATGTTAACCCCACTGGAAGATTTGTTATCGGCGGACCTATGGGCGACTCCGGCTTAACCGGTAGAAAGATTATTGTTGATACATACGGCGGATATGCACGCCACGGCGGAGGAGCATTCTCGGGCAAGGACCCGACCAAGGTTGACCGCAGCGCTGCATATGCTGCAAGATGGGTTGCAAAGAACATTGTTGCTGCAGGACTTGCTGATAAATGCGAAGTCGAGCTCGCATATGCAATCGGTGTTGCAAAGCCCGTTTCGGTACTTGTTGATACATTCGGAACAGGAACAAAGAGCGATGAAGAAATCAGCGAGATTGTTTCAAAGGTATTTGATTTAAGACCTTCAGCAATCATAAGAGAGCTTGATTTAAGAAAGCCGATTTACAAGAATGTTGCCGCATACGGACATATGGGCAGAGAAGACCTGAATGTCACATGGGAACAGCTTAATAAGGTTGACGAAATAAAGAAGTACTTATAAAAAAACAGTTGACTCGATTGAGTCAACTGTTTTTTTATTTGTTATGAGCCTGTTGAAACCTGAATATAGGGTTGAATTGCGCCTGCAAGCTTTGGAACGGGCATTGTCTGAAGAATAACTTCACCCGGACCTGTTAAAACAGTGTTGAATAAACCTTCACCGCCGAACAGAACATTCTTAACTCCTTTTACGGTCTGAACATCCATACTGCATGTTGCGCTCATAAGTACAACATGCCCTGTGTCAACGATTATTTGCTGACCTGCTTCAAGATTATATCTGATTGCGGCTCCGTCTATTTCAATGAAAGCGGTTCCGCTGCCCGAAAGCTTCTGCATGATGAAGCCTTCGCCGCCAAAAATGCCTGCACCAAGTTTTTTCTGGAAGAAGGTTGAAAGCTGAACATCGCTTGTTGATGCAAGGAAAGAAGCTTTCTGTGCAACATATTCGCTTCCTGCGCCTATATCAATTGCCATAATATCGCCAGGAAGTGAACTTGCAAATGCGATTGTTCCAACTCCGCCCTGAGCAGTGTATTTGTTCTGGAACAAGCTCTCTTTTGTGAGCATTCTTCCAAACATCTTGCCAATGCCTCCGTTTGAAGTTGTTTCCATCTTCATATTCGGGCTCATCCAGCTCATTCCGCCGCCTTCGGTAATTATTGTTTCATTCGGTTCAACCGTGCAAACAACAACCGGGAAATTTCCACCCTGAATTTCGTACTTCATAAATTTTACTCCTTTGTTTTATAATTTTTTATCCTTTTCAACAGCCTTGTTGACTGCATTAATAACCGATTTTTCAAATCCGTCCTTTTGAAGAGATGTTACGCCTTCAATAGTCGTTCCTCCCGGGGAGCAAACCTTATCAACAAGCTCCCAGGGGTGTTCGTTTGACTCAAGAATCATCTTTGCGCTTCCCAAAACTGCCTGAGCTGAAATTTGAAGCGCAGTTTCTTTTTTCATACCGTTTTTAACTGCTGCTCTTGCAAGCGAATCAATAAACATATATGCAAATGCGGGAGAACAACCGCCGATAACGCCAAAAAGAGGGAAGAGCGATTCGTCAAGACACATAACCTTGCCGACACCGCCGAAAAGCTTTTCGCAAAGCTCTTTGTCCTCGTTTGTTGCAGAGGAATTAGCTGTGTATGCGCTGATTGCTTCGCCGACCTTTGCGTTGATGTTTGGCATTACTCTAATTATTCTGTTATCATGTGAAAGAGAATTTCTTATGAAATCAATAGTTTTGCCTGCCGCAATAGAAATAATCAGTGTGCTTTTTTCTTCAAACGCATAATTAATCTCGTCAAGAACAGAAGCGATTACATTCGGTTTAATTGCAAGAATTACCGCGTCGCTCTTTTCAACAATATCCGAAGCACTTTCACATAGATTTACCTCATATTTTGATGTGAGCGCTTCAAGCGCAGGATAGAAAACATCAAAAACATTTATATCTTTTGCATCAGTTATATTATTCTTTGTTATTCCGTCAATAATTGCCGATGCCATATTACCGCATCCGATAAAACCAATTTTCATTTTTTTAACTTCCTTTTTTAGTATAGAAATATTTTAACACATTAAATCGCGCATATCAACACTTTAGTTTAAGGTACTTTTCTTTTGTAGCGAGTCCGCCTCTGATGTGCCTCTGTGCCTTGTTTTCCTGGAGCACTTTGTCTACCTCTTTAGCAAGTGCAGGGGATATCTTTGAAAGTCTTTTTGTAACATCGGTATGTACCGTTGATTTGCTTATGCTGAAAACTTCGGCAGTCTGTCTTACTGTTGCTTTAGTTTCAATAATATACTCCCCAAGCTCAATACATCTTATTTCATTGTTTTTAAACATATAATCACCGATTAATTATATGTTTAACCCTTTTGAATAATACACAATGTGAAGTGTTGATTTGTCAGTCCTATTATGATATTATTTGATTAAGAAAGGAGTGTTTTTTATGATAAAACGCATTACATGTTTATTATTATCACTTTTAATGATATTAAGTGCATTTTCTGTTTTAACGGTAAGCGCTGAAGAAAAAGGTGAAACAGTGAAAACCGCACAAACTTTAGCTGCAGCTAAGAAATCACTTAATAAAACAAAAATTACCCTTTATGTCGGAAGCAGAACAAAGCTTAAGCTTAAGAATGCAGAGTCGTATTATGTTTATTGGGAATCTTCAAAGAGAAGCATTGCCAAGGTTAATGAATACGGAACTGTTGTTGCTAAAAAGGTTGGAAAAACAACAATAACAGCAGAATATGAGGGCAAAAAATACAAATGCTCAGTAACTGTTAAAAGCGTCCCGAATTCACAGAAAAATGCTTTTAAAAAGCTTAAAAACTATATTATTAAGCATGGTAAATACGGTGAAGGCGATAACGGATGGAATTACTACTATGAGTGGGATGAAGGCGGAAAAGATTATGCATTTTATTATTTCCCGAGTGAGGGAAAAATCTACCTTCAGGTCTATAAATACCGTTATGACTATGTTGAAAAGGCAATGTTCATAAAATTCAATGCAAATGGCGGAGCATATGCCGAGTTCGGATATGACTGGGATGAGGAGGATTACTTTTGTTCCAATGTTTATTTCAACAAGAGCTCTCTTAAAAAGAGTGAAGGTCTAAACTTTAAGCTAACTGAATATGAAGATGAATACCCGGGCTCAAAAGCAAAAACTATGCCTAACGGTTTAATGAAAGTTGTTCTTCCAAAGTTCAATTCAAAGATGAAAAAGAAGGCAGGAGTAACTCTCAAACAGCTTGGATTTAAAAATTGGGATAAATAAGAAAGACAAACAAAGCCCCTGGTGTTCTTCCAAGGGCTTTAATGTGCTTTTGATAGGAGAAAAATCATGAATAAAATAATTAGTTTGTTTTTATCTGCGGTGCTGATTGTCAGTGGAATTGCGGGGCTTCCTGCAACAGCTTTCGCTGATGAATGTCAGCATGTTTGGAGCAAATGGGAGATATTTGAGTCGCCAACATGTACTCATACGGGTTTGAAAACCAGATATTGCAATTTGTGCTTTGATGAGGATGAAAAAGTTATACCAAAAACAGGGCATACCTGGGGTAAATGGGAAACCGTAAAAAAATCAACCGCATATAAAAAAGGCAAAGCAGTCCGTGAATGTGAAGAATGTTTGAAATTGCAGTATAAGGAATTACCTAAGAGAAAGCTGACAAATAACGAAAAAAAGGCTAAACAAGTTGTTAGCAATTACCTTAAAGCTGCAAAAAAATACAATGTAAAAGCAATGAATAAATGCTTTGCATCAAAGAAGTCAAGTTCAGGATATCCAACAAAAAGCATTGATTGGGTTTATAAAAAGTATAATAAAAAGATTGATTGGAAATTTACTAATATTACCGGAAAAGGTAAGAAATATACTGTAACTGCGAAGGTTACAAGACCGAATTTTTACATGCAGGCTTATAATGCAATGTATGACAGTCTTGATTGGGGATTCAATAAATGGGGATTTGATTTAGGCAAAGATAAGTATATTAATAAAACTGCAAAACATTTTTCAAATCTCTACAGTAAAAAAATTAAAGCTTCTGAAAAGAAAACAAAAACAAAAGATTACAAATTTACTGTTATTAAAAAAGGTAAAAAGTGGTATATTAAAAGCAAGACAAAGACAATTGTTGATATTGCAACAGCGTCCTATAATGCAGCGGTTGATGATGCTGCAGATGATTGGGCAAATGATTTGTTCGATTATTAACTAAATAAAAAATTATTTGAGGCTCATAGAAAAAAGCACCCGAGGTCATTTGACTTCGGGAGCTTTTTGTATTACTTATCTTTTTTAGTTGTTGTTTCGTCGCTGTGAGCGTCTGCATATTCTTTAAGGAAATCAGTAAAACTTTGCGAGCGGATGTTTTCAACTCTTCTGTACTTGAATTTTTCCTTAACTTCAACCTCTTTGCCGTTTTCTTCAACAAGAGTTATTGTAAGGTTATCGCCGTGAACAGCATACTTGTAAACAACGCTTCCCGTCGTTGCAGGGTTGGTTAATGTGAGCTTTGATGAATCTGCAAAATAGTTGCCCTGATAGCTGAATGAGGAGATATAGCTATCATATGAGCCGTCTTCTTTAAACTCATAAGCGGTAAGATTTTTATCGCCCTGCCATTTGCCGATTAACTGCTCCTGATTGGATGTGAATATATCGCCAACCATCTGAGCAGGGGATTCCTTGTTAACTCCGCAGTATATTGCTGTGGGGATAAGAACAATGAGTAAAACAGCAACAACAGCAATAATAATTATTTGCTTTTTGTTAAGCTTTTTAAAATTAATCTTCAATTTATTTCAGTCCTTTTTTCTTTAAGAGTTTTTCAATCTTTTCTGAGTTATCAAGAAGAGTTGAAACAGATAAGTCGTGGTTAATTGTGTCGAGAAAATAAGCAAGATACTTAGAAAGGTCAACGCTTTGATACCAATCTCTTGAAAGAAGCTCGGGAGACTGGTAAATTCCATTGGTTGTGAAAACCTTTTCAAATATGCCTTCTTCGTGTGCCTTGTCAAAGATTTCAAGACCGTTGCAGAAAAGTCCGAATGCGGTGCAGACAAATATTCTTTTTGCCTTGAGTTCCTTGAGCTTTTTTGCAACATCGAGCATGCTTTCGCCCGAAGAAATCATATCGTCAACAATAATAATATCCTTGCCCTCAACGCTCTCACCAAGATACTGATGGTCAACAATCGGGTTTCTTCCGTTAACAACTCTTGTGTAGTCCCTTCTCTTATAGAACATACCAAGGTTAACACCAAGCTTTGTTGCGAAATAAATACATCTGTGAAGCGCGCCCTCATCGGGGGAGATAATCATAAGATGGTCGGGGTCAATAACCAAATCCTCAACCGTGTTGACAACAGCCTTAATCTGCTGATATGACGGCATAACATTCTCAAATGATTTATGAGGAATTGAGTTCTGAACACGCTGGTCGTGAGCATCAAAAGTAATAATATTTTCAACGCCGAGATTTGTCAGCTCCTGAAGTGCCATAGCGCAGTCAAGAGATTCTCTTGAAGCTCTTTTATGCTGTCTTCCTTCATAAAGCATCGGCATAATAACGTTAATTCTTTTTGCTTTGCTTGATGCAGCCGAAATAACTCTTTTCAAATCTGAAAAATGGTCGTCGGGAGATTTCATAGCCTGCATACCGTACATATTATAAGTAACGGAATAGTTAAAGCAGTCGCAGATGATATATAAATCATATCCTCTTATGCTTTCATTGATAACGGCTTTACCTTCACCGCTGCCAAAACGAGCAACAGTTGTGTTAATGATATAGGTGTCGCGCTGATAGCCGTAGAAAGCTATTGTGTTTTTGTGGTCATCAGCCTGTTCCCTGCGCCAGTTGACAATATAGTTGTCAATCTTTTCGGCAAGCTTTTCGCATCCGGGAAGCGGAATTATTCCGAGCGGACCGTAAGGAATAGTCTGAACATCCAGTGCTGTAATTCTTGGCATAGTTAAATCTCCTCTCTTTGCCTTGGATTATATATTACTACAATTAACAACAAAATGAAACATAAAAGTCAATTTTGGAGTTAAATGTTTTCAGCGATATCCTCTTTGTTTTTAGAGATTTTCAACAAATATTTAAGCTTTGTTTTCTTGTAAAGGAATATCAGCAAAAGCGCAATCCATGTTGCTGCTGATACGGCAAATCCGAGCTTCAATCCCTTTGGGGTATACTTGAAGCGTACCTCGTGCTTGCCTTGCTTGATGTATGCACAAAGCTGTGAATCACCGACTTTGATAGCTTTTGCCTTAACGCCGTCAATATAAATGCTCCATCCTTCATCGTATGGAATTGAAGTATATATATATCCGTCGTAGCCAGCATTGATTGTACCATGGATATCCGTTGAGCTGAAGGAAGTTACATCAATTGTACCAAGCTTAAGAAGTTCATATGCTGAATCAAGAACTTCCTTGTCAACGCTGTATGAATATATCTCAAAATATGAGCTGTCCGAATCTGTTCCTGAAAGAGAAAGGGAAGCAATTATTTTTTCTCCTTTTTTATGACTTCCAAGGTCAATTATATAAGGCTCATCAACATTCTGATACTCGCTGTCCTCTCCGTGATTCCAGTCGTAGTTGATGTTTTCAATAGCGGGTGAAGTTATATAAACATAAACATTGCCGTCAACCTTTGGAGTTAAGGTTATATCAATGGAGCCGTTGGGATCGTCTGAATCATCTGCAGTGTAGAAGAATGTTCCGTTTTCGTTTACTTCATCACCGGAAGCGCCCTCATAATTAGTTGATTCATAATCAACAGGAATAAACATATCGCTGACTCCTGCAGCTCTGTCAATGAAATCCTCCTGTACTTCGAAGGGATTTCCTTCCTCATTAACCCAGTCATATATGTTTGACGAGGTTTCAAATGCAATGGGAAGATAATATTTGTTTTCGAAAACTGCTGTTGAGCCGTCCTTGGTTGTGTAAAGTTTCTTGTAAAATTCATCAGTCGGAGCAATTTCATTCTCATTCTGAATGATGTATTTGAGATTATACATCATGTTATAAACGGGTGTCTGAGTGTTATAGGTATATGAATTAATTCTGTTTCCTGCAAGACCGACATTGAACTGGCTTCTTGAATAAGATTCATAAGCCATGGATGAGAACTCGCTCATTCCGCGGTAGCCGTAAAGACAGGGGTCCATTCTAGTGTCAAGGTAGCATAATTCTGTGCGGTAGAAGGATTCATCATTCTTTTCGGTGTATTCAATTGCTTCTCTGTATCCGTCGTAGTTTTCAACATAATCGTCCTGCTTTTGTGTGAAAACATACGAAGAGGTATCGGCAATAATAACCTCGCTGAAAGCAATTGCAATGACTGTAATGCCGATAAGAACCTTGCTGAGCTTATTGTTCTTAATAAGGAGCAATGCGCCCGTCCAGATGATAACAAATGCAAGAGTGATATAAACTGTTGAATCGGTGAACTTTTCTGTCGGGAACTTTTCAAACAGCACAAGTGCCGCAACCCAGAGAATACCTGAAAGAACAATGTCCCTGTATTCAAGTGATTTAAACTTCTTAATAGCCCTGAAAGCGATAACAAGAAGAATAAATGAATATATATATGAAAATCTGTACGGTAAGTCATTCGGAAAATGAAAAGCATGCCAGATAAAGTTAGTATAGTTTGTGTCAAAACTGAACAGAAGGAAGACTAAAAGCAGAATATAAACTGCCTTTTCTTTCAATCGGATATCCTTGTTAAGCAGGTAAAGCGGAAGAAGGATGATTGTGAGCGTTCCGCAGTAGATGTTCGGAAGAACATCATTTCCCGATGACCTGATTGTTGTTTCAAGTCCTGCAAGATGTGATGTCAGGAAATTGAAAATATCAAAGTATGATTCAAATTGAGTCGGGAAGGTGTCCGTTGTTGCAGAACACTGCTGAAGAATGAAGTAAACGGGAATAAGCATAAATGCGCAAAGCGCTCCGCAAAGAAGCGATGAAAACGCAAAATACATTCCTCTGTTAACGAATCTGTTTTCAAAGAATTTCCTTGCCGCTGAGGGCTTTTCTTCTTTTGAAACAGGCTTTTTTGAATACGGGTTTGCAGTGAGCAGAAAGTATGCAATGAAGTAGAAAATCGAGAAAATGCATGCCATATAGCCCATATAATAGCTGCTGAAAAGAAGAATAGAAAGTGAAAGAATATAGCAAAGTGGCTTTTTCTCATTGATGATTTTTTCAATTCCGAGAATAATAAGCGGAAAGAGAATCATCGCGTCTATCCACATAACATTCCAGTAGTAAGCAAGAAAATAACCGCAGAATGCATAGAATACTCCGAATGCTGCAGAAACGTAGGAATGACCCTTTTGCGAGTGCTTGAGATAGAGAGCAAATGTTCCCGCGCTGAGAATACCTTTAACAGCAACAAGAGTGGTTATTGCAAAAGATATTTCCTTTCTGTCAAACAGGAAAATAATGAAAGAAAGAGGGGAGGACAGATAGTTGAAATAGTTTCCTAAAAAGCTTGAACCGCCGCCTGAAACCCATGAATAGATAAAGCTTTCACGGTTAATAACTCTGTCATATAATTCGCAGAAAAGAGGTCCGTACTGATGGTATAAATCCATTCTCATAACGGTGAAATTGCCGAATGGGAACATCTTTGAAACAAGAAAAACAAAGGATATGCAAATAACTGCAAGTATCATTGAAAGAATAATGAACCTGTTATCAAAGAATCTTTTATACAGTCTTCCGTTTTTATTGTTTTCGGGATGGTTTCTGCAATCGAAAACAACAAGCCTCTGGAAATAATAGTTAAAGAAATATATTGCAAATGCACTTACGAAATATGAAAGAGCTTCATCACAATCATCAATCGAAGTGAACACGAAATCGGATATTTTGAAAAATCCGATATCAACGGCAATATTCATAATGTAGAATATGATTTGTTTTAAAAGGCTCCCGTGCTGAGAGTGGTTGAAAACAAATTTTTTATTAAGAAAAAACAAAACAGCTGCTCCGACTGCAAATGAAACCCCAACGCTTACTGCGGGATTCAGAGAAAATGCAATCTTCAACAACTGCTTCAAAATAACAAACAGCATAGAAACAGCGAAAAAACAGAAGGAATAGTTAACTGTTTCTCCGTTGATATATTTGCTGCTTGTTGGTTTTTTATCAGATAATATTTTAGTCATAATAGCACCTATTACTTTTAAATCTTAAATATAATAACATATGATAATTAACACTTCAATTATATTAGCTCAATTTTAACCTCTTTGTAATATTTGTCCGAGGTGTTTCATAATGATTATCGAAGGTGATTGTTTGCGTGAACTTGAATACGTTCTTTCATATATGAATGATGATTTGAAAAAAGTATTTTCTCTACTTGATATAAATATTCAAAACCGTATTAACGAGATAAGAATAAGAAAAGACAGCTACATAATCATTGTTATCAAAAACACCTCCTATTTCATTGATTACAACGGCGATATATATGATTATCCGTCAAACAATTGCGTTTATGTTAATAAAGCGGATTTTGATAAACTTTATCTTTCATTTTGCATTTATTCTGTATACAGCAACGCAGAAAATATAAAAAACGGCTTTATAACGCTGAAAAACGGCTCGAGAATCGGTATTGCAGGTAACGCTGTTTATGATAAAAACGAACTCTTGTCCGTTAATGATGTTTCATCAATAAATATTCGAATATCAAAGGATGTAAAGAACTGTGCGGACAGCATTCTGAGCTTTCTTTATGTAAATTCATTTCCGAGTATTATTGTTGCAGGAAAACCCAACAGCGGAAAAACAACTATATTAAGAGATATTGCAAGACAGCTTTCATCGGGGTTCAACAATAAATATGCAAAGATTGCAGTTGTTGATGAAAGAGGGGAAATATGCGGTAAAACAGGGGATTGCAGTGAACTTGATATCGGTGTGAATACCGATGTTTTAACTTCGTTCCCGAAAGACAAGGGGATTGAAATTGCAACGAGAACACTTTCGCCCGAGATGATTGTATGCGATGAAATATCAACTCAAAAAGAGGTTAAATCAATTCTTTATGCGTTTTCATCGGGCGTCAGATTTGCGCTTTCTGTTCATATTGGTTCGCGAGACGATTTAATAAACAAGCCAATTATAAGAACACTTCTGAACACAAGAGAGTTTTCGTATCTGGTGCTTCTTGATAACTATACATATAAAGCTGAAATCGTAGATGCGGGAGAGATAATTGATGAAATATGCAGGCGAGATAATTCTGATAATTTCTGCAACTGCTCTCGGAGCTCACTTGTGTGATAAATCAAAGAAAAGAGTTATGATTTGCAAAGAGCTTGTTTCATTTTGCGAGTGCCTTCTTATTGACCTTGAATACAGAGTTACACCTGCAAAAGAGCTGATAGACAGTGCGTTATTAAACAAAAATTTGCGTCATATCAAATTTATTTCTTCCGAGAATATCATTGAAAAGAAGCGATTGAACTCGATTTTGTCAGAAACAGACAATGATGAAATTTCAAACTTTATTTATTCTCTCGGTAAAACGGATTTAAACTCGCAAAAAAGACTGATAAGCAACTTTAAGGATTATATAAATAACTCAATGAATGAGTATTCTGCAAAGCACAAAAGGGATTCAAAACTGTATGTTTCCTTCGGACTGTTTTTCGGAATTGTGTTTTCATTGATATGGAGCTGAAAGTATGGATGTTGGATTCATTTTTAAAATCGGAGCAATCGGCATTATTGTTGCCGTTTTAAATACACTTCTGATTCGTTCGGGAAGAGAGGACCAGGCAATGCTGACAACGCTTGCAGGCGTTGTTGTTGTGCTTATGATGATTATTCCGAAGATAAGCGAGCTGTTTACTTCAGTAAGAAGCTTGTTTGATTTATAATGATAAAATTTCTTGGTATTTCAATCTGTGTGTTGTTTTGTTCATTGATACTTAAAGAAGCAAACCGTCAGATTGCGCTGATTCTTTCAATTGTAGGTTTGTCAATTCTCTTTCTTACTGCTGTCGGTGAGCTTTCAGAAATAATTAATTCAGTTATGTCCTTTGCCGAGGTATCCTCATCGGTGCTTAATTATTCAAAGCTTATGCTTAAAATACTGGGTATAACACTTATAACTCAGATTGTATGCGATATTTGTCGTGATAACGGAGAAAATGCACTTGCCTCTGTTACAGGACTTGTTGCAAAAATCCTGATTGTTTCGTTAGTTCTTCCTCTTTTTGAAACGGTGATAAAGATAGTCGGCGGTTTGGTTAAATGAAAAGATTCATAATAGTATTTGCAATAATTGTTTTGACTCCCGTATGTGTTTTTGCTCAGGAAGGTGATGAGTACAGCGAATACCTTAAAAGTTATGATTTTTCATTTTTTAAGGAAGAACTAAGAGGTGAAACCTACGAGCTTTTAGAGGATATCGGTGTTGAGGATTTTGATTATAACAGCATTACATCGCTTTCTTTTGAAGATGCTTTGAATATTGTTAAAAAAATCATTTCGGGAAAGATTAAATCTCCACTGAAATGTGCCGCCTCAATACTTGCACTGATATTGCTTTCTTCGCTCATTCAGAGCATAAAATCGGATTCAACAGAGGATTTGAACGGTATTTTTTCAACCTGCTCGGCTTTGATAATTTCGGTTATTCTAATTGCAAAAATGAGCGCTGCAATGTCGCTTGCATGCTCGTCAATCAAGCTTGCGGGAAGCTTTATTTTTGCGTTCGTTCCTGTTTTTTGCGCGATAGTTGCAGCTTCTGGAGGAATAACAACAAGTTTTTCAACTAATTCATTGCTGATAATTCTTTCCCAGGGGTTATCATTTTTATCGGCCAATGTGTTTATGCCCATGACAAACTGTTTTCTTGCAATAGGAATATGCTCATCACTGAGAAGTGAATTGAATCTCGGAAATCTGATTAACACCTTTAAAAAGTGGATAACAACACTTATATCTGTTATCAGTGCTATGTTTGTCAGCATTTTGTCTATAAAAACAAGTGTTTCTGCAAGAGCCGATATGCTCGGAATCAGGTCGGTCAGGTTCGTTATTAATTCCGTAGTTCCGGTTATCGGAGGCTCAATAAGCGAGGGATTGCTTTCAATACAAGGCTATTCATCGCTGATTAAAAGCAGCGTAGGAATAGTCGGAATAATTGCAATTGCTCTGGTATTTATGCCGTCGATTATCGAAATATCCTTGTGGCGAGCAGTTTTGTCAATTTGCTCTATTGTTTCGGATGTGTTCGGTGATAGCAATGTTTCCGGCGTTCTTAACTCTTTCAAGGAAACAATGCTGATAATCAATGTTGTTCTTATTCTTTCAATGGTAACAACGATTATTTCTTTTGGAATATTGATTGCAGCAAGGAGTTCATAATGGATTTTTTAAAACAGTGGAGCTTTTGCGTATGTTTAACACTGATTATATCTGTCATCTTTTCAATTCTTTCACCAAACGGAGAAATGAAAAGATTTTATAAAATAACGATTTCTGTTTTTATTTTCATATCATTTATTGTACCGTTAAAAGATTTTGATGCCTCTGATTTATCAATAAAATCCGATTCAAAGATATTTGAAATTAACGAGAATTCCAATGCAGGTTATGAAAACCAAATTAACAAAAGCATAAAATCATTTTTAAATAAGAAAGGGATATCTGCAAATGTTTCAAGCAGGGTGAATTTTGATATTGAAAGTTCGGATCTTGAGATAAAGAATGTTATTGTTTCAATACCCGATGAATACAGCAGGGAAGAAGTTAAAAAAATGATTTTTGATGAGCTTGGGATTAATTCAAAGGTGGTTTACAACTAAAAAATTCAGATAAAAAAATCAAGTTTCTTGTGATTGCAGGACTCATTGGAATTGTTCTGATAATGCTCAGCGATATGAGTATTTTTAATACAGTTTCAAAAGAAAAAACGGATGAATATTCATACGATAATTATGTTGCACAGCTTGAGAATAAATGCGAAAATCTGATAGAAAAAATTGACGGAGCGGGCGAATGCGATGTCATGATTACACTGAAAAATTCAAAAGAAAATGTTTATGCAAAAAATAGTGAAGAAACTCAAAATGAAGGTTCTTTTTCAAGTTCATATGAATATGTATTATATAAGGATGAAAACGGTGAAACTCCGGCTATGATTAAGCAGTATTATCCACAGGTTATGGGCGTTGCAGTTGTTTGCAGCGGTGCCGATAATGCCACAGTCAGAGAAAGCATAATCAGTTTGTTAAGTTCTGTTTTTGATATTTCATCATCAAAAATCAGTGTCTCAAAATCTAAGCAATAAGGTGATACAATGGAAGAAAAATTCAAAACAAAAGAAAAAAAGAATCTAAAGAAATCTAAGAATAAGCCAATCCTGACAGAAGAACAAATCAAGAAGAAAAAGGCAAATAAAACAAAATTGGCGGCAGCTTCTTTTGTTCTTATTTTAGCAGTTGGAATACTCGGAAACTGGTATTACCAAAATACAGATTTAAGTGCCAATATACAGCCTCTTATTGATTCGTCAGGAACAAAAACACTTGGTGAAGCTGAGCTCGTCGGTGCAACTGTTGAAACCGATGAAAACAAGGAAAATGAATACTTCGCGAAAGCGCGCGTTGAAAGGCAGAACGCTCGTGATGAAGCGCTTGACAAACTTCAGAAAGTTATTGATTCGCAGGAAGACGGAGCTAAATCTAAAAATGATGCTGTCGAAAGCATATCAAGACTTTCCGAGAACATTTCGGCTGAAAATAAGATTGAAACTCTGGTTACTTCAAAAGGTGTGGAAAACTGTCTTGCAGTTGTCAGCAACGATTCAAACAGAGTTGATATAATTGTTGATTGTAAAGAGCTTTCTAATTCTGTTATTGTTCAGATAAAAGAGATTGCAATGCAGCAACTTAATTGCTCCTTTGAAGATGTATCAATTATTCAAAGCAAATAATTTAAATAATATAAATTTAGTATTGTATATTTATTCGCCTTATGATATAATACCTAAGAATTAATAATGGAGGCGGAAATATTATGGAAGTCACATCAACAAACGAAAAAGGTAATCTTGTTATTTCCGAGGAAGTAATTTCTTCTATTGCAATAAATGCGGCAAAGGATGTTGAGGGCGTTGGTTCATTTTCCAACAGACCGTTTGATGTGTTCAGCACAATCAAAAAGGGCAGTCTTAAAGTTATGAGCCCCGTCAGAATATCTCAGAACGGCGACGATATTAATGTCAGCATTTATCTTAATATTGAACCAAATAAAAAGATAAAAACTGTTGCTCAGAATGTTCAGCAGAATGTTAAAGAATCTATTCAGAATATGACGGGAAGACTTGTTTCAAAAGTTAATGTTATTATTGCAGGAATAGAATTTGATGAGAACGCCGGCACAAATGAACCTAAAGAAACTGAAAACTGATTTTTAATGCCGGCTGCTATAACTATCAGTCGGCTTTTTTGGAGTAATAAATGAACAGATATAAACAAAGAGAACAGGCATTTGCCCTGATTTTTCAGTCTTTATTTTCAGACAGCACACCCGAGGAAATATTTGAAACAGCAATTGAAGAAGAAACGCAGATAGGTGATTATTCAAAACAGCTGTTTTTTGGAGTTTGTGAGAATAAGGAAGCTCTTGATGAAATAATATCGAATTATTCAACGGGCTGGAAGCTTAACAGAATATCGAAGGTTAATATTTCAATTCTCAGGCTTGCGGTTTATGAAATTAATTATATTGACGATGTTCCCGATTCAGTTGCTATTAATGAAGCGGTTGAACTTGCCAAGAAGTATTCTTCACAGGAGGATGCAGGTTTCATTAACGGCATTCTCGGAGCATATATGAGGAGCAGAAGTTAATGTTTGCGGGCTTTGATACAAGCAACTATACAACCTCCGCCGCCGTTTATACAAACGGATATATTGAGAATCATAAGATTATGCTCAGCGTTAGAAGCGGTGAAAGAGGACTTCGTCAGAGTGATGCAGTATTTCAGCATACAGTAAATCTTCCGAATCTGCTTGAAAGTATTGATTTTCAATCACTGAAGGCTGTAGGCGTAAGCACAAAACCGAGAAACATTGAAGGAAGCTATATGCCTTGTTTTCTTGTTGGAAGAAATGCCGCTTTAGCTCTTGCTAAGGGCGCGGGAGTACCGCTGTTTGAAACCTCACATCAGGTCGGTCATATTCTTGCTGCACTTTATTCGTGCGATAAGCTTGAATTGATAAACAGAGAATTTGTTGCATTTCATCTCAGCGGCGGAACAACTGAAGCGCTTCTGGTAAAACCCGATAAAGATGAAATAATTGCTGCAGAGATAATTTCTGAGAGTCTTGATTTAAAAGCGGGACAAGCTGTTGACAGAACGGGTGTTTTGCTCGGTATTGATTTTCCCTGCGGAAAAGAACTTGACGAGCTGTCAAGAACAAGTACCGCAGAATTTAAGATTAAGCCTACAATAATTGACGGCAACTGCTCAATGAGCGGTGTTGAAAATAAAGTTAAGCAGATGGTTAACAGAGGAGAGGCAAAGCAAGATATTGCAAAATTTGCATTGAGTTATGTTGCCAAAACCGTTTTATCAATGCTTGACTCAATTACATTAAAATACGGAAATCTTCCGGTTGTTTTCTCGGGAGGTGTTGCTTCAAACTCACTCCTAAGAGAAACAATCCTTAATAAATATGAAGCGGGTTTTGCCGAGCCCGAGTTTTCACTTGATAATGCGGCAGGACTTGCAGTTTTTGCAAGTCTGAAATCGGAATAATTATGAATGTTTTAACTGTTTCACAAGTTAATAGCTATATTAAAGCGCTTCTTGATGAAATACCTCCGATAAAGAATGTCTATATTACGGGGGAAATTTCAAACTTCAAGCATTATCCGAGCGGACATATGTATTTCACGCTTAAAGACAGCAAATCACAGTTGAAATGTGTTATGTTTTCATCTGATAACTATAAGCTTAAATTCCGTGCCGAAAACGGAATGAAGGTAATTTGTTTTGGTCAGATAGGCGTTTATGAGCGTGACGGTGTTTATCAGCTCTATGTGCGCGATATGCAGGTCGAAGGAATCGGTTCACTGACTATTGCCTTTGAACAGCTTAAGGAAAAACTTGATAAAGAGGGGCTGTTTTCACCTGAGTACAAAAAACCAATACCAAAGTATCCGAGTAAAATCGGCGTTGCAACCTCAAATATGGGCGCTGCGGTTGAAGATATCAAAAACATTCTTTCAAGACGCTTTCCGCTTTGCGAGGTTATTATAGTTCCGACAGTTGTTCAGGGCGACAGCGCTCCTGAGGACATAGTTAAGTCCATTGAATTTCTCGATAAGATAGAGGATATCGACACTATCATTGTTGGCAGGGGCGGCGGCTCAATTGAAGATTTATGGGCGTTTAACACTGAAAAAGTTGCCCGTGCAGTCTTTAATTGCAAGAAGCCGATAATTTCTGCTGTAGGACATGAAACAGATTTTACAATATGTGATTTTGTTGCGGATTTGCGCGCACCGACTCCAAGTGCAGCAGCCGAGCTTGCGGTTCCGAATATTGAAAATGAAACTCTTATGATAAAGAACATGAGTGCAGCAATTGAAGCTTCCGTAAGTCATATAATCGAACTTAAGGAAGAAAAGCTGCAGAACATAAAGAATAATTCCGTTCTTTCGGATTTTGAATCCTTTTTCGAGAGTCTTGATAAAAATGTTATGGAAACTTTTGAAAAGCTTCGGGGATTATACAAGAACATTTTGTCATCAAAAGAAAATGAACTTAAGGTTGCGGCAAATTCACTTAACGCTCTAAGCCCGCTTGCAGTTCTCGGAAGAGGTTATTCAATTACAAAAAAGAATGATAATGTTATTAAAAGCATTTCAGATATAAGCATAAATGACGAGATTAATGTAATAATCAGCGGCGGACAGATAAGCGCTGTTGTAAACGAGGTAACAGAGAATGAATGATTTGACTTATGAACAGGCTATAAAAAGGCTTGATGAAATAGTATCACTTCTTGAAAAAAACGAAATTGAACTCGATGAGGCGCTTTCGCTTTTTGAAGAGGGAACAAAGCTTACTGCTCTTTGTTCAAAAATGCTGACACAGGCAAAACAAAAAATAACGGAAATTGAAAAGGACTGATTGATATGTACACACCTGAAATGAAAAAAACAATGAATGAATATGTTAATATCATTAATGACGCAATAATAGACAGCTTGCCGAATACCGATGAGGGTCAGAGGGATGTTATCAGAGCAATGCGCTATTCACTTGCAAACGGCGGAAAAAGACTCCGTCCTGTTCTTGTTCTTGAATTCTGCAGAATATGCGGCGGAGACTACAGAAAGGCAATTCCGCTTGCATGTGCTATTGAATATATTCACACATATTCTCTCATTCATGATGATATGCCTTGTATGGACGATGATGATATGAGAAGGGGCGCTCCTTCCTGCCATATTGTTTTCGGACAAGCTACAGCTCTTCTTGCAGGTGATGCCCTTTTAACACATGCGTTTGAGCTTATTGCCGACAGTGATTTAAGCGATGATAAAAAGACTAAGGCAATCAGTCTTCTTGCTCAGAATGCAGGAGTTGGCGGCATGATAGGCGGACAGGCTCTTGATTTGAAGTATGAAAACTTAGATATTTCAGTCACTGATATTCTCACAATACATAAGCTTAAAACAGGCGCTCTTATTTCAGCAGCGTGCATTCTTGGATGTATTGCTGCAGGTGCTGATGAAAAAATGATTGAAGCAGCTTCAAGATATGCATATTATCTCGGAATTGCGTTTCAGATTAAAGATGACCTTCTTGATATCGAGGGAGACGAGGAAGAGCTTGGTAAACCTGTTGGCTCCGACGAGAAAAATGATAAAACAACTTATGTAACTCTTGTTGGTGAGAAGAAAGCTGAAAAAGATATAAGAAAACTCACAGCTTGTGCAAAGAATCAGCTTGATGTTTTCCCGAATAGGGATTTCTTGCTTCTTCTTTCGGATTATCTTATGTCAAGAAACAACTGATTTAGTAAAAATATGTAATGAAAAGAGGTGGGCTGATGCTTGAAAATATTAATTCTCCAAAGGATATAAAATCATTAAATATCGATGAGCTTGATATTTTGTGTTCTGAAATACGAAGTTTTATGATTGATTCTGTTTCAAAAACAGGCGGGCATTTAGCCTCAAATCTTGGTGTTGTTGAGCTTACAGTTGCACTTCATAAGGTGTTCAACTCGCCGAATGATCAGATTGTTTTTGATGTTGGTCACCAGTGCTATACTCATAAGATTCTTACGGGCAGAAAAGATGATTTTTCATCGCTTCGCCAGGAGGACGGCATAAGCGGATTCACAAGAAGGAATGAAAGTGAGCACGATATTTTTTCGTCGGGTCATTCTTCAACTTCGATTTCTTCTGCAATCGGTCTTGCCCAGGCTAAGTCGCTTAAGGGCGAAAAGGGCAAGGTTATTGCAGTTATAGGTGACGGTGCTCTTACGGGCGGTCTTGCATATGAAGCACTGAATAATTCAGGCAACCAAAGCAGCAATCTTATTGTAATTCTCAACGACAACGAAATGTCTATAAGCAAAAATGTGGGCTCAGTCGCAAGAAATCTTACAACAATAAGAACTTCACCCAAGTATTTCAGATTTAAGTCAAAAATGAGCCGATTGATTGCAAAGATTCCGTTAATCGGTTCGAAAATAACCACATTTTTCACATTGGTAAACCAAAAGCTGAGAAAAAGAATTTATAAAAATACATTCTTTGAAGATCTCGGTTTCAGATATTACGGTCCTATTGACGGTCACGATTTAGATGCGCTTATAGACGCACTAAATGTTGCAAAGGCACATAACCATTCTGTTTTGCTTCATATTAACACAGTTAAAGGCAAGGGGTATGAGTTTGCCGAGCAGAATCCGTCAAAATTCCATGGAATCGGAAAGTTTGATATAAACACGGGCGAACCAATAAGCTCGGGCGACAACTTTTCTTCCGTATTTGGTGAATCGCTTATTCATCTTGCGGAAAATGATTTCAGATTCTGTGCTGTTACCGCTGCGATGGCTTCGGGTACGGGTCTCAGTGAGTTTTCAAAAAAATTCCCTAAGCGTTTCTTTGATGTCGGTATTGCGGAACAGCATGCAGTAACATTTTCTGCAGGTCTTGCAAGAAACGGTTTGCTTCCTGTTTTTGCTGTTTATTCAACATTTCTTCAGCGCTCGTATGACCAGCTTATTCACGATGTTGCAATGCAGGATTTGAAAGTTATTTTCGCTATCGACAGAGCTGGTTTTGTTGGTGAGGACGGCGAGAGTCACCAGGGACTTTTTGATACTGCATATCTTATGAGTGTTCCGAATCTTACTGTTTTTGCGCCTGCATACTATGATGAGCTTTCATCAATGTTGTATCAGGCGGCATATAAAGAGAAGAATGCTGTTGCAATCAGATATCCGAGGGGCAAAGAATGTGAAAAACCCGAAGGATATGAATATAACAAGGAAAATTACATTGTTTTCGGTGATGATAAACATGCCAAAACGGCAATTATTACTTATTCTCGTGAATTTTGTGAATGCTATAAAGCATATAATAAACTTACTCAGGAATATAAGGAAAGTGTTTGCCTTATTAAGCTAAACAAGATAAAGCCAATTGATGAAAGTGTGACGGAACATCTAAAAAAGGCTAAGAAAATTATTTTTGCCGAAGAGGGAATTAAGGACGGCGGTGTTGGCGATTGCTTTGCTTCAATGCTTAAAGAAAACGGTATTGATGCCGAATTTAAGCATGTTGCTGTCGACGGATTTGTTAAGCAGGCAAGTGTTGGCGCACAGATTAAAAAATACCGTCTTGATTGTGATTCTATTGTTGAAGAGGTACTAAATGGCTGATAAAATCAGACTTGATGTTGCTGTTTTTGAAGGTGGTTATGCTCCTTCAAGAGAAAAAGCAAAAGCAATAATAATGGCGGGTCAGGTTTATGTTAATAACCAGAAAGCTGATAAAGCTGGTATGACCATTTCTTCCGATGATAAGCTTGAAGTTCGCGGAAATTCACTTAAATATGTTTCTCGCGGAGGATTGAAGCTTGAAAAAGCAATGATGGAATTCCCGATTGTGCTTGAAGAAAAGATATGTATGGATGTTGGTGCCTCAACGGGCGGATTTACCGATTGTATGCTTCAAAACGGCGCAAAAAAGGTCTACAGTATTGATGTGGGTTACGGACAGCTTGCATGGAAGCTTCGTACGGATGAAAGAGTAGTCAATCTTGAAAGAACAAATTTCAGATACGTAACAAATGAACAGGTAAAAGATGCTGTTGATTTTGCAAGTGTTGACGTTTCTTTTATTTCTCTCAAACATATTCTTCCCGTTTTGCATACTCTTTTAGGTGATAAAGGTGAGGCTGTATGCCTTATTAAACCACAGTTTGAAGCCGGAAAGGATAAGGTTGGGAAAAAAGGTGTTGTTCGTGATAAAAGTGTTCACCTTGATGTAGTAAGCAGCGTTATCCAAATGTGTGTTTCAAACGGATTTTCGGTTAAGGGACTTAGCTTCTCACCGATTAAAGGACCTGAAGGCAACATAGAATATTTAATATTTATTCAAAAATCCGACGATGCGCAAATCGAATCATCGGTTGACGCAGGTGAGATTGTGAATCTCTCTCATAATGAATTGGACAAGTGATTTTATGAAAATATCAGTTTTTTCAAATTTACGCAGAGACGATGTGTATCAGATTGCCAAGCAAGCTGTTGACGTCCTTTCTAAATTCTGTGAAGAAGTATATATCAGCGAAAAATTTAAAGACATTTTTGACGCGGATGTAACCTTTGTTCCAAAGAATAAAATGATGGAGCTGTGTGACCTTGCAATAGCTATCGGCGGCGACGGAACAACACTCAGTATTGCTAAACTGGCGTCACTCAGCGGTAAAAAGGTTCTCGGTATTAACGCAGGCAGGCTCGGATTTATGAGCGGTCTTGAAAAAGATGAACTCGAACTTCTTAATAATCTCGGAAGCGGTGAGTTTGAAGTTGACGAAAGAATGATGCTAAAAGCTTGTGTTTACAGCAATAACGAGCTTGTATCCGTTCATCATTGTCTTAATGATGCTGTAATTACAAGAGGTTCGCTTGCAAGACTGATTGATATTAATGTAGTCAGCGAAGGCAGAATTGTTACTCAGATAAGAGCTGACGGTATGATTGTTTCAACCCCGACAGGTTCAACTGCATATTCTATGGCTGCGGGCGGTCCTGTTGTCAGTCCTGATAATTCGTGCTTTGTTGTAACTCCGATTTGTCCTCATTCACTTTTAAACAGAAGCGTTGTTTTTTCTTCTGATAAAGAGCTTGAAGTATTCATTGAAAGCGATGTTCACAATAACTCATTCCTTGCAATAGACGGAAAAGAATCAATACCGATAGATAATGAATCAAGAATTGTCATTTCAAAATCGGAGTATAAAGCTAAGCTTATAAAAATCAAACCCGATAATTTTTACGAAATACTCAATAAGAAAATAATCGAAAGGCAATAAGATTATGAAAAAGCGCAGACAGGCGAAAATAATAGAAATAATATCTTCAAATGAAATTGAAACTCAGGAAGAGCTTCAGGCACTTCTCGGCGAATACGGATTTGAAGTAACGCAGGCTACAATATCAAGAGATATAAAGGAACTGCGTCTTGTAAAGGAATTATCCTCAAAGGGAAAATACTATTATTCAACCGGAAAAAGAAGCAACGAAAATGCTCAGAGACGCGCGGGCGGAATATTTAACGAATCAATTATAAGCATTGATTATGCAATGAATATTGTTGTTATTAAATGCTTTTCGGGAATGGCAAATGCCGTTTGTGCTGCAATTGACTCCATGAACATTGAAGAGGTTTTGGGCTCGATTGCGGGTGACGATACTATTTTTATTCTCTGCATAAATGAAAATGTTGCAATGAATTTTGCATATAAGTTGAGGAAGATGTTAAATGCTTAAAAGCCTGAATATTGAAAATATTGCGGTTATTGAAAAAGCTGAAATAGATTTTTCATCGGGATTTAATGCTTTGACAGGTGAAACCGGTGCAGGAAAATCAATTCTTGTTGATTCAATCAGCGCCGTGCTCGGTGAAAGAACATCAAAGGAGCTTGTAAGAAACGGTGCAAACAGTGCTTATGTATGCGCCTGCTTTGAAGAAATCAGCAATGATGTCTGCAAAAAGCTTGATGATTTTGATATTCCAAATGAAGATGATGTTTTGATTATATCAAGAAAAGTATCATCCCAGGGTAAATCGTCCTGCAAGATTAACGGAAGAAGCGTTACCGTTTCAATGTTAAAAGAAGTCGGAATGCTTCTTGTTAACATTCACGGACAGCATGATTCCCAGGCTCTTTTAAATGCCGATTATCACTATAAATTCCTTGATATGACGGGGAACAACGGCGAAATATTGAATAGATACAAAGAATGCTTTAAAGAGCTTGTTTCTGTTCGAAAAAGACTCAAAGCCTTAACCGCGGATGCCGATACTAAAGACAGAGAGCTTGAAATTCTCGAATATCAGATTAAAGAAATTGAGGGCTCGGATATAAAAGTCGGCGAAATAGAAAACCTTCAAAACAGAAAGAAAACCATACTGAATTCGCAGGAAATTATCACTGCGCTCAATAAGGTTTTACTTTTTGTTAACGGTGATGAGGAAGCCCAGGGTATTCAGGGGCTTGCTTCATCTGCAGAAAATGAAATCAAATCGCTTGTTGAATTTGACGGCGATTTTAATAAAATTAATGAACTGCTATTTTCTGTTAACGATATTTCAGAACAGCTTAAGGATATTGCAGAAGGAAAGCTTTCATCAATTGATTTCAGTGAAAACGAGCTTGAAATGATTGAGGAAAGGCTGAATCTTCTTTATAATCTCTGTTCAAAATACGGAAACAGTGAACAGGAAGTTATTAATTATCTTGAGGAGGCTAAGGAAAGAAAACGCCTCTTTGATAATTCTGAAGAAGAGCTTGAAAAGCTTAATCTTGAATACGACGGACTGTTTGAAAAAACAGCCAACCTTGCCTCGGAGCTTTCTGATTACAGAAAAGCACTTGCAAAAAAGCTTGAAAATGATGTTAAGGAACAGCTCATATTTCTTGACATGCCGAAAATAGAGTTTGTTGTTAATTTTGAAAAAGGCAATTTGTCGTCCAACGGCTTCGATAAAATTGAATTTCTGATTTCAACAAACCCCGGAGAACCGCCGAAACCGCTTTCAAAAATAGCGTCGGGCGGTGAGCTTTCAAGAATAATGCTTGCTATAAAAAATATTATTGCGAAAAACGACAGTGTCGGAACATTAATCTTTGATGAAATCGATACAGGAGTCAGCGGAAGAGCAAGCAGAAAGATTGGCTTGAAGCTTAAAGAAGTCAGCAATCATACGCAGGTAATATGCGTTACTCATTCAGCTCAGATTGCATCACTTGCAGACTGTCATATGTTAATCAGCAAAAAGTTTGAAAATGAGCGCACATACACTCAGGTAAGTCAGCTTGATTTCGAGCAGAGAAAACAGGAACTTGCACGAATTATGGGCGGACTTGAAATAACCGATAACCTTCTGCAATCAGCAGAGGAATTGCTAAATAATTAATCTCATACATACGGAGGACTTAATATGGGAGTATATGAAGAATTAGTTGAAAGAGGGCTTATAGCACAGGTAACTAATGAAGAAGAAATCAGAACTATGGTAAACAGCGGTAAAGCCAAGTTCTATATTGGCTTTGACTGCACCGCAGACAGCCTTACCGCAGGTCATTTTATGGCGCTCACTCTTATGAAGCGCTTGCAGATGGCGGGCAATCAGCCGATTGCTTTAATCGGCGGCGGTACAACAATGATCGGTGACCCGTCGGGCAGAACAGATATGAGAAAAATGCTCACCCGCGAGGATATCGACCACAATGCCGAATGTTTCAAGAATCAGATGGAACGCTTTATTGAATTCGGTGAGGGCAAAGCTCAGATGATAAATAATGCCGACTGGCTTCTCAAGCTCAATTATGTTGAACTGTTAAGAGAGGTCGGCGCATGCTTTTCCGTTAATAATATGCTCAGAGCTGAATGCTATAAGCAGAGAATGGAAAAGGGCTTATCCTTCTTAGAGTTTAACTATATGATAATGCAGAGCTATGACTTTTATTATCTCTTCAAGAATTACGGCTGTAATATGCAGTTCGGCGGAGATGACCAGTGGAGCAATATGCTCGGCGGAACGGAGCTTATAAGAAGAAAGCTCGGCAAAGATGCTCACGCAATGACAATAACTCTTTTGACCGACTCACAGGGCAGAAAAATGGGTAAAACCGCAGGTAATGCTGTATGGCTCGACCCTGAGAAAACTTCTCCCTATGATTTCTATCAGTATTGGCGTAATGTTGATGATGCAGATGTTTTGAAATGCATTAAAATGCTCACATTCCTGCCTCTTGATGAAATCAGAAAGATGGAAAGCTGGGAAGGCAGCGAGCTTAACAGAGCTAAAGAAATTCTTGCATTTGAGCTCACAAATCTTGTTCACGGTGAAGAAGAGGCAAATAAGGCTCAGCAGGCTGCAAGAGCACTTTTCTCACAGGGTGCTGATGATTCAAATATGCCATCAACACAGATTGATGAATCTGAGCTTGAGGACGGCAAAATCACTGTTCTATCAATGATGATTAAGGCAGGACTTATTAAGTCAAATGGCGAAGGCAGAAGGCTTATTCAGCAGGGCGGTGTATCCGTTAACGGCGAAAAGATAACAGATGTGTTTGCAAGTGTTGACGCCGATGCACTTAAGGACGGTGTAACTGTTAAAAAAGGAAAGAAAGTTTTCCATAAATTCACTTATTAATTAGGTAGGGGAGGGTCTCTGTGCCCTCCCGTTGCACTTAAATAATATTGTATTGGTGATTAAATGAACGACATTGAAAAAAAGATAAATGATTTAAGAGCCCAGCTCAGATATCATTCGGATAGATATTATATCGATGATGCACCGGAAATAGAGGATTATCAATATGATATGATGATGAGGGAGCTAAAGGCTCTTGAAGAAAAGTATCCTGAATACGACAGCATTGATTCTCCGACGAAAAGAGTCGGCGGAAAGGCTGATAACTCCTTTGAAAGCGTTGAGCATACCGTAAGAATGGAAAGCTTGCAGGACGCTTTTTCAAAGGATGAAATACTTGATTTCGATAAAAGAGTAACCGAGGGCGTTGGTTCGGCTGAATACGTTGTTGAGCCGAAGATAGACGGTCTTTCGGTTTCTCTGGAATATGTAAACGGTGAATTCTTCCGAGGCTCAACAAGGGGCGACGGTGATGTCGGCGAGGATGTCAGCGGTAATTTAAGAGTTATTCACTCTGTTCCGCTAAAACTAAAAAAAGCTCTGCCTTATATTGAGGTCAGGGGCGAAGTATATATGCCCAAAAAGAGCTTTGAAAAGGTTGTTGACCGTCAGCTTCTCAATGATGAAAAGCCCTTTAAAAATCCGCGGAATGCGGCTGCGGGCTCACTCAGACAAAAAGACAGCAAGGTTGCTGCATCAAGAGGACTTGATATATTTGTTTTCAATATTCAGCAAGTTGAGGGTGCCGAGATTAATTCACACAAGCAGAGCCTTGATTTTCTTAAAGAGCTCGGCTTTAAAACAGTTCCGTTTTATGAAAGAGTTTCAGGTATTGAAGAAGCATTCAAATGTGTTGAAGCTATCGGCGAAAAACGAGGAGAGCTTGAATTTGATATCGATGGCGCAGTAATAAAGGTTGACGATTTTTCAAAAAGGGAAATTCTCGGATCAACATCAAAGTTTCCCAAATGGGCTGTTGCATTCAAGTATCCTCCCGAAGAAAAGCAAACAAAGCTTCTTGATATAGAAATCGCAGTTGGCAGAACGGGAGTATTAACTCCGACTGCAGTTCTTGAAAGCGTTCATCTTGCAGGAACAACAGTTTCAAGAGCCACGCTCCATAATCAGGATTTCATTAATGAAAAAGGCGTTAATATCGGTGATATTGTAACTGTCAGAAAAGCGGGAGATATTATCCCCGAGGTTCTTTGCGTTAACGAAAAGAATTCAGAAGGGAACTATATTTTCCCCGAAATCTGTCCGTCCTGCGGAGAGAGAATTGTCCGTGAAGAAGGCGAGGCAGCAATTCGTTGTATCAATCCCGAATGTCCTGCTCAGCTTCTGAGAAATCTTATTCACTTCTGTTCAAGGGATGCGATGGATATCGAAGGGTTAGGTCCTTCCATTATCGAAACCTTTGTTAATGAGGGAATGATTAATAAAACCTCGGATATTTTCCATCTTGATAAAAATGAAATTGCAAAGCTTGAAGGCTTTAAGGAAACAAGCGCAAACAACATTATTAACAGTGTTGAAAAATCAAAGCAGAATGACTTGGGTAAACTCATTTTTGCTCTTGGTATACGCCATATCGGTGAAAAAGCTGCAAAGCTTTTAAGCGATGAATTCAAAAGTATTGATGCTGTTATGAATGCTTCTGTTGAAGATATCTTAAATATCGAAGGTTATGGTAAAATAATGGCTGAAGCGGTTGTTGATTTCTTTAATACCGAAAGCGCCGCTGAGCTTATTGAAGAGCTTAAAGCTGTGGGCGTTAATACTGTTTCAAAGACGGTAATTAAAGATAACAGATTTGAAGGCAAAACATTTGTTTTAACCGGAACTCTTGAAAGCTTTAAGAGAAGTGAAGCATCGAAGATTATTGAAAGCTACGGCGGAAAGACTTCATCGAGTGTTTCAAAGAAAACCGATTATGTTTTGGCTGGAAGCGAAGCGGGTTCAAAACTCGAAAAAGCAAACGCGCTCGGAGTTGCCGTAATAAGCGAAGAAGAATTCAAAGAGATGATAAAATAATGGATGAAGTAAGAAAAAAACTACAACAAGTTAAAAGTGTAATGAGGATATTCGTTATCGTAACGGCAGTTTTCCTCTTTGCTTATATAGGCATTGCACCTGCGGTTTCAAATTCAGCTGTTGCAACCGTTTTGAATTACACCTGTGATATTCTTGTTATTATTTCACTCGTACTGGTTTTATATTTTTATTCGAAATACTCAAAAGTTGAACTGTTTTTAAATGATGTATGGCATGAGATAAACGACTTCGGTTACTATTTAACAGCAAGGAATGAAAACGAGGTTGATTCATATTTTGAAGCGGTTTCTGAAGATTTAATAAAAAACGGTTTCGGCTTTGAAAGAAATCTTGAGCTCTCTGAACTTCCTTTTGACGCAAGAGCGCTGAAAAGCAAGGAGTTTATGTATTTAGTCTGCATTGATGAGCTTGAAAAAAGCGATGTTGTAGCTTACCTCGATTCGGCTATTTATGATGTAACAGTCGGAAATCTCAGAAGAAAAGGGAACTGCGTTGTTGCTTTTATCTGTTCATCTGTTGAAGAAGACGCGCTTTCGCTTTCAAAAGCGGTTACCGCAATGGGAAGAAAAAACCAATTGAAATTCACTGTTGCAATTGTTGACGTTACAAAAGGAAGAGTTTATTTTCAGGGATTATATCCAACTAAATGTCAGCAGATGACTGCAAATTATATTCTGAATTGTGAAGTTCCGATTAATGATGAATATATCGGACTTGAAAAATTGAAATTTCAGTATGAACTCGAAGAAAAAATGAAAAGCTTTAATATAAATGATTTAAAAAATGGAACTTTTTCAGTGCATTAAAAGGAGTACACTATGAACCAAGCAGAAAAGTATATTGAAACATTAAGGGGCAAAAAGGTCGCTCTTGTCGGAATGGGCGTTGCTAACACACCTTGCGCAAAGTTTTTAGCACAGCACGGCATTGATGTTTATGCCTGCGATAAGAGGGATAAGGAATATATAGGAAAAGAAGTATGCGATGAGCTTGAAGCGCTCGGAGTTAAATTTTCCTTAGGTGAAAACTATCTTGATATACTGCCCGAAATGGATATTGTTTTCCGCTCCCACGGTATTCTTCCGTTTCAGAATGATTGGGTTGGTCAGTGTATTGAAAGGGGACAGAAGGTTACAACCGAGATGGAGGTTTTCTTTGAATACTGTCCCTGTAAGATTTTTGCTGTAACGGGCTCAAACGGAAAAACAACCACAACAACTCTCATTTCAAAAATGCTTGAAGCAGAGGGTAACAGAGTATTCCTCGGCGGTAATATCGGCAAAGCGCTTATGCCCGAGCTTGATGAAATCACTGAAAATGATATTGCTGTAGTTGAGCTTTCCTCATTCCAGCTTTTAACAATGGGTAATCTTAAGAATAAGCCTGATGTTGCAGTTGTAACCAATATTGAGTGCACTCATCAGGACCATCATATTTCGCTTGATGAATATGTTGATGCAAAGAGAAATATTTTAATTTATCAGAATGCTCAGCAGAGAACTGTTTTAAACGCTGACTGTGATTATTCAATCGGAAACAGAGTTTATCACGATATGAGATATGATGTGCGTGGTAAGCTTTATGAATTCTCAATCAAGCACTCCGTTGAAAACGGCGCATTTATGGATACTGAGTCAGGTGATATTTTCTATGCTGAAAATGGTGAAAAAACGCTGATAATGAACAAAGACGACATTGTAATCCCAGGCGACCATAATATTGAAAACTACTGTACTGCAATTTCTGCTGTCTGGGGTTATGTCAAGCCCGAAACAATAAAAACAATTGCCAAGACTTTCGGCGGTGTTGAACACAGAATTGAATTTGTCCGTGAATTTAAAGGCGTTAAGTACTATAACGATTCAATTGCAACCTCACCATCGCGAGTAATAAGCGGGCTCAAGGCTTTTGGCAGGAAGATTATTGTTATTATGGGCGGTTCGGATAAAGGCAATGATTTAACAGAAATGGTGCCCTATATTCTTAAATACTGCAAGGTTCTTGTTTTAAACGGAACAACAGCAAACAGAATATATGACGCTGTAAGAAACAATCCGCGCTTTGAAGAAAGCGGACTTAAGGTTGTTATGACAGATAAGCTTGAAAATGCTTTGAATATTGCAAAAGAAGAAGCGCAAAGCGGAGATATTGTTTCTCTCTGTCCTGCATGTCCTGCGTTTGACCAATTTAAAACATTCGAATACAGAGGAAGAAAATTTAAGGAACTGGTAAATAATTTTGAAGACTGATTTAAACACAAAAGAACTATTATATAAACTGACCTCGGCTGTCGGCGTAAGCGGTGCAGAAGAAAGTATAACCGAGCTGTTAGCTGATATGCTCAAAGAATACGGAGAAGTCAGCATCGATAAAATGAACAATGTATTCTGCACATTTGGTGAAGGATATCATTTTCTTCTTGACGCTCATCTTGATGAAATCGGTATGATTGTTACCGATATAAGTGACGACGGTTTTATTAAGATAGCAAAATGCGGCGGAATAGATTCAAGAATGCTGCTTTCAAGCGAAGTCAGCATTTGGACTGAAAGCGGTGAAGTTGAAGGCATTATTTCTACAATTCCGCCACATCTTCAAAAAGACGGTGACGAGAAAAAGGTTGTTGAAATTGAAGAAGTTTCAGTTGATATCGGATTGAATAAAGAAGTTGCCAAAAAGCTTGTTTCACTCGGTGACAGAGTAACCTTTAAGCGCAATTTTACTCAGCTCCTCGGAACGCAGATTTCAGCAAGTGTTCTTGATGACAGATGCGGAATTGCCTCCATTATTCTTGCACTTGAAGAACTGAAAGATGTTGACGCTAAAATAACCGCAATGTTCTCATCTCAGGAAGAAACGGGAATGACAGGGTCAAAAACAGGACCATTTGCAAAAAATGTTGATGAAGCTATTGCGGTTGATGTTTCTTTCGGTTATTCTCCTTTATGTGATAAAAGCGAATGCAAGGAACTCGGCAAGGGCGCAATGATTGGCATTGCTCCGATTCTTGATAATGAAATGTCAAAAAGCCTTATTGAAACTGCAAAGGAAAACAATATCCCTTATCAGCTTGAAGTTATGGGCGGAAATCGCACGGGAACTAACGCCGATGAAATTTCAATAAGTGAAAGCGGAATCAGAACGGGACTCATTTCTATTCCCGAAAAGTATATGCATTCTCCGATTGAAATTGTCGACACAAAGGATGTTGAAAGTGTTGCTAAACTCATTTCAGCTTATATCAAAAAGAGAGTGGGTGAAGTAAATGCTTAAGGATTTGTGTTTAATAAACGGAACATCGGGTGACGAAAGCAGAGTAAGAGAATATATTATTGAGCAAATTAAGGATTACTGTGATTATCAGGTTGACGCTCTCGGCTCAATAATTGCGTATAAAAAGGGCAGAAAATCTCCGAATAAGAAAGTGTGCTTTAATGCACATATGGATGAAGTCGGATTCATTATTACCGAGATAACGGATGAGGGATATCTCAAGTTTTCTGCAGTAGGCGGAATTGACCGGCGTGTCTGTCTTGACAAAGTTGTTGATATCAACGGAGTTAAAGGCGTAATTGGCGACAAAGCGCTTCATCTTCTCAGTGATGAAGAAGCAAAAACTGCACCTGCAATTAATAAGCTGTTAATCGATATCGGCGCAACATCAAAAGCTGAGGCTGAAGAAG
Organism: uncultured Eubacterium sp.; assembly: GCA_905233545.1. Lineage (GTDB taxonomy): Bacteria > Bacillota > Clostridia > Oscillospirales > Acutalibacteraceae > Eubacterium_R. The sequence continues at coordinate 29,943 of CAJOEV010000010.1, read as the reverse complement.
CTATCAGTGTTGGCGATTTTGCTTATTTTGAAAGCGATTACTATGAATTCGGTGACGGTTTTATTAAATCAAAAGCACTTGATGACAGAATCGGCTGTATGCTCTTAATAAGAATGATTCAAAGCGAGCTTGAATACGATACTCAGTTTTGTTTCAATGTTCAGGAAGAGGTTGGTTTAAGAGGCGCAAAATGCACTTCATATCAGGTTCAGAGCGATATTTCAATAATTGTTGAAGCAACAACCGCATCAGACCTTGACGGGGTAAAAGGCGGCGACAGGGTTTGCTGTGCAGGCGACGGACCGGTCGTTTCATATATGGACAGAAGAACTATATATGACAGAGAATTATACAATCTTGCGATGAACACTGCACAAGAAAACGGCATTCCCGTTCAGACAAAAACTGCAATTGCAGGCGGAAATGATGCGGGCTCTATTCAGACAAGCGGAAAAGGTAGCAGAGTTTGTGCGATTTCACTTCCTTGCAGATATATTCACAGTGCTTCAAGTGTTGTAAAAAAAGAGGATATTGATAACACAGAAAAACTTCTTTTGAAAATTATGGAAAAAATTTATGATTGAAAGAATTAACGATATCAGCGAGCTTTTGTCCTGGGATAAAAGGGATATTTTCACAATAAGAATACTTGCTCTTATTAAAGCTTACGGCTGCTCATATCCTTTTGCAGTTTTTTATGCACAGAGATTCGACGGCAAGACCACTGCCATAATGAGTAAGCTTGACGGAGACTACACTCTCAGTGTTGATGACGGATTTGATGAAGAGGAAATTGCTCAGTTTCTTTTGCTTTCAGGTTATTCAAGCATACTTTGCAGTGATGAGGCAGAACTCTTCCCGAAATTTGATGAGGGAATAATTATGCAAAGTGAAAAAAAGATTGAGCTTTCTCTTGGCGATACTGTTGTGGACGAATATCCGAAGCTTATGGATTTATATAATTTCATTGATTATAACTCCCAGGATTTCAAAGCATGGTATGTTGATATAAGCCACAGAATTCGCCATGGCACAGCAAAAGCATACACGCTGATTAAAGATGATAATATTGTTTCCTCAGGTATATTATCTTCCATTGCTGACGGTTATTCTATACTCAGCGCTGTCAGAACTGAAAATGAATACAGAAATAACGGCTTCGGCTCAATTCTTGTTTCATATATAATGAATGATGTTAAGGGAACAATATATTTGATGCGTGATGACGGAATGAACGAAAGCTTTTATAAAAGACTTGGATTTAAAGATACAGGAAAATGGAGAATGTTCAGATGAATCCTTTTTTCGAAATTGATGAAAGAATTGAAAATGCTTCAAATAACGCATTGAAAATGTGCAGTGAGCAGTTTTCAATTATTGACGATATAACAGAATATAATCAGAATAAGGTGCAAAAAGCTTTTATTGATAACAGAATCAGTGAAATGAATTTTGCATCTTCAACAGGTTATGGCTATGGTGATAGCGGAAGAGAAACGCTCGACAAAGTTTGGGCGCAGGTTTTCGGAGCTGAGGACGCACTTGTACGCCATAATTTCACCTGCGGAACACATACCCTTGCCGTTGCATTATTCGGTGTTCTGCGTCCCGGTGACAATATGCTTAGCGTAACAGGAACTCCATATGATACAATTCATAATGTTATAGGAATAAAGGGCTCTGAAATGGGCTCTTTAAAGGAGTTCGGAGTTAACTACAGCGAAGTGCCGTTAAAGGATGAAAAGCCTGATTATGACGCTATAGAAGCTGCAGTTAATAATGACACAACTATGGTTTATATTCAGCGAAGCAGAGGCTATGAATTAAGACCTTCGCTCACTGTTGAAGAAATTGAAAAGATAGTTAAATTGTCAAAAGAGCAAAATCCCGATGTTATTGTAATGGTTGATAACTGCTACGGTGAATTTGTGCAGAAAAAAGAGCCCTGCGAAGTCGGTGCAGATTTAATTGCAGGGTCGCTTATAAAAAATGCAGGCGGCGGAATTGCAAGAACGGGCGGTTATATTGCGGGCAGACACGACCTTGTTGAAAAGTGTTCATACAGATTGACAACTCCGGGTCTCGGAAAAGAGGTCGGTGCAACTCTTGGAATGAACAGAGAGCTTTATATGGGGCTATTCTATGCACCGCATACAGTTGGTGAAGCGCTCAAAGCTGCTGTTTTTATCTCCGCTTTATATGAAAATTTTGGCTACAATGTAACACCGAAATACAATGAAAAAAGAGCCGATATTGTTCAGTCACTCGGACTTGAAAACGAAGAAAGTCTTGTTGCTTTCTGTCAGGGAGTTCAAAGCGGAAGTGCTGTTGACAGCTTTTTGCTTCCTGAGCCATGGGATATGCCGGGTTACGACAGCAAGGTTGTTATGGCTGCTGGTGCATTTACACTCGGCTCATCAATTGAGCTTTCTGCCGATGCACCAATCAGGGAACCGTTTTATGCATGGATTCAGGGCGGTTTGAACTTTCACAGCGCAAAAACCTGTGCGCTTCTTGCGGCACAGCAGATGTTAAATAAAGGATTATTGAAGGGAATATAATGGAGATTAATTATAAAGGAATATCCCCGCAAAGTATTGAACTGCTTTGTATTAACCGATTTAACGATTCAAAGCCGTTTTATGAGGAACATAAGGAAGAGATAAAACAGGGTATAACCATTCCTTTAAGGCAAATGGTTCTTGATTTATCCGATTTGCTTTATGATATTGATGATAAGATGTATCTCGACCCGGTGCGTGCTGTTTCAAGAGTTGCAAGGGACACAAGAGGTCATCGCTCTAAAATGAAATACAGGGAGAATATGTGGGTTTTCTTCAGAAGGTATAAAAAGCAGTACCCCGAAGCTCCGTTTTATTATTTTGAGTTTTATCCTGATTCATACGGCTACGGCCTTGTTCTCTGGACCTGGAGAGCGGCTAATATCAGAGTTCTTCATAAAATGATTATGGAACAGCCGAAAAGATTTATAGAAGCTGTTAAAGCGTGCTCGGACGCTGGCTTTTCATTTTCATGCAGTGACTATTATAAAAAAGAAACCTATCCCGATGCGCCTGAAGAATTAAAACCGTTTTTGCTAGCAAAAAACTTTCAGTTTTACTATAACGGTTTTGATATGCAGCGCATTAATTCACCCGAGCTAATCAACGAAATGAAACTTGCATTTGATATTGCAAGACCGATGTATGAATTTATGCTTGAAGCACATACAAGGATGATGAATGAAGGATTAATCAAACCGGAGGAGTAAATATGCTTAATCTTGTTCTTGGAAGAGCGGGCAGCGGTAAGACCGAGTTTGTTTTTTCAAAAATCAAGAATATTGTTGAAAATGGCAATGAAGATGTTATTCTTTTAACACCGGAACAGTTTTCTTTCATATCCGAAAGAAGACTTTTATCAGATTTGGGCGAGAGCAGAATTAACCGTGTTTCAAACCTTTCGTTTTCGCGCCTTTCAAATGAAATATCAAGAATATACGGCGGTGACAAGCTCCCGGTTTTAACAAAGGGAGCTCGTGCCGTTATGATGAAAAAGGCTATCCAAACTGTTTCGGACAGCCTTGTTTTGTTTGACAAAAACTGCGATAGTAATTCATTTATTAATAATGCCCTGAAGATTTATGATGAAATGAAATCGTGCAGGGTTTTTGTTGATGATATTCTTCAGGCAAGTGAAAAGGTTGACAGAGAAATGCTCTCTTTGAAGCTGAAGGATATCGCTCTTATCATTGACGCATATGATTCGCTTATTGAAGGCGAATACTTCGACAGCGAAAATGAATTAACAAGACTTTACAATAAGTTAATTGGTATTGATTATTTTGAAAATAAAACCGTCTTTATTGACGGCTTTTCGGGCTTTGTTGCTCAGGAATATAAGATAATTGAAGTAATACTAAAACAGGCAAATGAGGTTTATATATCTTTTTGCACGGATAATGATTTCAGTGAAGATAACAGTCTGTTTTCATATGTCAACACGAATATTGGCATACTCAGGGGTGTAGCTGAAAAAATCGGATGTGACATAGGAAAAGAGATTGTTTTATCGGGTAATAAAAGAGCTCAGAACGATGAACTGAAGGCGGTTGAGGAATTCGCACTTTCAAGTATTAGCTGTGAAATTGAAAAAATTCCTGATAACATTTCTCTGTTCAGTGCAAAAAACATCAGTGACGAATGTGATAACACTGCAAAAGAGATTTCAAAGCTTTTAAGAATAGGATACCGTGCAAAGGATATAACAGTTATTTGCAGGGATTTGAATAAATATCAGAGCGAACTGCAGTTTTCATTTGACAAATATAATGTTCCGTATTTCAATGATGACAGACAGAGTATATCATCTCAGCCTTTAATCATGCTTGTTAACTTCCTTATGAGGTCGGTTATCTATTCTCTCAGGAGTGAAGACATTTTTTCAATGCTTAAAACAGGGCTTACAAAGCTCGGTGATGACGAAATTAATAAGCTTGAGAACTATGCTTTTGTCTGGAACATTAGCGGTAGCAAGTGGAAAAATGAGTTCACGGAATCTCCCCGAGGATTTGCCGAGGAACTAAGCGAAAAAGATAAGTTTGAGCTTGAAAAGCTGAATAAAAGCAGAAAGTACATAATTGATGTAATTCTTAAATTCAAAAAGAGATGTTCAATGGCAGATACAGAAAAAATCTGCAAAGCGTTATACTATGCACTAATAGATTTATCAGCCGATGAAAAGCTAAAGGAACTTGCAATCTCACTTGAAGAAAACGGAAAATCCCATCTTTCACTTCAACAGGAAAGAATCTGGGATTTGCTTATGGAAATCCTTGATAAACTTGCATTAACAGGCAAAGACGAAACAATCAGCCTTAAAGATTATTACAAGCTCTTTTCACTGATGATTTCAAATGAGGATTTGGGAACAATTCCCGCAGGGCTTGATAATGTTCAGATAGGCAGCGCTGATAGAATCAGATGCGATAATCCAAAGATAATTTTCATTTTAGGCGCTAATGAGGGCGAATTCCCGCAGAGCGTTACTTCTGCAGGCCTTCTCAGTGAAAGCGACAGAGTGTCGCTCATTAATAATGATTTCAAGCTCTATTCCTATGGGGCGGCGCTCAATGCACAGGAACTTTATTTTGCATATATGGCGCTCTCTTCTGCAAAGGATAAGCTATTTGTTTCGTATATTTCAGGCGGAGAAAAGAGCAATGAATCAATAATAGTCAGAGGACTTCAGAGTGTTTTTGTTAATTTAACAGTTAAAACTTCAAGTGTTGAAAAAACTCTTGATGATATTCAGAGCAGGGAAAACGCATTTGAAATTCTTGCTTCGCATTATAACGAAAACAGCGAGTTCATAGCTTCTCTTAAGGAATATTTTTCAAATAATTATGACTATTCCTCAAGACTCAGTGCAGTTGAAAGACTTGTTGATAATAAAGAAATAAATTTGAGTGATAAAGAGCTTGCAAAGAAGCTGTTTAAAAATGATATGTATCTTTCTGCTTCAAGAATAGAGGATTACTTTAACTGTGCATTCAGATATTTCTGCAAATTCGGTTTGAATGCAAGACCGCTTATGAAGGCTCAGATGGACCCGATGCAGACGGGAACGGTTATTCACTTCGTTCTTGAAACAATAATAAAACAAAAGGGAAGCAGGGGACTTTCCGAATTGTCAAAAGACGAGATTGTTCTTCTTGTAAACAGTGCTCTTGAAGAATATATGACAGGTAAAATGGGCAATTCCGATGAATTTACTCCTCGATTCAGATATCAATTTATGCGCCTTTCAAAAATGATTGTTTTTGTTGTTGAAAGACTTAAAGAGGAATTCTCTCAGTCCGACTTTGAAGCAAAAGCATTTGAACTGAAAATCGGTGACGGTGAAGAGGTTGAGTCCAGGATTATCAATCTTGATGACGGCGGAAGCATAAGAATTAAAGGCGCTGTTGACAGGGTTGACACTTTTGAAAAGAACGGCAGAAAATACATAAGGGTTGTTGATTATAAATCCGGAAGCAAGGAATTTCAGATTTCTGATATTATAAACGGACTCAATCTTCAGATGTTTATTTATCTTTTCACCCTTGCACAGAGTAACGGAGAATACAGCGGCGTTTCGAGCGGTGTATTATATATGCACTCTGCAAGAAGCGTATACAGTCTTGACAGAAACAGCACATCTGAAATCGCTAAAAAAGAAAACACTGACTTCAAAATGAAGGGTGTTGTTCTTAATGATGAAGAAAATGAAATTGCTCCCCATATGGAAAGGGAACTTAAGGGCAAATACATTCCTGTTAAGTATTCCGAAAAAGACGGATACAGCGGTAATATTGTTTCAGCAGCACAGCTCGGCGCCATTTCAAAGAAAATTGATTTGTTAATTAAGCAAATGGGCGCTCAGCTTCACAGCGGTTTCATAGCTCAGAATCCGATAGACGGAAAAAACCATAATCACACCTGTGAATACTGCGACTACAGTGATATCTGCAAAAACAGAAAAGAAATAACTATGAAAGAGCTTGAGGATATAAAAAATACCGAAGCACTTGAAATAATCGAAAAGGAGAGCGAAAATGCCTGATTGGACCGCGCAGCAGCAAAATGCAATAGACGCAAGAAACAGCAATATTCTTGTTTCCGCTGCCGCAGGCTCGGGCAAGACCGCTGTTCTTGTTGAACGTGTTATAAAGCTTATCATGGATGAAACGCTTGACGCGGGAATTGATAGGCTTTTGGTTGTTACGTTCACAAACGCCGCAGCTGCAGAAATGAAAAACAGAATATCCGCAGCACTCTATAAAATCATAAAAAAAGAACCGAATAATTCACGGGCAATTAATCAGCTTAATCTTTTGCCGACAGCAAAGATATGCACTATTGACTCATTTTGCATAAATCTTGTCCGCGAAAATTTTTTTAAACTAAATATTTCCCAGGATTTTTCAATTCTTGATGAATCCCAGCAAATGTTGATTGAGGATAATGCAATTAATGAAATAATTGAAAGCCATTATCAGAGTGAGAATGATGAATTCAAAGCTCTTGTTGAGCTTCTTTCGGCAGCGAAGAACGATGATGATTTAATCAAAACCGTAAAGAAAATCCAGAATTACATTTCAGCTCAGGCGTTTCCTTTTGATTGGCTTGATGAGATGTGTGAGCTTTACAATCCCGAAATATCCATTGAGAACAGCACATTAAAAGACTATGTGTTTTCTGAAATTGAATACGGGGTATCATACTTAAAAGGCTTAATTGACGATTGCCTGAGTTCAATTGATTCAACCGATGAGATGGCAGACAAATACACTGAACTTCTTGAAACCGATTTTCAGATTTTGGAGGATGTTGAAAAGCTTGGTGATTCATCTTGGGATGAAATGAAGGCATGTATTGAAAGCGTTAAATTTCACAATATGCCTCGCTCACCAAAAGGCTATTGCGGATGCGCTAAACAGCTTGTAAGCAACCGCAGAGCTCAGTACAAAGATGTTTTCGGTGATATCAAAAAGCTTCTTCTCTGCACCGCAGATGAGTATAAAAAAGACAATGAATACCTCTATCCAAAGCTTAAATATCTTTGCAATATAGTTAATGAATACAATCAAAAAATGCTTGAGATGAAAAATGAAATCAATGCGTATTCTTTTTCGGATATAGAGCATTTTGCAATTGATTTGCTGTTTTATAAGAAGGACGGCGAAATTATAAGCACCGACCTTGCGAAAGAATATAAAAACAGCTTTTATGAGATTCTTGTTGATGAGTATCAGGACACCAATTCGGCACAGGATACTCTTTTCAAAATGCTTTCAAACGGCAAAAACAGATTTATGGTTGGCGATATAAAGCAGAGCATATACCGTTTCAGACTTGCAATGCCGTCAATTTTCAATGATAAAAAAGATTCATTTAATGAATATCAGAACTATTCAAGCAGCATAAATCAGAAGATAATTCTTGATAAAAACTTCCGCTCAAGAAAGGGCATTTGCGACTATACAAATTTTCTTTTCTCCAATCTTATGAGCAGAAGAATTGGCGAGCTTGAATATAATTCTGATGAATATCTGAATTGCGGTGCAGATTATGCCGAAAACGGTGTCCCAAGTGCACAGCTCAACATTGTTCAGACTCCTGAAAAAGAGGATACAGATGAATTTGAAGCACGCGCGATTGCAAGATTGATACTACAGAAAATTGAAGCAAAAGAACAGATAAAATGCGGAGATAATGAATACAGGGATATTCAATTTTCTGATTTTGCCGTTCTTCTTCGCTCACCTAAAAACAGAATGCCTGTTTTTACAAAGGTGTTCAGCGAGTATTCAATTCCCGTTGTTGCAAATAACAGAACAAATCTTTTTGAAAATAACGAAGTTTCCGTTCTTGTTAATCTGCTCAGAACAATTGATAATCCCACAAGGGATGTTTCGCTTCTTGCAACTCTTATGTCCGTTTTCTACGGTTATTCCGCCGACGAAATTGCTAAAGCGAGAGTTGAGCATTCAAACGAAAACCTTTTTGCTTCAATAAGCAGATGTAAGGATAATTTTAAAACATTTCTTGATGACCTTGAAAAGTACAGAAAATATGCTGCGTCTATGAGTGTTGAAAGTTTTTTAAGACTGATAATTAGCAGCACTTCTTATCTTTCAGTGATAAGTGCTATGGGCAATGCAGAACAAAGAAAACTCAATGTTTTAAAGCTTCTTGAAATTGCAAATCGCTTTGACAGCGGCGACAATGTCGGGATAACAGCGTTTATGCGTTATATTGATTCGATTATCTCATCAAAGATGAATGTTGACAGCGCAAGCGTTGTTCACAGTGAAGAAAACTGCGTTTCAATTATGTCTGTTCACCAATCAAAGGGACTTGAATACCCCATTGTTATTTTTGCTTCAACTGCTCACAGATATAACAACGACGATTTAAAAGATTTGGTTCTTATGAATTATCTAAAAGGAATCGGATTAAAAATCAATGATGAAGAACAACTGATAAGATATAATTCACTCCAGTATGAATGCATAAAGAATATTAATTCATGCGCTTCAATGAGTGAAAATCTCAGGCTTCTATATGTAGCTGTAACTCGTGCTAAAGAGCAGTTCATAAGCTTTGTATCTCTTTCAAATCCTGCAACAAGAATAAATAATTTATCTAAGAAAATCGCAGGAGGATATATTTCACCGATAGTTGTTAAACATACAAGCTGTGACGCGGATTTGCTTTTGATGACGGCTTTAATACATAAAGACGGTGAAAAGCTCAGAGAGCTCTGCGAGAGCAATGTTGAATTCAATAATTCAACCAATTTTGATTTAAGCATTGAATTCGCCAATGATGAATCTCAGCCTGAAACTGTTGAAGAAACAGCAGCTGAGAGTAACCGCGAAACAGTTGAAGCAATCAGTGAAAAGCTCTCATTCAGTTATGAAAGAAGCGAACTTTCGGCATTCAGTTCAAAGCGTTCTGCTTCCGAGCTTGATGAAAGAGACAGGGGATACAAGTATTTTGCAAAGTCTAAGCCTGCATTTCTTTCGGATTCTTCTCTGACTGCTGCACAAAAGGGAACAGCAATGCACACCTTTATGCAGTACTGTGACTATGAAAATGCTAAGAACGATTTGGAAAATGAAATAAGAAGACTTGTTGATTTATCGTATCTCAGCGATATTCAGGCTGAATCTCTTAGCAGGGAAAAGCTTACTGCTTTCTTTGACGGTGAATTTGCAAGAAGAATGTTTGAAAGCGACAGAATATACCGTGAAATCAAGGTTGCTTCATTTGTTCCTGCAAACGAAATTGAAAACACTTCCTATGATGATAAAATTCTCATTCAGGGAATTGCGGACTGCGTTTTTGAAGAAAACGGCGAACTCGTTTTGGTTGATTATAAAACCGATTATGTTAAAAGTGAAGAGGAGCTTCTTGAACTTTATAAAAAACAGATTGCATTTTATAAATCAGCCATTTCAAAAACGCTGAAAAAGCCCGTTAAAGAGGCAATGTTGTATTCATTTTCGCTCGGTAAAGAGTGCATTTACAAATAATTTAAAAAAAGTCTTGCATTTTATAATACTCTTTGTTATAATGTTTTGCGTTAAGACAATAAGCGAGGTGAAATTTTATGAGAGACGGAATTCATCCTAAATACGAAACATGTACTGTTAGATGCGCTTGCGGTGCAACATATGAAACTAAGAGCACTAAGGGCGATATGAGAGTTGATATTTGTTCTAAATGCCATCCTTTCTTCACAGGTAAGCAGAAGCTTGTTGACACAGGCGGACGTGTAGACAGATTCAACAAGAGAATCGCTAAGAAGGCGTAAGATATGCAGTAAAATAGGCAGCAGAGTAATTCTGTTGCCTTTGTTTTTCGTTGTGAGGAATTATGTTGGAATATAAAACAGTTGAAAATGAAGCTTCTGATTTTTTTATTGAAAAGAAATCAAGATTTATCGGATATGTTTGTCCCGTTAAAACTCAGGAAGAGGCTCAGGCTTTTATAAATAAAATTAAATCAAAGCATTGGGATGCAACCCATAATGTTTCTGCCTTTGTTTTAAGGGAAAACAATATTCAGCGCTGCAGTGATGACGGAGAACCGAGCGGAACAGCGGGTGTTCCCGTTCTTGATGTAATTCTGAAAGCGGGAATTGTTGACGTATGCGTTGTTGCAACAAGATATTTCGGCGGAACGCTTCTCGGTGCAGGCGGACTCGTTCGCGCTTATTCCCACACTTCAAAGATTGCGCTTGAATCGGGCAATATCATAACAATGGCTCAGTGCAGCATTCTTGAAACAACTGTTGATTACAGCTTCTATGAAAGAATGAATACAATGCTGTCGGAATTCAATGCTAATATTTTCAATACAGAATTTGCAGACAATGTTAAAATAACTTTTTCAGTCAAAGAAGCATATCAGGAAGCACTTGAAGATAAACTAACCGATATCAGCGGCGGTATGTATAGTATTAACTTCATCAAATCTGAATTTGCAAAAGCATAACAAAGCGGACAAATTGTCAAGCAAAAAGACAATTTATCCGCTTCTTTTATAAAAAACGAACCAAAACGCCTTCTCAATCGTCTTATATATGTAAAATAAATTCTATTTATTAAGGAGAGTTATTTATGAAAAAGATTTTATCAATTGTTTTTGCATTGATTATGATTTTAACAACAATTGGTGCTTTACCAATTAATGCTTTTGCAATACGCGGTAATTATAGTTTTGGTGATACTGTTTATCACTATTATGACTATAATACCGATGTACTTACATTCAGCGGAAAAGGTACACTTGTTAATCAAAATATTGATGACAATGCTGACGAACCAATATATACGCATATTTCAAAAAATATATCCATCTCTTAAAAAAGTAATAATCAAATCCGGAATCACTGATATCAGCGGAAGTTTGTTTTATGCATGTAAAAATCTTGAATATGTATCTTTGCCTGAAACTTTAAAAAGTATTAGTCCGGCTTTTAAAGGTTGCACCTCGTTAAAAAAGATTACAATAAATTCTAAGAATAAGTCATTTTATTGTTCAGATAAAGGCGTATTATATAACAAGGACAAAACAATTGTTTATGCGTATCCTGCATCAGCCCCTGCAGAAAAATATACTTTATTTAAAACCGTAACAGTAATTAGCAGGTATGCATTTAACGATTGTCAGAATTTAAAAGAATTAACTATACCAAAAAGCGTTAAACAGATTGAATTATTTGGGATTGGTGACAATAATTCAATAAAGATAATTAATTATAACGCTAATGTTTCAGAGTGGGCTAAAACAAGAGTGTTTTATGAGTCAGAAGATCTTGATGAAGAACTATACAAATTCGATAAGACAAGTTGTAATTGGCGTTATCAATATCAATATGGAAATAGAAAACTTTTAGATGTCGTAATAAAATGTAAGGATGGATATATTTCAGGTAATCATAAATTAACGGCTTCAATAAAAGAAGCAACGTTTAAACAAGGCGGAACTGAATTTTACAAATGCAATAATTGTAATTATAATTACACAATAACAACTGCCAAGCTAAAAAATCCTTCTCTCAGTTCAGTTACAAAAGGCAAGAAATCATTTGTTGCAAAGTGGAAGAGCGTTTCCGGTATAGACGGTTATCAGATTCAGTATTCCAAAAGCAAGAGCTTCAGTAAATATAATAAAACAGTAACAATCAGCGGATATAAATCTACAAAGAAAGCGGTTAAAAAGTTAAAGGCAAAGCAAAAATACTATGTTCGTATCAGAGGGTATAAATATAACAATGGTGTAAAGAATTATTCTCCGTGGAGTTCAAAGAAAACCGTTACAACTAAAAAGTAAAAAATCAAAAAAAGGAATGTCGAGGTCGCCATTCCCTACGTTTCACGCTGTGGCGTATTTGTAGGGAGCGGCGACCTCGACGCTCCATTGTAATGCAGTATTATTTATTATTATGGCTTAGGTTGATAACATTAATTTCAGGATGATTAAATAGCCTGAACGGGAATTCTGAATTTCCGAGACCGCGTGAAATAATCAGCTTCGGTCTTTCTCCGAATGAACCGCGCGCATATTTTGGAAACAGTCCCTGACCGGGTGCAAAAACTGGTCCGATAAACGGAAGAATAAATTGTCCTCCGTGGGCGTGACCCGAAAGCTGAATGTCAAAATCATATTGAGAATAGTTCATTTCCTTTTGTCCTTCAAAGTTTTCGGGGCAGTGGGATAAAACGATTTTAAAACCGCTTAGCTTATCAAGTTCATCAAAATACGGCTTCATATCCCTGTATTCAAAGGTTCCTGCCTTTCTTGCTCTGTAGTCGGAATGGTCAGCCATATTCTCATCAAGACCGAGAATGTCTATTTCATTTCCTTTAATTTCTGATACTGCAATTTCATCAAGAAGAACATTGAAGCCTGTTTCACGAATTTCCTGCATTAATTCCTCAAAGCTTTCAAGCCTTCTTTCGTGGTTTCCCGTGATATAGTAAACGGGAGCAATCTTAACAAGTTCCTTGCCGAAAGACAGCATTTTATCTTTCTTCCTTGCGTGGTCGTTGATATAATCGCCTGTAATACAGATAATATCGGGCTTAATTTCATTTAGTTTATCTAAAACTTTATTAAACGGTTTTGAATGAAGGTCGCTGAGATGTGCGACTATTACACCATCATTTATGACATCACTTTTAATATTGTAGCTTGTTATATCGATTTTGTTATTTTGATAGTATAGGAAAGTAAATATTACAATAAGCACTGCAAGAATTATGAAAAAGAGTTCCATTTTTGTCACCTCTTTTCTATAATAATAAATATTTAAAATTAGTCAATAATAAAAAAAGGAATTTTTTGTAATTTTGAGTACATAATACTGAGTAAAAGAACTAAGGAGGGATTTCTTTGGAGAATTGCATCAGAAAAACGATAGAAGAAAACGAAAAAAAGATATTGTCTCCAAGGGCATGCCTTTCTTCGCAGTCAAGGGGAAGAAGCAGGGAAGAAGAGGAATGCGAAATAAGAACCTGTTTCCAGAGGGATAGGGACAGAATTATTCATTCCCAGTCTTTCAGAAGGCTAAAACATAAAACCCAGGTTTTTCTTGCACCTTCCGGTGACCACTACAGAACAAGATTAACCCATACTCTTGAGGTTGCACAGATTGCTCGAACAATTGCAAGAGCCCTCAATTTGAATGAGGACCTAACCGAAGCTATTGCGCTCGGTCATGATTTGGGACACACTCCTTTCGGACATGCGGGCGAAAGAGCAATTAATTCACTTGCTTCATTCGATTTCAAACACTATGAGCAAAGCGTTCGTGTTGTTGAAAGAATAGAAAAAGACGGCGAAGGACTTAATCTTACCGAAGAAGTTAAAAACGGAATTCTCTGCCACACAAAAGGTGAAGAAGCGTATACGCTTGAAGGTCAGATAGTTCGCATTGCCGATAGAATTGCATATATCAACCACGATATCGACGACGCTATAAGAGCAGGAGTTTTAACTGAAGATACAATTCCGCTTGATTTAAGACTTTCCCTCGGTATGAGCAGGGGTGAAAGAATCAACAATATGGTAATAAATGTTGTTGAAAACAGCGTTGATAAAATCCGTATGGACGATGAATTCTATAAACTCTTTATGGAACTTCACACATTTATGTTCCATGCCGTATATACAAATCCAATTTGCAAAAGCGAAGAAGTTAAAGCCGTTGCAATGATAGAAAAGCTCTTTGATTATTACATGAATAATCCTTTTGAGCTTCCCGGTGAATATTATAATATTTATGAAACTGAGGGTACTGAAAGAGCGGTTTGCGACTACATAGCAGGAATGAGTGACACTTATTGCGTAAAAATATTCAATCAGCTGTTTATTCCGAAATTCTGGATTGAATAGTGAGCTGATTTTTCAACTAAGAGCTCGCAACTTGAAACTATAATAATGAAAGGAGTTGAGATTATGCCTTTAAATGAAAATTTCATACAGGATTTGAAGATGAAAACAGACATATATGACATAGTCTCAACTTATGTAACTCTTAAAAAGAGGGGCAGAACATATGTCGGTCTCTGTCCTTTCCACAATGAAAAAACACCTTCGTTTACTGTTTATCCCGATACTGAATCGTTTTATTGCTTCGGATGCGGAGCCGGCGGTGATGCAGTCGGCTTTATGAAGAGAATTGAAAATCTTGATTATATAGACGCTGTTAAGGCACTTGCACAGCGTGCAGGACTGCAGATGCCCGATGAAAGCACCTATGATGATTCTCTTGCAAAGAAAAGAAGGAAGATTCTTGAAATAAACAGAGAAACTGCAAAGTTTTTCAATTCATATATGATGAGCGATGAAGGACGTGCGGGACACAATTATTTTCTGAACAGAGGACTAAGCGAAAACACAATAAAGCGCTTTGGATTGGGCTATGCTCCTGATTCTTGGGACAAGCTTCTTAAGCACTTAAAAGAGCTTGGTTTTTCTATATCGGATATGGCTGATGCAGGAGTTATCAAAAAAGGTCAGAAAGGCTATTATGATAATTTCAGAAACCGCGTTATGACTCCGATTATTGATGTTCGCGGTAATGTTATTGCATTCGGCGGAAGAGTTCTTGATGATTCAAAGCCGAAATATATAAACACTGGCGACACGCTTGTTTACAAGAAAACCAATGAGCTTTTTGCACTTAATCTTGCAAAGGACTCGGGAAGTGAAACAATAATTCTCTGCGAGGGTTATATGGACGTTATCGCAATGCACCAGGCCGGATTTACAAATGCCGTTGCAGGATGCGGAACAGCGCTGACAAGCGAACAGGTCAGATTGATAAGCAGATATGCCAAAGAGGTTATTCTTGCCTATGATGCCGACGAGGCAGGGCAGAAAGCTCGGGACAAGGCTGTTAATCTCTTCAGTCAGACTGATATAAAAATCAAAATACCCGTTTTAAGCGGCGGCAAGGATCCTGATGAGATAATAAAGAATCTTGGCAAAGAACGGTTTAAGGGGATGCTTCTCGGTGCTTCGAATGAAGTTGAGTTTGCAATTCTCAGTGCTAAGAATAAATATGACTTGAATTCAACTCAGGGAAAGATTGATTTCATAAACGAATGTATTAAACTTCTTGTTAATGCTTCGCCTGTTGAACAGGATTTATATATTTCGCGTATTTCCGAAGAACTCGGAGTTGAAAAACGAAGTATTAAAATTCAGCTTGATGACTATAAGAAAAAACTCAGGCGAAAAAACAGCTTCAATGAATATAAAACAATTGTTAATGACAGCATAAGAGAAACCAGAAGGCAGGAAGTAACTTCTTCCGCTACAACAAGACAGATTAAGGCGGAGCAGCGGCTTCTCGGAATACTGATGCTGTATCCTGACTGCATAAAGCTTTGCGGCAATTTCAATACGGAAGAACTTAGTGCAGGCTTTGTCAGAAACACATTTAATTTGACCGTCGATAAGATTAATAACGGTTTAACTACTGACTTGACTGATTATTCTTCCTCTCTTTCCGACAGCGAGATGGGATTGCTTTCCGGAATAATCGCAAGAAGCAACAATAGTCTTGACCCTAAAAAAGAGTTTAGCGACTGCTTAAAAATTCTTAATGAGGAATTTGATAAAAAGAACAGTAAAAACACATCGTCAATGAACGACGATGATTTCAGAAACCTTTTTAAAAAATCTGATAAATAACAAAACAGAGGAGATACTAAATGGAAAAAAACAACAGCACCGCAGCTCAGGCTGAAGAAAGAAAACAAGCGGCATTTAAAAGACTTATCGAAAAAGGTAAGGCTGCAGGTCATCTTACTGCTCAGGAGATTGATAATCTCATAGTTGAGCTTGACATGGATGTTGATGAGCTTGAAAAACTCAATGAGAAAATTGAAGCCGCAAACATCAATATCATTGATGACTTTTCTGCCGAAACTCTTGAAGGAATTACCCTTGAGGTCGACCTTCCGAAGGAAACAGACGGCGCTGATTCCGTTGCAGTAAATGATAATGCGGCAATGGATGACCCCGTTAAGGTTTATCTTAAGGAAATAGGAAGAATTCCTCTTTTAACCGCAGAAGAAGAAATCGAGCTTGCTATCAAGATTTCGGATGATGATGAAAAGGCAAAGAAAAGACTTGCCGAGGCAAATCTCCGTCTTGTTGTCAGCATAGCAAAAAGATATCTCGGAAGAGGAATGCAGTTCCTTGATTTAATTCAGGAGGGTAACCTCGGTCTTATTAAAGCAGTTGAAAAGTTCGACTACACAAAGGGATTCAAATTTTCAACCTATGCAACCTGGTGGATAAGACAGGCTATAACAAGAGCTATTGCCGACCAGGCAAGAACTATAAGAATTCCTGTTCATATGGTTGAGACAATCAACAAGGTTAAAAAAGCTAAGTCCCAGCTCCTTCATATGAGCGGACACGAGCCGACTCCCGAGGAAATCAGCGAATATCTCGAAATGCCTGTTGACAAGGTAAGAGAGATTTTAAGAGTTGCTCAGGACCCCGTTTCTCTTGAAACACCTATCGGCGAAGAGGAAGATTCACATCTCGGCGACTTTATTCCCGATGACGACGCTCTTGCTCCTGCAGATGCTGCTTCAATGAGCCTTCTCAAAGAACAGCTTGCCGAGGTTCTTAAAACACTGACACCAAGAGAGGAAAAGGTTTTATCACTCAGATTCGGTCTTGATGACGGAAACCCGAAAACTCTTGAGGAGGTCGGAAAAGAGTTTAATGTAACCCGTGAGCGTATTCGTCAGATTGAGGCAAAAGCGCTTCGTAAACTCCGTCATCCGAGCAGAAGTAAAAAATTAAAGGACTTTTTAGACTAATATGACACAGGAAAAAATAGACAGAATTAATGAGCTTGCAAGAAAATCCAAAACTCCCGAGGGGCTAACTCAGGAAGAAAAGGACGAGCAGGCAATTCTGAGAAACGAATATATAAACTCTGTAAAAGCAAACCTTATCAGTCAGCTTGAAAACACATATATAGTTGATGATAAGGGAAATAAAAAAAGAGTGGAAAGAAAAAATAAATGGGAAAACTAATTATTATGGAAGGTCTCGACGGAAGCGGTAAGTCCACTCAGACAGCCCTTCTTGAAGAACACCTTGCCAACAAAGGAATTGCATTTAAGAAAATAAAACTTCCCGATTATGAATCAAAGTCAAGCACACTTGTTAATATGTATCTCGGCGGTGAATTCGGCAAGGATGCCGATTCTGTAAATCCATACGCTGCAGGTGCATTCTATGCGGTTGACAGATTTGCTTCATTCAAACTCAAGTGGAAAGATGATTATGATAATTCCGTTCTGATTCTTGCTGACAGATATGCAACTTCTAATTCGATTTATCAGATGGAAAAGCTTGATAAATGCGAGTGGGATTCATATCTTGATTGGAGCGAGGATTTTGAGTATAATAAAATCGGAATTCCAAAGCCCGACCTGGTAATTTTTCTTGATATGCCGATTGAGATTTCTCAGAAGCTTATGACAAAGCGCTATGACGGCAATGAGGGCAAAAAGGATGTCCATGAGGCAAATGTTGAATTTTTGAAAAAATGCAGAACATCGGCTTTATATGCCGCAAAAAAGCAGGGCTGGAAGGTTATTGAATGTTCAAACGGTGAAGTTCCGCTTTCGATTGATGAAATACATAACAAAATAGCTGAAATTGTTGATGAGGAGTTAAAGAAATAATGCTTGATTTCAAAAAGCCCGAGCTCAGCGATATGAGTTGGGTAAATTCATGCTTATCTCACGCAAATTCCCTTAATTGCGAATACACCTTCGGAAATGTTTTCTGTTGGGTAGATTCGTATTCAATTCAAATAGCACATTATAAAGATTTCTTCATATGCAGATGGGATATTACTCCCGAAGTTGCATACTCTGTTCCGCTTGGTGAGGGCGATTTCACCGATGCTGTGAATCAGATTATTGAAGATGCAAAAAACTTAGGAGCAAAGCCCAGAATCTACGGAATTACCGAGGGCTATATGTTAATGCTCCAGGAGGCATTTCTCGGAAAGTTTACATATGAATTTGATATGGGAATTAATGACTATATTTATTCCGTACCAAAGATGATTTCTCTAAGCGGCAAAAAGTATCACGGAAAAAGAAATCACATAAGTAATTTCAAGAAAAACAATCCTGACTGGTGTTTTGAAAAGATTGATGAAAACAATATTTCCGATTGCCTGAAAATGCATGAGGAATGGCTCAAAGAAAACGGCAGTGAAAACGATGAAGACTTTATCGAAGAATTTAATGCTGTAAAAATAGCTTTTAATCATTTCGATGAGCTCGGTTTTGTCGGCGGCTTAATTCGGACAAACTCTAAAGTAGTAGCATATTGTCTCGGTGAGCCTCAGATGAACGGTAAATGTTTTGTTACTCACTTTGAAAAGGCATTTTCAACAGTTCAGGGCGCTTATCCGATTATCAATCAGGAGTTTTCTAAAAACTGCCTTTCGGAATATGAATATGTAAATAGGGAAGAGGACTTAGGTCTTGAAGGTTTAAGAAGAGCAAAGCAGTCCTATTATCCCGAAATAATTCTTGAAAAATGTGTGGCGCATTACAATGATTAATTATTGCAATAAAAAGGAAGATATTGTTTCTGTCTGGTCAGAAGTGTTTAAAGACACAGAAGAGGAAATCCTGTTTTTCATTGATAATCTGCAGCACGGCAAATGTATTGCATATTATCTTGATGATAAAGTTGTTTCAATGCTCTATCTTGTTGACTGTAGAATTAATAACAGAGTATCAAGATACATATATGCTGCCTGCACTTCAAAGGATTTTGAGGGCAGGGGATTTATAACGGAATTAATTAACTATGCTTCTGAGATTGACAGTACTTGCCTGTGCCTTATTCCTGCCAATGAAAGCTTAATTGATTTTTACGGACAAAGAGGTTTTAATCATACCGAAAGTATTGACTTGCTTGAATTTGATGAAACTGATGAAATTAAAGAGTACCTGTTTGAAGGTTTTGAGCTTGATAAACCCATTGTGATGATAAAGGAGTGAAACATATGGTTTATGTGTTTTTAGCAGACGGTTTTGAAATTATTGAGGCGCTTGCGCCTGTTGATGTTTTGACAAGAGCAGGAATCGAAGTAAAAACCGTTGGTGTTACTTCAAAAGCTGTAACAGCTTCCTGCGGTGTCCAGGTCTGCTGTGATATGGACATTGATGAATTCGATTTTTACAATGTTGAAGCAATTGTTCTTCCGGGAGGAATGCCCGGAACGCTGAACCTTGAAAACAGCGAAGTTGTTCAGAAAGCAATCGATAATGCAATGAATATTAATGTTCCTGTTTGTGCAATTTGTGCTGCTCCTTCAATACTCGGTCATAAAGGATTGCTAAACGGCAAACAGGCAATTTGCTTCCCGGGATTTGAAGAAGCACTTGAAGGTGCAGAAATTTCTTCCGATTATGTTGTTTGCGACGGTAACATAATCACTGCAAAGGGAGCAGGTGTATGCATTGACTTCGGATTGGAAATTGTTAAGAAATTAGTTGACGAAGAAACTGCAAACAGAATTAAGAATCAGATTCAATGCAAGAATTAAAAAGTGAATTAAGAAAAAATGCAAGAGAGAAAAGAGAGAAGATTTCCGATAAAGAAACAAAAAATGCAAATATTGCAGAGAGTCTTTTCAATCTTGAAATGTATAAAAACGCAAAAAAAGTTTTGATTTATGTTTCTTTAAGAAATGAAATTGAAACCTATGAAATAATTACCAATGCTTTAAATCTCGGCAAAAAAGTTGCTGTTCCGTATTGTAAGGATAGCAACGGAAATATGGATTTCTATCTGATTAATTCATTAACTCAGCTTGAGACGGGCAGCTTTAATGTAAGAGAGCCTAAAACTGATGAATGTGAAATGCTGAGTGATTTTTCAGATTCATTTCTTATTGTTCCCGGAATGATGTTTGATGAACAGGGTTTCAGACTTGGTTACGGCAAAGGATATTACGACAGATTTCTGAGCAGATTTAATTCAATTTCAGCGGGACTATGTTATGATGAAATGCTTGTTGATAGTGTTCCGCGTGATGAATATGATAAAAGCGTTGATATAATTATTACACAAAGCAGAATAATTAAATGCAGTAATGGAGGTAGACATGGATAATTTTGCATTTAACGGTAATAACAAAACACAGAATAATGATGTGTATTTTTCGAATCAGGCTGATTCCGCAGAGAATTCAAATGCCAATTCGAAAAGAAGTGAAAAAGGAAAGAGGAAAAAGAAGAAAAGAAGCAGCGGTGTTGGCTCAACATATGTATTCTTCATTGCTGTTATTGTTACGTCAATGGTACTTTCGATTTATGCAATTTTCTGCATGAATGACATTCTTGCAATCACCAAAACAAAATCTTCTGTTACCATTTCGTTTGACCAGCAGGTTAAATCAAGTAACGATGCAATTGATGTGCTTAGCGACAGCGGACTCATTAAGTGCAAGAATTTCTGCAAACTCTTTGTTGCACTTCGTGATAAGGTAATAAGCTCATCTTCAATAGGCGGTCCCTATGACGCAGGAATATATTACTTAAACGGTAAAATGGGACTTGAAGGAATGCTTATTGCTCTGCAGGGTGAAAACCTTACAGGTGAAACTGTAACACTGACATTTCCAGAAGGCTATACCGTACCTGAAATTGTTACCAAACTGAGTGATAATGATGTGTGCGATAAACAGGCTCTTATTAAAGCTATTGAGTCAACCGATTACACATATTCACTTGTAAGTGATTTGAAGTCTAAGGATTCTGTTCCATACAGACTTGAGGGTTATCTATTCCCGGATACCTATGAATTCTATCTTGATGAAAATCCTGCTGCCGTTGTAAGAAAATTCCTCAAAAACGGAGAGGATAAGTTTACTAAGAAATACAGAAACCGTGCAGAAGAAATGGGACTTTCATATCATGAGGTTATAATTATTGCTTCCATCATTCAGAAGGAAGCTGCAAATGATGAGCAGATGAAAACTATCTCTGCAATCATTCATAACAGACTTGATGACAAGGCAAGCTTCCCGACACTCGGATGTCAGTCAACTGCTGACTACATTACTAACAAGGTTGCGCCCGCTCTTTCATCAACTTCTGCTCATACCTCTGAGTACTATATGGCATACTATAACACTAATAACAAGTCAACTGTTGTCGGATTGCCCGCAGGTCCCATCAGTAATCCTGGTCAGAAGGCAATTGAAGCTGCACTCTATCCGAGTGACACGAATGCAAAATTCTTCTTCCACGATACAAAGGGCAAGATGTATACCGCAACAACACCTGCCGAGTTCAAGTCTAAGGTACAGCAGTATGCTCCGTATCTTGAGTACTAATTATTGGAGTTAATATGGCAAATCAGAACCTTGAATTATTATCTCCTGCAGGCGATTTTGAAAGACTTAAACTGGCTTTAAAATTCGGTGCAGACGCTGTCTACCTCGGCGGTGAGATGTTCGGAATGAGAACAAATCCTTCAAATTTCAGCTATGAAAAGCTGAAGGAAGCTGTTGAATTAGCACATTCAATGGGTAAAAAAATCTATATTACCTGTAACACGCTTCCAAGAAACAAGGAACTTCCTTTTCTCCCCGAATATTTAAAATATATCGCTTCAATCAAAGCGGATGCACTGATAATTGCCGATATGGGCGTTCTTTCACTTGCAAAGAAATATGCTCCTGATGTTGATATACATATGTCAACCCAGGTTGGTATTGTAAATTACGAAAGCGCAAATGCTCTATATGAGCTCGGTGCAAAAAGAATTGTAACTGCAAGAGAACTGTCGCTTGATGAAATCAAAGAAATCAGGGATAAAACAAATCCGAACCTTGAAATAGAAGTTTTTATTCACGGTGCAATGTGTATGTCCTTCAGCGGAAGATGCATACTATCCGACTATATGGTGGGAAGAGACCCGAACAGAGGGGACTGTGCTCAGCCATGCAGATGGAAGTATTCACTTGTTGAAGAGAAAAGGCCGGGCGAATACTTTCCGATTAACCAGGATGAAAGCGGAACATATATCTTCAATTCCAGGGATTTATGTATGATTAATCATATACCCGAGCTTGACAGAGCCGGAATTGATTCCTTTAAAATTGAAGGCAGAGCTAAAAGTGAATACTATACCGCAATTGTCACATATGCATATAGAAACGCTCTGGATGAATACTTGAAATCCGGAAGGAAGGCTGAGTTCATTCCATCACAGTGGATTCTTGATGAAATGGAAAAAATGAGCCACAGGGAATACACAAGCGGATTTAATTTCGGAGAGCTCAAAAACGGACAGGTATTAAACTCGGGCGGATATATAAGAAACTGGGATGTTTGCGCTTTGTATAGGTCGTATGAAAACGGAAGACTTATTGTTGACCAGAGAAACAGATTCTATCAGGGCGATACTCTTGAAGTCGTCGAGCCCGGTAAAAAACCATACAGAATTATAGTTGAAGAACTATATAATGAAAATGACGGTGAATTCTGTGAGGTTGCAAATAAGGCAACTGATGTTTATTCGTTCAAATGCGATGTTGAAATTTCACCTGATGCTATTTTAAGAGTTGAACGAAAATAATAAATAACAACCCTCCTGTAAATAATATACGGGAGGGTTTTGTTATGAAAAAGAGGATTTCTTGTCTTAGTTTTGTTATTGTGTTCTTGATAAGCTCGTTGCTCGGAAGAGTTGGATATATTATTTTCAGCAGAAACTTTTCGGTTTCAAGTGTTAATAACAGTTATGTTTTAACCATTGAAAAACAATATCCAACCGTATTTTATAGCGGCGGTGAGAAAATGACCAATAATACTGAAAAATACATTGCAGTGCTTAAACCGAATACAAGAACTATTACAGATTTGCATAATTTGTTTTCTTCCTCAGAAATTAGCAAAATAACTAATGAATTAAAACAGGGATATCCGATAATTAAAGAAGTAAACAAGCAAAAAATATCAAATGCAAAGTATATAAAAGTATATAAAACATATGGCAATAAACTAATTTCAAATCAGCTTTTGTTGAGTTCATCATCAGGACTTTTTAATTATCTCGATTCGTATAAAGTTAAAAAGATTCGCTATTCAACAGATGCGTTGGGCAGAATGCTTCAGGGCTCAGAGGGAGAAATTTTTGAAGAAAAGAAGAGTTCTTTAAAGGGATTGAAAACTACAATAAATAAGGATGTAGAAAAATGCGCAGCAGAAGCATCAAAGTCAATTAACAGCGGTTGTATAGTAATTATGGATGTTAATTCATCATCAATTCTCTCATGTATAACTAAACCCGATTCAAGTTATGTAAACAAATGTTTTGAACAGTACAGCGCAGGTTCTGTATTTAAAATCATTGTTGCCTTGTGTGCGCTTGAAAACAATATTGACTTTTACTATTCCTGCAACGGTAAAACAACAGTTGGAGATACTGAGTTTTCTTGCCAGAATAATAATGCTCATTCTTTTCAGGGACTGAGTGCTGCACTTGCTAATTCTTGTAATTGCTATTTCGTGAATCTCGCGTTAAAGCTGGGTAAAGAAAAAATATTGAATACAGCAATAAAACTCGGATTTAATGAGGATATAGTATTATATAATAGTTGGTGTGTTGAACATTCTAATCTTCCAAGTGAAGAAGAACTGAGTTTAAACGGTCAGCTTGCTCTATTCGGTTTCGGTCAGGGTAAACTGACGGTTTCACCGCTTCATATGTGCTATGCGCTTTGTACTATTGCAAACGAGGGTAGAAAAAATCAGGTTAAATTTGCTTTAAATGAAAAATATGACAGCGGTGAATCGAAAGAAATAGAATATTCTAAAGAAAAAGAGCTTTTTAAAAAGGAAAACTGCAAAATGTTAATTGAATATCTAAGATATGTTGTAACAAACGGAACGGGAAAGAATGCTGAGGATATAAATGAAAAATCAGCAGGCAAAACAGCAACAGCACAAACAGGTCAGTATAAAAATAACAGAGAACTGTTAAATGCATGGTTTGCAGGTGTATATCCATATGACAATCCAAAATATGCAATTGTTGTTATGTGTGAAGATGCAAACAGCGGAAGTAAAGATTGTGCACCCGTTTTTCGACATATTGTTGAAATGTTAAATAACTTATGATATAATGCCTTTCGAGGTGATGATAAATGGCTAGTTCCAAAACAAAAACACTGTTAATTTATAAATATTTAGTTGAATTCTCGGATGAAAATAATCCGCTTTCAACAACCGATTTAATCGATTTATTAATGAAGGACGGAATGTTCTGCGAAAGAAAATCAATATACGCTGATATTGCGGTTTTAAAAAGCGTTGGATTTGACATTGTAAGAACATATTCTCCGAAAAAAGGTTTTTTCCTTGCTTCGAGAAAGTTTGAACTTCCCGAAGTTCGCCTTCTTATTGATGCAGTAACTTCTGCAGGATTTATTACTCCGAACAAAACACAGAGTCTTGTTGAAAAGCTTGAAACTCTTGTTTCAAAGAATCAGGCAGATGAATTGGTTTCTCAGGTTTATATTGATGCCGATACTAAGTGCGATAATGAAGAAATATACTATGTTATTGATGCACTTAATGATGCAATTATTAAAAAAGTAAAGGTTTCGTTCAAATATAAGAGAAGAAACATTGATAAAGAGAATAAGAAATCTTATACAGAAAAGACATTTACTGTTTCTCCCTATGCTCTGATTTGGCAGGATGACCACTACTATCTTGTATGCAATAATGAAAAATACGACAACCTTATGAATTTAAGACTCGACCGAATGAAAAAGGTTTCTCTTCTTGAAGACAAGGCAAGACCTTTTGAAGAGGTCAGTGAATATAAAAACACATTTGATGTTGCAGATTATTCTGCAAAGATGTTTAATATGTTTACCGGCGTTAATACGAAGGTTGAGCTGCTCTGTGATTTAGAACTCAGAGAAGAGATTATGGATAGATTCGGTGCAAAAGTTCCGCTCACAGCTGTGGATACAGAACATTTCAAAACTGAAATTGATGCAGCTGTTTCAGACGGACTTGTTTCGTGGATAATGAATTTCGGCGATAAGATAAAAGTACTTCAGCCAAAATCGCTTGCAGATTCTGTAAAAGACAGAGCAACAAGAATTTCAAACCTTTATAAATAATCTAATGCGTTTTCAAGGAAATCTTTCTTTGAAAACGCTTTTTTTGATGTTTTTAACAAAAAGGCATTATTTTATCTTGAAAAATTGTATATTATTATATATAATATAATGGACTAAGTAAGAAAGGGGAGTCCCTATGGGAGAAACTAAAGAAAAAAAGTCACTAAAACAGATAGTCGACAATTTATTTCAAGCCTTGAAGACTAACTGGAAAACTCCGAAACCGGGCGAATACACAAATATCAAAGAGTTCCTGCAGTACTGCTTTGGTATGATGGGTATTTGCGGTTTCACATTTATCTGTAATGATACGGTTGTATTCTCAGCTACATATCTTTGCGGATCGATTTTTGAAATCAAACTGATGGATTTCACCATCATAACCGTTATTGCGCTCATTGTTAAATATGCAACGCTCTATCTTGAGTCAATCGGTATGACGATTTTTGAAAACTTAGGTAAGCTTTCAAAGAGTCAGGCAAAAGTTGCTGCTATTTCATATATTGCGTGCGCGATTGTTGGTGTTGGATTCTATTTCATTCCTTCTGCACCGTTTGAAGCAATAATCAAAGGTTTACCTCAGATTGTTGCAAATATCCTTGTAATCACAGGTGTGGGCGGTCTTGTGAACTGGTTCCTGAGAGCTAAGTTCTGTCAAAAGTATGGAAGATATAAGCCATTCCTTGTTATGTACGGAGTACCTGTAGCAGTAATTACATGTATTATTCCGTTCGTACCTACAACACTTGAGTACACAACAAAGCTTGTTATTCTTCACTTCCTGTTTACATTAAGAACAAGATTCTCAATGCTTTATCAGGATAACCCGAAGGCTATCATTGCTCTTATTACTCCTAACACAGTAGAGCGTCAGAAGTACTATTCAATCGGAGCTATTTTCCTTGGCTTCTTCCGTTCAATTTTCAGAATCGTATTCCCGATTATGATTCAGCAGACAGGTGGATACCTTAGCGTAAGATCATATCAGGTATTTGTTCCGATTCTTTCAATAGCAAGCGTTCTTATGGGCTTTGTTATTATCGGCGTTAAGGAAAGAGTTGCTGAAAACAGAGAGGCAACCCCGAAAATCAGCTTTAAGAAGAGTGCTAAAACGCTTCTTAAAAACAAGTATTTCTGGATTGTTAACATTGCTGCGACCTTCGGTTTGTGGAATGCTATCGCAGACGGTGTTATTAACTACTGCTTAATCTATTCACTTCGTATTGAGTGGTTTACAGGTATTATCAGCCTGCTTGGTATTTCTTCGGTTGCTGGTAACCTTTTAACTCCTCTTATGGTTAAAAAATTTGATAAGAAGAAATCCATTATCTTCCTGCGTACAGTTTGGATGATAATTACTGCAGGATATCTTCTCGGACTTCATAACGGTAACAGTGTTCCGCTGCTTGCATTAATGATATTCCTCAGAAGCGGTATGTCTGCTGCTTGTAACGGTATCACCGATGGTCTTAATGCGGACATTCTTGACTATCATCAGTGGAAAACAGGTGAGCGTGCCGACAATATGATTAACATTTTCGGATGGTTTACAACACCTGTTGCAACGCTTCTCGGATTGGTTGCTCCCGCTCTCTTCAAGCTTAGCGGATTCACATCAGACTGGGATGTTCTCTTTGATAATACTGTATTCACAAGCGTTATGGAAACATATGTAATTCTTGGCGTTGTCGGATTGATTCTTTCAACACTTCCGTTCCTGTTCTACGACCTTACTGCAGAAATGCATGATAAATGCGTTGCTGAAATTGCAGAGCGCGAAGCAGCACAGAAGGCTGCGCTTGAAAACGGCGAAGTAGTTGAAGAAGAAGTAACAGAGGAGGTAACAGCATAATGAAAATTAAAAGAACTATAACTTTATTGCTTGCTTTCTCATTTATCGCTGCATGCTTTTCAGGCTGTAAGCTCAGTTTTACTTCAACTAACCCGCTCGACAGTACTAAGTTTAAGGTTGAAAACGGTGAAATTGCTATAAGCGGTTATACCGACAGAACAACAATCAGCGAATATGTTGTTCCCGATGAATACGAAATTGACGGAAAAACTTATCCTGTTACAAAAATCGCTGATTTCGGACTTTGTAATGCAGAAACATTGACCAAAATTACCATTGGCAAAAATGTAAAAGAAATTGGCACATGGGCAATGACAAATAACCAGAGATTAACTGAATTTATTGTTGACCCTGCAAACGAGTATTTTACTTCAGTTGATGGTGTGCTGTTCTCAAAGGATATGAAAACTATTGTTTATTATCCTCCTGCAAAGGGCGTTAAGTTTGATAAATACGGTCAGGTTCTTCTTGATACGGAAAAAATCAAAATTGGTAAGAATCAGGAAGAAATTGAACATTATAAAGATGTTCCTACATATGATATACCCGACGGAGTTGAAACAATTGCTCCCAAAGCATTCTATAAGTGCTATTTTCTCAATGTAACTCATTTTCCGAATACATTGAAAACAATAGGAGAAAAAGCTTTCTTCCAGGCATACGATCAGTTGGATTTCGAAATGCCTGCAACCATTGAGTATATCGGCAAAGACGCTTTTGCATATGATGATAAGATAACTGCAGTGAATATTGGTGAGAATATCAATGAGATTTGTGAATATGCATTCTTCAACTGCACCAGACTCAATGATATCAAGATTAATAAAAAAGAATCTGAAATCAAGCTTGGAACTAAATGGCAGCCAACTGCTAAAGGTAAAATCAGAAAAGAATGCACAGTAACATTTGCATAAAAGAAATGCTCTCGGGAAACCGAGAGCATTTTTATTATAATGTGCTTAAATCATAAGGTGTTTTCTGGTATACAAAATAATTAAGCCAGTTGTTAAAAATAATGTTTGCTGCGCCCTTCCAGTTCATCTGAGGAACTCGCTTGATATCATTATTGGGAAAATAATTATAGGGCATTTCAATATCAAGACCTTTTTCAATATCCCTGAAATACTCTTTAGCAAGAGTGTCCCTGTCATATTCGCTGTGACCCGTTATAAAGAACTTTCTGCAGTCCATATCCGAAATTATATGAACACCCGAATATTCGCTGTATGAGATAATCTGTAAGTCTTTAACCTGTGCTATGTCACTCATTCTTATTTCCGTATGGCGTGAATGGGGAACATAGAATAAATCATCAAGTCCTCTCATAAGCGGATGTGTTTCATCAAGGGAGTAGTGGGGGAAAACACCGAAAACCTTTTTCTCTGTCGGGTATTTTTTTATTCCATAGTGATAATAAAGCCCTGCCTGAGCACCCCAGCATATGTATACCGTTGAGTAAACATTTGTTTTGCTCCACTCCATAATTTCGCAAAGCTCTTCCCAGTAGTCAACCTCTTCATATTCAAGATGTTCAACAGGTGCGCCTGTAACAATCATTCCGTCATACCTGTTATTCTTTATCTCGTCAAAGGTCTGATAGAATTTTTCCATATGACTTTTTGAAACATTCTTTGATTCGTGAGTAATAACCTGTAAAAATTCTATATCAACCTGAAGAGGCGAGTTTGAAAGCAGCCTTAAAAGCTGTGTTTCGGTTACGAGCTTTGTGGGCATTAAATTAAGTATGATAATTTTAAGCGGTCTGATATCCTGCGTATCAGCGCGCAAATTGCTCATAACAAATATATTCTCTATTTCAAGACTCTGTTTAGCAGGGAGTTCATTATCTATTCTGATAGGCAAAATATCCACCTCCTTTATCATATTGATTGACATTATATCAAATGTTATTAATTAAATCAAGTATATTAATTATAATCATATTATATATGGCAAATAATTGTTGAAAACTTTGCAATATTATGCACTTATTTTTCCCATAACATTATGAGAAAATTGTAACAAATATTACAATATAAAAAAATGGGTATTTTTTGAAAAAAGTTGTTGACAAATGAAATTCAATCTGCTATTATAGTCAAGCTGTTTGTTGAGCGGCAACAGCAAGGACCTTGAAAATTAAACAACGATGAAAAGGAACCCGATTTAATTAAATTGAGTTTAAATAACTCCTGCTCTGAAAAGAGCAAAGCAGTAATGAAGACGACAGCGAAGAGCTGATCGCTTTTGAAATGATTTGAGCGCCTCTGATGAGGTGTTTAGATACAAAGTTTTAAGAGTTTGATCCTGGCTCAGGACGAACG
>CAJOEV010000009.1:41923-102729 GCA_905233545.1 uncultured Eubacterium sp. | reverse complement strand
CAGGAATGCACCTTGTTATTGCAACACAGAGACCTTCTGTTGACGTTGTAACAGGTCTTATCAAAGCAAATATCTCTTCAAGAATTGCGCTCACCGTTTCATCCCAGATAGATTCAAGAACAATTCTTGATGCGGGCGGAGCCGAAAAGCTTCTCGGTCACGGCGATATGCTCTATGCACCGATAAGTGAAAGCAAACCGCTTCGTGTTCAGGGCGGATACATCAGCGATGAAGAAGTTGAAGAGCTTTGCGAATTCATAAAATCGCAGGGCGAAAGCCAGTACAGCGAAGAAATCGAAAAAGAAATTGAAAGCAAGGCAGCTCAGGAAAAAGGCGCTTCATCACCGTTTAAGGACGATGAGGCAGGCGAGGAACTCGACCCGCTGTTTGAAAAGGCAGTTGAGGTTATTCTTGAGAATCAGAGAGCTTCAACCTCCTTCCTTGAAAGAAAGCTCGGAGTAGGTTATTCAAGGGGCTCCAAGATTATGGACCAGGTTGAAGAAAAGGGAATAATCGGTCCTCAGGACGGCGCTAAGCCCAGAGAAATCAGGATTACTATGCAGCAGTGGATTCAGATGAAGGCAAACGGTCCTGCACCTGATTTCACAGCTGAAAACACAGAGCAGATGAGTTTTGAACAGGCTGAGGAAGAGGCAGAGAGTGAAGAGGATAGCAAAAACTTCTTTGATGACCTTGATGATGACGACCTTGGAAACACTGATTTAGACAGCCTTTATAATATTGATTACAACGATGACTAATCAAAACGGTTTTCTTCCAATCACTAAAAAGGATATGCTCCAAAGAGGATGGGATGAGGTTGATTTCGTTTATATAACGGGAGACGCTTATGTTGACCACCCCTCTTTCGGTGCGTCGATAATAACAAGAGTCCTTGAAGCTAAAGGATTTAAAGTAGCCGTACTAAGCCAGCCCGACTGGCATAGCACGGCTGATTTTGTTCGTTTCGGAAAGCCGAGACTTGCATTTTTGATAACAAGCGGAAACATTGATTCAATGGTTGCGCACTACACTGTTGCAAAGAAAAAACGCGGGACAGATGCATATACTGCGGGCGGAGTTATGGGCAAAAGACCTGACAGGGCAGTGTGTGTTTACTCGAAAATGGTTAAAAGCATCTATCCCGATGTTCCCGTAGTTATAGGCGGACTTGAAGCGTCGCTCAGACGGTTTGCACACTATGATTATTGGGATGACGAGGTCAAGCCGAGTATACTGATTGAATCCCTTGCCGATTTGCTTATCTTCGGTATGGGCGAAAACCAGATTATTGAAATGGCTCAGCGCCTTGAAAGTGGCGAAAGCATTGGCGAGCTTCACGATATAAAGGGAACAAGCTATGCAGTTGATGTCCGCGAAACTCCGTATATCGGAATTGAATGCCCTTCATTTGATAATGTAAAAAGCTCAAAAACTGAATATGCAAAAGCTTCCCGCATTCAGCAGGATGAACAGGACCACATAAGAGGCAAGGCAATCAAGCAAAAGCACGGTAAACTTATGGTTGTTCAGAATCCTCCGATGCCTCCGCTGACAACCGATGAACTCGACTGGGTTTATTCCTTGCCTTATGCAAGAGCATATCATCCCGTTTATGAAAAGCTCGGCGGTGTTCCCGGAATTCAGGAGGTTGAGTTTTCAATAACTCATAACCGAGGCTGTTTCGGCGCGTGTAATTTCTGTTCAATCGCTTTTCATCAGGGCAGGTATGTCACAACAAGAAGCAAGGAAAGCATAATCAAGGAAGCAAAAAAGCTCACCGAAATGCCGAACTTTAAGGGCTATATTCACGATGTCGGCGGACCGACAGCTAATTTCAGAAAGCCTTCGTGCGAATTCCAGAAAGAGCACGGGCTTTGCAAGGGCAAAAAATGTCTTGCACCGACACCCTGCAAAAATCTTGATGCAGACCACAGCGAGTATCTTGATATACTTAGAAGTGTTCGCGCTTTGCCGAAGGTTAAAAAGGTATTCATCCGTTCGGGAATAAGATATGATTATCTGCTTGAGGACAGGGACGATACATTTTTCAGAGAGCTTGTCAAACACCATGTTTCGGGTCAGCTCAAGGTTGCGCCCGAGCATTGCTCTGCGGCTGTTCTTGATAAAATGGGCAAGCCCCATATTGAAGCGTATATCGAGTTCTCAAAAAGATATTTCAAGTATACGGGCGAGATAAACAAGGAGCAGTATCTTGTTCCTTACCTTATGTCGAGTCATCCGGGTTCAACGCTTGATGATGCAATTGAGCTTGCACTTTTCTTAAAGAAAAAGCACATCCGTCCCGAGCAGGTTCAGGATTTCTATCCCACCCCCGGAACAATTTCAACAACAATGTACTATACGGGACTTGACCCCTACACAATGCAAGAGGTCTACTGCGCTAAAAATCCCCATGATAAAGCGCTTCAAAGGGCGCTTTTGCAGTATTTCAACCCGAAAAACAGAGCGCTTGTTGAAGAGGCATTAAAGCGTGCAAGACGCTATGACTTAATCGGAAACGGCGAAAAATGCCTTATAAGTGCGCCTAAGAATAATCAGTATAAAACACAGAAAAAAACACCTAAAAAGAGCAAATCAAAGAGCAGAAGGTATGAAAAGCGATAAGAAACAAACCCTTGTTATGATTGGAATAGTCTTGCTTATTCTTGCGGGAATATTGCTTTATATAACTATGTCCGCGCCAAAGGTTTACGAAAACAAGGAGTTTTCAACAACCGTAACCAAGTCAACAACAACCGAGAAGGAAACCGTAAAGGTTAGTTATCCGCTTAATATCAATACTGCAAGCGTTGAGGAGCTTATGACAGTTGAAGGCTTAACCGAGAAAACAGCGTTTGCAATTGTTGCCTACAGGGAACAGGTGGGCGAATACAGCGATGTCAGCGAGATAATGAATATCAAGGGAATAGGCGAAAAAACATATTTCAAGGTTGCGCCGTATTTAGAGGTGTAAAATAAATGATAAAAGAAGCAATTAACAAGCTTTCATATGCTTTGTTCCCGAAAAGATGCGAGCTCTGCGGTGAGGTGTGTGAGCTTGATGCCATCCGATGCGAAGAATGCGAAAAGCTCGAAAGAATAAGCGGTGAACTGTGCAGAATCTGCGGAAATCCGAAGGCACAGTGCAGCTGCAAAAACAAAAATAAAAAGCCCGAATACAAAGCCTTTATTGCGCCGTTTTATTATGAAAACAGCATTACTGCAGGGGTTATCAGATTTAAAGAATACAATTATCCCGAGCTTTCAAAGGCGATGGCAAGGGAAATGAGCGAGCATATTGATGATTATTTTGGCGATATTGATTTTGACTGCATAACCTTTGTCCCGATGACAAAGAAAAAACAGCAAAATAGGGGATATAACCAGGCGGAGCTTCTAGCAAATGAAGTTTCGTTAAATACAGGCATTCCCGTTTGTAATTTGCTTGAAAAGGTTATGAGAACTCCCGACCAGAAAAGGGGGAACGCAAAACAAAGAGCGGTGAATCTTCACGGTGCGTTTGATTTAATTGAAGGCGAAGATGTTGATGATAAAACCATTCTTTTAGTTGATGATATAAGAACAACGGGCTCAACAATAAGTGAATGCGCCTATGTTCTTAATGCCTATGGAGCGCAGGCAGTTTATGCCTTAGCACTGTGTATGACAAAACCGAAAAAGGAAGAGAAGAATGAAAATGAAGAATAACAGTTCATATTTCAAAAATAATGATTGTGAATATTTTCCATGCCATAAGGTTGAAGATGATGAGTATTTCAACTGCCTTTTTTGCTATTGTCCATTGTATACTCTGGGCGATAAATGCGGCGGCAATTTCACATATAACGAAAAGGGGATAAAGGATTGTGCAAACTGCACCCTTCCTCACAGCAAAAAGGGATATGACTATATAATAAAGAAGTTTCCCGAACTCTCCGCTATTGCAAAGAAGAATAAATCGGATAAATAAAAAACACTTGAAAAAGCAAAAATAAAATGATAGAATATCAAAGTCGTTAATATATGCGAGTATGGCGAGCGAAAAACTACCAAATCAAAAAGCAGCCATTGGCGAAATTTTGATTTGAAGAGGAAAAGCGTTTGAAGTGATTAATAGCATTTTTGTCAAAAATGCTTCAATCACGAAAGATGCTTTGACGAGCTCCAAGCCGAAACAAATTTTGAAAACCGCAAGAGTCCCGCGTGTTGTTATTGCTTGAACTCAGTTGCTGATTGAAAACTAAATATGCGAGTATGGCGGAATTGGCAGACGCGCTAGATTTAGGATCTAGTATCTCCCGATGTGCAGGTTCAAGTCCTGTTACTCGCACCAAAAATTCAGAAGCTCCCCAAATTTTCCGTGCAGCTTGCTGCTGGGAAAATTTGGGAGAAAGCTCCGGTGGAGCTTTCGATAGTTGAGAAGAAAGTCCTGTTACTCGCACCAAAAATTCAGAATCATCCTTGCGGTGGTTCTGTTTTTTATGTGACAATATTGTAATGGAAACTAATTAACTAATATGTTAAAATGATAGCCGAGGTGATAAAATGAACATCTTTTTACTCGAAGACGATGAGTCTATCGGCGTTGCGCTGACATATTCTCTGCAGAGCGAGGGGTATGATGTTACACTCGCCAAAAGCATTGCCGAAGCGAAAAGCATAATAAACAGCAACACTTTTTCACTATATATTCTTGATTTGACCTTGCCCGATGGCAGCGGTTACGACATCTGCAAGGCGGTTAAGGCGCAGGGCGATTATCCCGTGATATTCCTTACCGCATATGACGATGAGGTTAACGTGGTTATGGGCTTTGACCTCGGTGCGGACGATTATATTTCAAAGCCGTTTCGTCTTAAGGAGCTGCTTGCGCGAATTAAATCCGTACTCCGCCGCTATAGTAAAGATAGCGCAGACGGCACGGTGCATATCGGAAATGTAACCGTTAACACCAACGAGGCGAGAGTGTTCAAAAACGGTGAGGAAGTTATACTGACCGCTATGGAATACCGCCTGCTTCTCACTATGCTCAACAACAGGGGCATCGTTCTCACGCGAAACAAGCTTCTTGAGGACATATGGGATATCGAGGGCGATTTCGTTAACGACAACACGCTGACCGTTTACATAAAAAGGTTAAGAAACAAAATTGAGGAGAATCCCGCTGAGCCAAAGATTATTAAAACCGTGAGAGGAATGGGGTATATTATTGATGAAAAATAAAGAATTCTTTATTCCTGTTATTATGGGCGTTGCCGTTACTGCTGCAGCTTCAACAATAATGCTGTTTATGAATAAATCGGGGGCAATAATCTGTGCTACGCTCGGTATTATTCTTACAGCTACATTTTGTTTTTATACAAATAGGCGCTACCGCGCAATAAGTGATTTGAATGATTATTTGTTGCTTGTGTGTTCAGGCAATTACGATTTGGTTCTTGAAGATAATACCGAAGGAGAGCTTTCAATTCTGCAAAACAATCTTTTGAAGGTTATCAGTCAGCTTAAAACGCAGAATGAAGTGATTGCGGCTGACAAGACGTATCTTGCCGACTCTCTTGCGGATATTTCACATCAGCTTAAAACACCGCTCACCTCAATGCTCGTTGTATCCGAACTTCTTGAAAAAGAAGAGGATGAAGCAAAGCGTAAAGAGTTTACCGAGATTATCAATACCCAATGCGAAAAAATGAGTTGGCTTATTCAAACGCTTTTAAAGCTTTCAAAGCTTGATGCGGATACGGCTGAAATGAACGTTGAGTCTTTTTCCGTAAGCGATGTGATTGAAAACAGCCTGACTCCGTTTTTACTCACACTGGATTTAAAGAATATAAACGTTAAAAAGAGTATAGATGACTTTACCTTTAACGGTGATAAAAACTGGAGCGTGGAGGCGCTGCAGAATATTATTAAAAACTGTATTGAGCATACGCCGGACGGAGGGACGCTTTCTATTACAACCGACGAAACAACGCTTTTCAGCCGCATTGTTATAAGCGATAACGGCTGCGGAATTGCCGCAGAGGATTTGCCGCATGTTTTTGAGCGCTTTTATCACGGCAAAAATTCGTCGGCAGAAAGCGTTGGCATAGGTCTTGCACTGTCCAAAACTATACTGAATAAGGAAAATGCTTCCGTTTCCGTTACAAGCGAGGAAGGAAGCGGAACGCAGTTTGAAATCAAATTCTATAAATCCGTAATATGACAAAAATGTTATTTAAAATTCACCTGATTGTAAGGAGGGTATCGTATCATTGTGTCAAAAGGAGGAAAACAAAATGAAAATTCTTGAAACAGTAAATCTCTGCAAAACCTACGGCAGCGGTGACACAATGGTAAAGGCGCTTGACAATGTCAACTTTTCGGTTGAGCGCGGCGAATTTGTTGCAATTGTGGGTCCGAGCGGCTCGGGTAAATCAACGCTTATGCACATACTCGGCGGTGTTGATACCGCAACGAGCGGAAACGTTATTATTGATAAAACCGATATATCAACCCTTGATGAAACGGCGCTTGCTATTTTTCGCCGCCGTCAGATAGGTCTTGTATATCAGTTTTACAACCTTATACCCATATTAACGGTTGAGGAAAACTTGACTCTTCCGCTTCTGCTTGACGAAAGAAAGCCCGATAAAAGACAGCTTAATAGTATCATTGAGCGTCTTGGATTACAGGAAAGATTAAGCCATCTGCCTTCGCAGCTTTCGGGCGGTCAGCAGCAGAGAGTATCTATCGGCAGAGCGCTGATAAACAACCCTGCTCTAATGCTTGCCGACGAGCCGACGGGAAATCTTGACAGCGAAAACAGTAAGGAAATTATTTCGCTTTTACGTCAGTTCAACCGTGAGCTCGGACAGACCGTTATTATGATTACACACGACGAAAATATTGCGCTTTCCGCAGACCGCCTTATTGAAATTAAGGACGGCAAAATCGTCCGCGACGAAAGGAGAGTACAATGAGCATTGTAAACAGCTTGACTCTCCGACACATTAAGAGCCACAAACGCCGTTCACTGTTAACGGTGCTGTCAATTATTGTTTCCGTCGCAATGGTAACTGCGGTGTTTACAACCGTTTTTTCCTTTGTCAGTTTCCTTAAGGATTCAACCCTTGCTTATGACGGAAGCTGGCAGGCTCAATTGATTTACGAAGAAGCGCCAGACCTTGCCGCGTTTCAAAGCGAGAATATGGAATACTATGCCGGCACACAGTTGTGTCAGTTTACCTATCAGAAGGATATAGAAAAGGCAAAGGCGTACTCGCAGATTGACGCGGTTGACGAAAACGTTGTCAAAATGCGGAATATCCACATAAAAGAAGGCACGTTCCCGAAAAGCAAAAACGACCTTCTTATTACCGATAAGTATATTGAAAACAACAAACTTGACTGGAAGGTCGGTGAAACTGTCAGCATTTACTGCACTGATTTTGCCACGGAAAAAGAATACTTTAAGGATTACACAATCTGCGGTATTGCCGAGGGCAATGTCAGCTTTTTTGACAAATGCGACGGCGTTACGGCTAATACTGATGAAACCGTATCATATATAACCTTTAGTTATAAAACGCTTGACAAATCATTTTATGAAAAAGCCGAAGCGCTGCAAAAGAAAACGGGCGCAAAAAATATCTCTTATAATACCGATTTACTCGATTATTCGGGCGTAAACAGAGGCAGCAGTACAATAAGAACGGTTAAAATTTTTACCTGCATTATTCTTGCTGTAATCGTTTTTGCTTCCGTGTTTATGATTTACGATAGCTTTGCTGTGTCTTATCAGGAGCGCGAGCGCTATCTCGGTATGCTTGCCTCGGTGGGAGCGACTAAAAAGCAAAAGCGCTCGTCAATTTACTTTGAGGGCTTTATACTCGGTACTATAGGAACCGTGCTGGGCATTATTGCAGGCTTTATCGGTATGGCAATCACCTTCAAGAGCATTGAGGAAGCTTTTCTGTCAACTTTCGCAATACCGATTAAGGGTACATTAAAGGTGCATTTCAGCCCGTATATCTTACTCGGAACGGTATTAATCAGCGCACTTACAATTTTTATTTCGTGTTATATTCCCGCGCGCCGCGCGTCGAAAACAACACCGATTAACGCAATTAAAGGGACAAACACCGTTAAGGTTAAGAAGGCAAAGCGCCTGCGCGTTTCCAAGCTGACAAAGAAGCTTTACGGATTTGAAGGCGAGCTTGCGGTCAAGAACTTTAAGCGCAACGGCAGACGCAGCAGAACAATAGTTTTTGCACTTGTTATGAGCGTGGTGCTGTTTATATCGGTTACTAATTTCTCACAGCTTTTCACCTCTATGGTAGAGCTTGAAACGGGCGAGCAGAACGCCGATTTTCAGGTCTATTCAAAAATTGAGGATAAGGACGAAATAAATAAATACTTTGAAGGTGCGGATATAGACGACTGCGTTTCATATCTGCAGGTAAACAGTACTCTGAAGAATACCGACCTGTTAACTGCAAACGCAAATAGTGCCTACAACAGCGAAGAAAAAAGCATCTATGTTTTTGTTATGGAAAACGATAGATTTGACGACTATCTTAAATCTCTTGGCGAAAAACCCGAGAGTTATCATAACAAGGACAGTTTAAAAGCAGTCGTTTTCAACAGGGTTACGGATGCATCGGACAAAATGCATAAAAGCTATCCGGCATTTTCCGCTGACGTTTCGGGCAAAACGCTTGAGTGTTATATCACCCAGATTGACGAGAACACTGGCGAAGACGATATTAAGCGTGATTTTAATGTAACCGCAGGAGTTATTACAGACAAGGAATATAACGGCAGACTGTTTCTGCCAAAGTATATGAATTACCCCTCTGTAATACTTCCCGAGGACGCAATTCCCGTGTTGCCGGTTGAGCAAAACGGATGTGTGTTTAATATCTTCGTCAGAGATTATAAGCCTGCGATGGAAGCGGCAGAGTCGTATTTTGAAAGTAAAGGCATAGCCTGCGAAATAGTGGATACAACCTCTCAGATTCAGGCGATTAACGCAGTTTTGCAGATTATGAAAGTATTTATGTACGGTTTTATCTCGCTGATTACTCTTATCGCAATCATCAACATTATCAACTCTATATCAAACTCAATGAACGAGCGCAAAACGGAATTCGCGATGCTTAAATCCGTAGGCGTTACGCCGAATGGCTTTAAGAAAATGATTTATGTTGAGAGCCTTCGTTACGGCTTTATATCGCTTATGTGGTCGCTGCCGCTCAGCGTCGGACTTCACGCGCTGATGTACTATGCGCTGTCAGGCGCAGAGGGTATGCAAATACCGTTTTCAACCAACTGGCAGTATTATCTCGCCGCAATTCTCGCAGTATTTGCGATCATTCTTATGTCGTTGCTCTACTCAGCCGACAAAATCAAGGACGATAATATTATCGAAAACTTGAAACAAGATTAATAATAAAAGAGATTGGCGCTCGCCAATCTCTTTTATTATAACTTTGTTGTACTATATAAAATCGGAGAATATATATAATTAACTTTTGCTTATCTTTATTAATAACCCTTTTTATTGTTTTTATAAAGTTGTTTTATAAGAGTTGTAAAGCCGTTTGATAAGTGGTATAATCTCATTATGAAATAAGCGCGAAAACAGGGGATTAATGAACCGTTCACGGAGATAGCGATAGCGTTAGGATCTAGTATCTCCCGATGTGCAGGTTCAAGTCCTGTTACTCGCACCAAAAATTCAGAAGCTCCACCAAATTTTCCGTGCAGCTTGCTGCTGGGAAAATTTGGGAGAAAGCTCCGGTGGAGCTTTCGATAGTTGAGAAGAAAGTCCTGTTACTCGCACCAAAAACGCAGAATCATC
This sequence comes from uncultured Eubacterium sp., assembly GCA_905233545.1. Lineage (GTDB taxonomy): Bacteria > Bacillota > Clostridia > Oscillospirales > Acutalibacteraceae > Eubacterium_R. The sequence goes on along the minus strand of CAJOEV010000009.1, from coordinate 92,882 downwards.
ACAAGAATGATTCTGCATTTTTACATATTGCGCGCTGTGTCGCTATGGTTGAAAGCGTGTCGCCGAGCTGTACCAGTGCGGCGGCAAGTATTGCCAGCTCATCGTCGCTGAGTTTGCAGGCGATTACATTTGCGGCAGCGGTTATTGAAGCAGTCAGCTCATAGGGACTCATTTTCATCATTCCTTTCATTTTTATGATATGATGAAATAAGAATAAAGACAGTGCTTATTATTATGGTGACAGAATCAAAACAATGTGTTATAATAGCATTGTTCTCAACCAGAGGTTGAGAAACATTAAAAATGCGTAAACCTTTGATATATGGATTTTCGCCCTGTTGCGATATAAAATGAAATTGCAAAGGGAGGGATGAACATGAAAATCTGCAAAGCATTTTTTATGGAAGATGCACGCGAACAGGAAAGGCATCTTCACGAACTTGAAAGAATAGAAGACTTCGGTGATTACTGCAACGGACATTATCTTCACACATGGGATGACGGTCACAGATATCTTTGCCGCTGCAACGAATGCGACGCTCTGGTTTTGGTTCAGTTTTCGGAATTCCATGCATACGACGACAGCTACTACAAGGATTATTTCCATGTTAATTCAAGAGAAGAAGCAATTCAGGCAAATGAAAAATACGATGGATATCAGATAGAAAGAGAAAGCAATCTAAGAAGAATTTTCAGAACATTTTAAGGAGGGCATTATGGATATTAAATTAGTTGGAAACCGTATCTCTCAGCAGAGAAAAAAGGTTGGTTTAACTCAGGAAGAACTTGCCGATATGCTCGGCATTTCTCCACAGGCTGTAAGCAAATGGGAAAACGGTCATAATCTTCCCGATATCGAGAATCTTATGCTTCTTGCAGAGATTCTTAAAATACCGTACACTCTTCTTATCGAAGATGAAAAAGGTACGCTTGATATGGATTTTCGAAGCAGACTTTTTCACGAGGATAATATGTATACCCGAGTTAAGATTATCGCTCAGACCGAGCATCTGACAAACACGCTTGAATCACTTGTATTTATGAGAGAAAAGCATGCGGGTCAATACAGAAACGGCTCGAAATTTGCAACAGAAAGTGTTGAATATATCAATCATCCGCTTATGATGTGCTGTCACGCATGCGCTATGGGAATAAAGGATGATGCAATTCTTTCGGCAATTCTTCTCCATGATGTCGTTGAGGATACCGATGCATTGCTTGATGACCTTCCTGTAAGCGACGAGATAAAAGAGATTGTTGACCTTGTAACCTTTAAAAGAATTGAAGGCAAGACTTATAAGGAATGCAAGGAGATATACTATAATAAACTCAAGGACAATAAAAAAGCCTGTATTGTGAAGATTATTGACAGATGCAATAATGTTTCAACCATGGCGGGCTGTTATAATCGCGACAGGCTGATAAAATACATAAACGAAACCGAAGAATTCATTATTCCGATTGTTAACCATCTTAAGAATACCGAATACAGCGATATGGCATTCATCGTGAAATATCATATCATCAGTATTGTTGAAAGCATTAAATCACTCTTATAGGATGAATTTATATGATTAAGCATTTTTATATTGAAGAGGGCGAGGGAAATCCACTGATTATGCTCCACGGAAACGGCGAGAGCAATGAATACTTTTCAAAGCAGATAGGCGTTTTCGATGAGTATTTCAGGATATTTGCGCTTGACACAAGAGGGCACGGGAAAACACCGAGGGGAGAAAAGCCGTTTACTCTAAACCAGTTTGCCGACGACCTTCTTGATTTTATGAATGACAAGAAAATTGAAAAAGCCGACATTCTCGGATTTTCCGACGGTGGGAATATTGCAATGATTTTTGCAATCAAATATCCTGAAAGAGTGGATAAGCTCGTTTTAAACGGAGCTAATTTCAACACCAAAGGCACAAAATGGTATTTTCAGCGCCTTATCGACATAGAGTATAAAATCGGACTTAAAAAAGCAGATAAAAGCGGAAAGAGAAAAAGAAAAATCGAGCTGCTCAGCATAATGGTTAACGAGCCCGATATACCCGAAGAGGATCTCAAAAAAATCAAAGCACCGACTCTTGTTATCGCTGGAACCAGGGATTTGATAAAAAGAAAGCACACCGAAGAAATAGCTCGGCTAATTCCGGATTCAAAGCTGTGCATTATAAAAGGCAATCATGCCGTTGCCAGAATGAATCCAAGGGAATACAATAAAGAGGTTTTGAGTTTTCTTACAAAATAGAGGATAAAAAACTTGAAAATTATAATAAAAAATAGTATAATATTAAATCAATATTGATAATTCGGAGTGGTTTTTTTGAGATTTCTTTTTAAGCTGATAATACTAATTGATGTTATAGTTTTGCTGATTGGTGCATATCGCATATTTGACAGGTTTATGCGAAAAAGAGGCAGAAAAAAAGATACGCATTTTACATTTGTTCCTTTTGAAAATGAAGGGAAATTGGGATATGCGCTTATTACTGACGATAAAACGAATGTTTATTATGCAGTAAGTGAGGAGCAAGCCGATGACTATTCGGTATATTCATTTACAAACTGCCTGACCAACAAGAAAGATAAACACAGAGTTTCATCATTGCTGAAGTGCAGACATGCGCCTAATTATTCAAACAGAACATTTTTCTTTGATAATAAAGAAATATGGAATTATTTTGAGGAAAAAGATCTTTATTTCCGTTCAACGATTCTTGATGAAAACTTAACTCAATATAAGATAATGAGAAGGCAAAAAACAGTTGCTTTTATCAGAAAAAGAAGAGGAAGCGGAAATGTATACACAATGAGGACCTATGAAAAGAGTCTTGATACTTTGTTCCTAATCCTTTTCGCATTTGCAAAAACAAGAGAAGGAATACCAAATACAAAAACAGAACCCTCAGCTTAGGGCGTTGAACTTAGGGATTTGATAGCCTCAAAATGCATATTTTAGCGAAATACTGCGTTAAAAATGCTCGGAATAAAACAAAAATCTGCATTTTGAGGTGCTTCGCAATTTTGAGATAGGTATTTTTCGTTATAACAATGAATAAACAGGGCTTAAGGCTGGCGCCTTAAGCCCTGATTTGAAGCAGTTAGAGCGAAAAAGAGCATTTCAAAATCTATTAAATCCCTATGTTCAACGCCCTTTAGAGGGCTCTTTTTTTACTTAATCTTTATTGTTGTCGCGTTTTCTTGTTCTTATGTAATGTCCTTCCTGTATCGCAGCAAATGTTGCTGCTGCGCTGACTGCCGCTGCGCTGTATTTCAAATCGATTATCGTTAGTGTCAGGGGCAGGATGAACAGCAAAAATCCTGTAACCTTATTCATAACGGTATGTTCGGCAGCTAACTCCTTATGCATTACATATCCCGATATTATGTTGATTATTTTGATAAGTGCAATGATGGCAATCCAGATATAAAGCCATATCGGAATATCGAGTACGGGAATCAGCTTTATAAAACAAACTGCCGCAAAAATGAAATCTGCAACCGTATCTAATTTTGCTCCAAAACCACTTGCAGTCCCTGTTTTCCTTGCAACTGTCCCGTCAATCATATCCGTGAAACCGGCAATTATATATAAAACATAAAACGGAGCCGAAAGGGGCGGACAAAACAATATAGCGATACTGCATAAAATCCGAATTACGGTTATAATATTTGCCATATTACAAAGGTGTCCCAACTTCGATAAGATTACCGTCCGGGTCATAGAAGCGTATAACCTTTTGTCCCCAACTGTGCGTCATAAGTCTGTTCACATATCTGACTTCAGGATAATAGCTTTCAAGTTTTTCAACAAAGCTTTCAATGTCCGATTCCTCAAAATAAAGTTCGCTTGAATTATTTTCAGGAATAATCTCTCTGCCGAGGAACTCTTTCCAGTATTTTTCTTCTTGCAGAACAAGACCATCTGAAAGTATCATATTTCCGTCGTTATCGAGAATGAGTTCAAGACCGAACAAATCATGATAGAACTGTCTTGCCTTATCTATATCTTTAACCACTATCAACACATTCTTTAACTTCATTCTTATCTATTCCTTTGACATATTTACCACGCACTCAACATGCTCCGTGAACGGGAACATATCAACGCCCTGGATTTTATTTACGCGGTACGCTTTTGTCAGCGTTTTCAAGTCCCGTGCAAGCGTTTTCGGATTGCAGGAAACATAAACTATTTTTTTCGGTTTCAATTTCAGCAGGGAGGAAAGAAATTCTTTGCTTGCGCCTGCTCTTGGCGGGTCGAGAAAAACAACATCAAAATGTTCTTTTTGTTTTGCCAAATCATTGATGAGCTCAGTTGCGTCCGCCTCAATAAAATATATGTTATCAATATTGTTTTGCTTTGCGTTTGATATTGCATCCTTAACAGCTTTTTCATTAAGCTCAACGCCGAGGACTTGTTTTGATTTTTTAGATGCGATTATTCCGATTGTTCCCGTTCCGCAGTATGCATCGAAAACGGCTTCTTTGCCCGTCAGCTCTGCGTATTCAATCGCGGTATTATATAAAATCTCGGTCTGAACGGGGTTAACCTGATAGAAGGAAGCGGGGGATATTCTGAATCTGCAGCCGCAGAGAATATCCTCAATATATCCCTTTCCGTAAAGGGTTTTGCTCTGTTCGCCGAGCATAAGATTTGTTTCACTCGGGTTGATGTTATGCACTATTGTTGTTATTTCAGGGTGTTTTGAAAGCAGTGCCTTAACGAAATTATTTCTCGCAGGGAATACGGGCGTTGCACTGACGATAACAACCATAAATTCGCCTGTTTTGAAGCCTTTTCTGATAAGAATATGACGAAGAAAGCCCGTTTTGTTTCTTATGTCATACGGCTTGAGCTTAAAGTCATCAGCAAGCTTTCTTATGTTTAGAATAATTTCGTCCGCTTTTTTATCGTCAAGAGCACAAAAATCAATCGGCGTTATGCTTTTTGAATTGCTCTGGTAAACGCCCGATACGGTTTTATTCCTCTTGCGGTCGAAATAGAATGCCGACTGAACTTTGTTTCTGTAGTTAAAAGGGTTTTCCATAGGAATAATATTATTAACTTTTCCGAAGGGGGAGAGCAGATTGTTTAAAGCGTTTTGCTTGTAAGCAAGCTGACGCTCATATTCATCAAGCTGAAATCTGCACGCTCCGCATTTTTTAAACTGCTTACACTGCATAAACAAACTCCTTATGTAACTTATCTCATAATAGCATTAATGAAATAATAATTCAACTTGCCGCTAAAAAAGTGCCGAAATTCTTCGGCACTTTTTTATTCCCCGTATTTAAGGAAGTTCTTGTTATCATACATATTCTGGTCGGCTCTTTCAAAAACGGGCGCAACGCAGGGGTCGTTTTCATATTTAGCCATTCCGCAGGCGATAACGATTCCGTCGTTTTTAACTGCTTCTTCGTTGTGATGTGCAACTGTTTCAAGAAGGGAATCGATATTGTAATAATCCTCGTCCTTTGAAATAACTGCAAATTCATCGCCGCCAACGCGGAAAACTGCGCTGTGTTTGAATATGTTGCAGATAATTTTGCAGGCATCGCATAAATATTTATCGCCGGACTTATGACCTTCTTTGTCGTTAATAGTTTTAAGGTCGTTAACATCGAAGATTGTTATCGCAAATTCGGGATAAAGCTCCTCTTCAATCTGGAGGTCGAGATGTTCCTCGGCATCGAGATATGCGTAGCGGTTGCGAACACCCGTCAAAGCGTCGAAGTTTGCTTTGAACTGAGCCGTTTCAAGGCGCCTTGCATATTCTTCTTCCTGACGGACATGGAGGTCGATATTGTTAACGCCGACAACTAAACGCTGTCCTTCTTTTTCTTCAACCATTGCCGCCTTAAGCTGAACATGAGTCGGTTTTCCGTCGATAACAAGGCGGTAGGTGAGTGAGAAAATACCGCTTCTTTCAATTTCAGAGAAAACACCTTTCTTTGTGAACATCAGAAGAAAACGGTCAATGTCTTCATGATAAACGTGCTTTTTTGCGTTTTCGCGGGTGGATTTAAAGAAATCATCTCCCGATTTAGCAACTGAAAATTCCTCATAACCTTTGGTTGAACTGAATTCGCGGAAAACGCCCGTTTCGGGGATAACGACATATGCACACAGGAAGTCACCTATAAGCGCATTAATTCTGTTATAGGCAATTCTTTCTTCCTTGATTCTATCAGCAAGCTTCTGCTGTTTCATCTGTTCGTCAACATCTGTAATACCGATGATAATGAATTTTTCGGAATCCTCCATTCTTGAAACCTTCATTGTAACGTAGGTCGGCTTGTCGTTTGAAAGAACTCTGTAGGTTGTTATAACGCTTTTGTTTCTGCTGAGAATATCAACAAGCGTTTTTTTGTTCATCGCTTTTTCAAAGGCTTCCTTGTCGGCAGGGTAGAGGTTAAACTCCTGTTCAATCATATATTCAGCAAAGAAATGCCAACCGCGTTTTGCTTCACTGAGCATACCGCTTTTTTCGTCGGTTACATATTCAATGAACTCTTCGGTTTCAAGATTAACATAGAACAGCTCTTTATATCCCTTTGCAAGCGTCTGAGCAATTCGGGTATAGATAAGACCGGTGCTTATCGATTTTTCATATGCCTCTTTTGTTGATTCATTTTCACGCTGCATTGCAATCTTTTCTGTTATATCCTCACACATACCGAGAATACATTCGCGTCCTCTGTCGTCGGTGTATCTGAGCTTTGTTGTCTGGAAATGTCTTGGTTCGCCTGCACCGTTTTGAACGTCCTCGTAGAAAACATAGGGCTTATCCATTGAAAGCGCCATACTGTCGTCCTCGGTGAAATGCCTTGCGGTTTCGGCGTCGAAGATATCCATATCCGTTAAGCCAACAACTTCTTCGGGCGTTTTTTTGTTTGCATATTCCGCAAACGCCTGGTTGCAGGCGATATAAACCCTTGTTTTCGCATCCTTTGAAAAACTCATTCCGGGCATATTGTCAAGCATTGCCGTGAATGAGGCTTTAAGCTCGGCAATCCTTTTTGCAGCCTCAGCCTCTTCTTCGGCAGCGCTGAGTTTTTCGCCAAGTGCCTTTGTTTCCTTGTAGTTAGTAAGCATAATCGTCATTGAGATTATGAATAAGAAAAGCGAAACAATGGTGTAAAGAGTGTTGGTTTTTGTTATTTCGTCAGCCTGCTCCTGAAGGAATTCGGTTCGCTCTTCTACTGAAGCTTCCGCCGAATCGTGGTTCGGGTGCCTCTGGTGGTATTCATAAATTTTATGTACGGATGCATCCGCAGCCTGTTCGGTTGCGCGGGAAACCCACATCATCGAAGCAAAGAGAATCATTACAAGTAAAATAACCCATACAACAATTCTCTGCTGAGAGTAATTCTTTTTTGTTTCCTTCTTTACCAGGAAATGGAAATAGATGATTCCTGCAACCGCCCAGATAATGAACAGCACATAGCTTTCGGTTTCCATTGCGTGGAAGGGAAGAAGTCCGGGAATAAGAAGCAGAAGCAGAAAAATACCCATCATAATCAGTCCGATTATTCCTGTGTTTTTTTCAAGCTTGCTGTTTGTTTCCTTTGCGTGCTTATATACAGCGTGGGAAATCATACTGTAAATCAGCGTTGCACCAAGCGTTGTAACATCAACAATCCAGCCAATGGCAGTTCTGCCGAGGAAGGGGATGAAAGCCGAAACAATAACAACTGCAAGAATTGCATTGGTTGGAATTCCGTTTTTGCTGAGCTTTTTAAATGCCTTTGGAGCTTCACCCTCGCGTCCTGCCGCATAGAGCAGACGGCTGATAGCAAGCATATTACCGATAAGGCTTGTTATAATAACGCCGAGAAGCGCAAGCATAAGAATGGTAACGCCCGTGTTTCCGAGATAGTGACTTGCTGCATAGAATGCGGGAACAGCCTTTATTCCCGAAAGATTACCCATATCCCTTATGTATTCAATCCAGCTTGAATATTCGCTCGGATATGCCGAAATGGAAAGCAGGGAAACAAGAATATAAAGTGCGGTTGTTATTAAAACTGAGGCAATAAGAATTGAACGAACCTTCTTTGTTTTAAAGGTGTATTCCTCAGAAAAATGCGAGATGTTTTCAAAGCCTATGAACGCCCAGGGGGATATTACCGCAATTCGAACAATCTGCGGAAAAGCCTTTGAGCCTTCTATATAATTCGGTGAATAACTGAAAGATGAATTGTGGCGGACAACTGCAATAATTGCACAAACAGTGAAGCCGATTGAGAATACAAGCGCTGCCGCAATCATAATTGCGTTAGGAATTTTTATGCTTTTTAAACATATGAATCCGATAATCAGCAGTGCACAGATTGAAAGAAGCGCTTCGCCGAGCCAGACCTCATAACCGAAAATCTGATAATGGAATCCGAACTGAAAAGTGTCGCCGATGAAAAATCTTGCAAAGAGGGGAACGGAGGTTATGTTTGCCCAGAGTATTGCAAGGTAGGTCAGAAGAACAAACTATGCGGAAAGAAAACCAAAGTCCTTTCCGTTGACCTTCTTTTCAAAGGAGTATATACCTCCTGCATCGGGTGAGTGCTGAATCATATACTGCAGATTCCAGGTTATTACAAGGATAACCGCCATTCCGATAAGCAGTCCGAAAACGGTTCCCAATATACCCGATTTCTGAAGATATGTATTGCAGGTTACTATGAATGAACCCCAACCTATACTTGTACCGATTGAGAATGCCCAGATTCCAAGCGGCGTGAATCCCGGTCGCAGGGATTCAGAAGAGGGTTTTGCTGTGCGGTGGGAATTTATCTTCATTTTTTATTTGTCTCCTTCTCTGTTAACAAGATATTTATCTGCAAACTCATCTGCGTTCAGCGGATAAGAGAAGAAATATCCCTGAACGATGTTGCAGCCGAGTTCTTTAATCAGATTAAGCTGTGCTTCGTTTTCAACGCCTTCTGCAATAACAGGAACCTTAAGGTCCTTTGCGATGTCGATGATGAGCGAAACAAGCTGTCTGTCCTTTTCTTCGCTTTCTATGTTGCGTATGAATTCTTTGTCCATCTTAAGCAGGTCAATCGGCATTGAAGAGAGCATATTCAGTGATGAATATCCGCTGCCGAAATCGTCCATCTCTACCCTGAAGCCTTTCTTTCTGAGGTTTCCCATAACCTGGATAACCTGGTCGGCGTCCTCGGTATATGCGGACTCAGTTACCTCAAGGTTGAAATATTCGTGCTTGATATTGTGGCTGTTTAATATGCTTTCGAGCGTGTTTTCAAGGTCGGGGTCGAAAACGTCAACGCGTGAAAGATTAACCGATATCGGAATTGCTTTTTTGTGTTCTTTAGTCCATTGTTCAATCTGCTTTGCCGCATTGAGCCAGACATATTCATTAAGAAGAGTAATCTGACCGTTCTTTTCAAAAAGCGGAATAAAGTCGCCCGGGGGAATCATACCAAGCTCGGGATGTTTCCATCGAACAAGCGCTTCTGCGCCAATGATTTCGGGCTTGTCGGCGTTTATGCTGAACTTGGGCTGATAGTGAATTATGAATTCATTCTGATCAAGAGCGCGTCGGAAATCGCTTACAAGACGCTGTTCATAGCTTTCGCGTTCGTTTACTCTTTCATCATAAATAATCAGATGCTTGTTGAAGTGACCTCGCGCCATATTGCAGGCGGTTCGAGCCCTGTCGAAAAGGTGAACTGGCTCCATTTTCTCCTGCCACGGCATAACGCCCATACGAATTAGAATGTTAGCACTCGGAAGAATACTTTCAAGTTTTAATTGAACACGGTTGTAAATATTCTGATAATCACTTGTGCTCCTGCAGTAGATGTCAAATTCATCCGATTCAAGTCTGCCTGCAAAGCCTCCTGTTTCCTTAACTATAAGAGCAATTTCTTCACCGAGAGAGGCAAGTATTCTGTCGCCGAGGTCTCGTCCGTGGAGCGCATTTACTGAATGGAATTGCTCAATATTTATAACTATTGCATCCATTTGCCTGTTCGGATGCTCGTGGAAGCTCAAATCTGCATACTGGAAGAAGTATTCCTTGTTATACAGTCCTGTTAAATGGTCTGTTTCAGTTGCCGAAATAAGCTTTCTTGCCTTTGCCGCTGCACGCATATTCAAAAACAGAAGCAGAAGTACAAATAAAACAACTATAGTTGCTGTTGCCATAATCAAGTTGATGTGTCCCTCAACAAAATCTCTGAAAGAAAACTTTGTTTCTTCGGTTATGTATTTTGAAAGAGAAGCGTTAACAGAAGACTCGGGAACAACGCTGACAAGTCTTTAAAGAATTGAATAAAGCTCTGTGTTTCCTTCTTTAACTGCAAAGCAATAATCCATCTCAAGACCCGTTGAATAGGTTGTTAAATTGTATCTGCTGCAGAATTTTGAAATATTATTGATTCTGTAATTACTGATAATAAGGCAGTCGGCAACGCCTTTTGAAACTGCTTTAAGACAATCCTCGGTGCTTGAAAAATATGCCTTCTGCCACGAGGGGTAATGCTTTGAAAGAAAGGCTTCATAGTTAATATTGCCCGAATTGACTGCAACAATAATCTGACCTTCGTTTGAAAAGATTTTAGCGCTTTTTGTACGAACAACGGCATACATTTCCGTTTCGAAAAGGGCGGGGGTCATAACAGTGCCCTGTTTTTCAGCGTCGTAACCGCCGAGGTTTGAAGGAAAGGCGCAGTCTATTTCACCTTTTTTTAGAGCGTCAAGCGCGTCCTTCGCAGTCGGATATGCAATCGTCTCAAATTCGATATGAGTTCCGTGTATGCATTTGGAAGCAATATCAAGATAATCCTTCATAACTCCTGTTAGTTCGCCCGTTTTCTCGTCCTGAGCACAGAAGGCGAGATAGTTATCCTGATAACCGACTTTTATCTTTTTGTGTTTTGAAAGCCACTCTTTTTCCTCTGAGCCGAGGGTTGCGCTTGCGCCCGTTTTCTTTATGAATTTTTCATACATCTGAACGTTATAGTAGCGATTTTCTTTCTGAATTCGGTTCATTGCATATTCAAGGTCCTCGAGCAAATCAGGGCGCTTTTTTGAAACTGCAAAATAGAAGTCCGAAGAACCTACCATATAAGTGGGCTGCGCTTTCGTTGTGTCCATAAACGAGTCAACCGTACCATATGCGTCAAGCTCACCGCTGTTTAACATATGAAGCGATTCATCTTCGGAACAGGAAACAAGAACAATCTTTGACTTAACATTGTTTTCATCCGCCCATTTTTTGAAGAATTCAGCCTGAATTGAATCTCGGTTAACACCGATTTTCTTTCCGTTCAGAGTTGATTTATCGGAAAGGGAAATGTCTTCATTATTCGGGTCAATGAAAATATAGTATTCCTCGGTTCCCATCGGAAGAGCAGGGTAGAGCATTTTTTCAGCTCTTTCTTCAGTGTACGAAACATCCGCTCATCAAATCAATTTCGCCCTCTTCAAGCATTTGAAGAAGGTCTGGCCAGCTTCCGCTGACATATTCATATTTCCAGCCGTTATAAGCTGAAAGCTTAAGCTGGTATTCATATGCATAACCTGTGCGATGACCTGATTCATCAACAGTGTTGTAGGTCGAATCGTACCAACCTACGCGAACAACCTTGTGCTTATTTTCCTTTGCTTGCGCCGTCATCGGAATCATTGTTTGCACAATTAACAGACATATTACGATAAGTGAAACGGCTTTTTTCAAACGCATTTTCATTTCCTCCGTAAATTATATAAGCGTAAATATAATATTCAATCATCTATTAACTCATACTTATAATAGCATTTTCATATTAATAATTCAATAAAAACTTTATAATTGTACAATTCTGTAATATATTAATATTTTTATTGCATTATTATTTAAAAAGTGATAAAATACTAAATCATTTTGGTTAATTGCTGAGATTTTATATAAGCTCAGCGGTTATGAGGGAGAAGAAATATGGCAGAATACATCAATATGACCAAAGAAGAATTATTAAAAGAAAAAGAACTTCTTCAAAAAAAACTTGATGAATATAAGGCAATGGGGCTCAGCCTTGATATGTCCCGCGGAAAGCCCTGTAAGGAACAGCTTGACTTATCAATGGGAATGCTCACAGCCGACATTGATTATATGGAAGGCAATATCGACACAAGAAACTACGGCATTCTTGACGGAATTCCGAGCTGTAAAAAGCTTTTTTCAGAGCTTCTTGGAGTAGATACCAAAAATGTTATTGCAGGTCCTAACGCAAGCTTAACCCTTATGTTTGACTACATAACCCAGAGCTTTGCTCACGGTGTTCTTGGTGAAACTCCGTGGAGGGAATACGATAACATTAAATTCCTCTGCCCCGTTCCCGGGTATGACAGACATTTTACCATTCTTGAATACTTTGATATTGAAATGATAAATGTTCCTATGGATTCAAACGGTCCCGATATGGACTCAATCAGGGAACTTATCAAAGACCCGACAGTCAAAGGAATGTTCTGCGTTCCAAAGTATTCAAATCCGACGGGAATAACTTACAGCGATGAAATTGTCAGAGAGATTGCAGCGCTGAAACCTGCGGCAAAGGATTTCAGAATTATCTGGGATAACGCATATTTTATTCACGACCTTGATGATAACGGCGACGAGCTTCTTAATATCTTTGATGTTCTTCCCGAATATGGAAATGAGGATATGGTTATCGAGGTTTGTTCAACTTCAAAAATCACTTTCTCGGGCGCAGGCGTTTCGGCTATTGCGGCGAGTGAGGCAAATGTTAAGCAGATTATGGGCAGACTCAACTGCCAGACAATAAGCTATGACAAAATGAATCAGCTTCGTCATTCGAGATTCTTCCCCGATGTGAATTCTGTTAAAGAGCATATGAAAAAGCATGCAGAGATTCTCAGACCGAAGTTTGAAATAGTTTTAAATCATCTTGAAAATGAACTTGGCGGTCTTGGCATAGCAAGCTGGGTTAAACCCAAAGGCGGTTATTTTATCAGCCTTGATGTTATGAACGGCTGTGCAAAAAGAGCAGGGGAGCTTTGTAAGGAAGCGGGCGTTGTTTTAACTCCCGTCGGCGCAACATATCCATATAAAAACGACCCGAACAACAGCAATATCAGAATTGCTCCGTCGTTCCCGCCCGTTGACGAGCTTGATTTAGCGGCACAGATTCTTTGCGTAAGCGTTAAGCTTGCGGCAATCGAAAAATTGGTAGGTTAGTATGAATGTAGGTTCCTCAACCTCCTGCTTTTATCCGCTTGAAACGGAAAAGGCACTTGGTAAAGTTATTGATTTAGGATTTAAAAGTGCAGAGATTTTTTTCAACACCTCAAGCGAGCTTGAGCCTGCTTTTGTTAAGGAAATGAAGAAGCAGGCGGATGATGCGGATATGAGGATTTTATCGGTGCACCCTTTTTCATCCGCACTTGAAAACACCTGTATTTTCGGTGAATACCAAAGACGATATGATGATTACATAGATTTATATAAAAAGCATTTTCAGGCAGCAGCTATGCTCGGCGCTGATGTTGTTGTTATTCACGGCGCAATTTCAAGACAGAAAAGGGATATCCCCGAAGAACATTATTTTGAGCGTTTTTCTTCTCTTGTTGAACTTGGACGGCAGGAGGGAATCAAGGTCTGCCAGGAAAATGTTGTTCGTTTTCGCAGTGAATCACTCGAGTTCTTAAAAAGAATGAGAAGTGCGCTCGGCGACGGTTTCAATATGGTTTTCGATATCAAGCAGGCAATTCGTTCGGGCTACGACCCGTTTGAAGTGCTTGAAGAAATGAAAAATGAAATTGTTCATGTTCATATCAGCGATAATACACCCGAATGCGATTGTCTTCCTCCGGGAAGGGGAAGCTTTGATTATAAGCGTTTGTTCAGAACTCTGAACGAGGCGGACTATCAGGGCGGATACGTTATTGAGATTTATTCAAAGGGTTTTGATGTTGAGAAGGAGTTAGCTGCAAGCAAACAGTTTTTTGATAATTTATTATGAAAAAGATAAGCAACAAGACTAAAGGAATTATTTGCATACTTTTTTCCGCACTGTCTTTCAGCGGAATGAGTTCATTTATAAACCTTTCGGGCGACCTTCCGGTTGCTCAGAAGGTTTTTTTCAGAAATCTTGTTGCCTTTTTTATTGCCGCAATAGCGCTTATAAAAAAACACGAAAGCTTTAAGCCCGTTAAAGGCGGTCTGAAATTTCATTTTCTGCGCTCGGCAGTAGGATTGCTCGGCGTTTACGGTAATTTCTATGCAACAACCCATATGGCGCACACTGCCGACGCTGCAATGCTCAACAAACTCAGCCCGTTTTTCACACTTGTTTTCTCGGCAATATTCTTAAAGGAAAAAGTAAAGCCAAAGCAAGCCCTTGCAATAATCGGCGCATTCATCGGCTCCATGTTTGTTATAAAGCCAACACTTTCAAATGTTGAATTGATTCCGTCGCTTGCAGGATTGATAGGTGGTCTTGGTGCGGGCGCAGCATACACCTGGGTTCGTAAACTTGGCAATATGGGCGAGAATTCAAGGTTTACGGTCTTTCATTTTTCGGCATTTTCAATTGCTGTTACTCTTCCGTTTTTCATTGTTTCATTTCAGCCCATGACAACAAAACAGCTTATCTGTCTGCTTCTTGTCGGAGTCTTTGCAGCAGGCGGTCAGTTCGGAATAACAGCCGCATACACCTATGCTCCGAGCAGGGAAATATCGGTCTATGACTATTCAAATATTGTCTTTGTTGCAATTGAGGGCTATCTGTTTTTGGGACACCAGATACCCGACATTCTATCAATTGTGGGTTATATTACAATCTGTTTGATGGCCATTTGGATGTTCATATACAACAACAAGGAAACTAATCTTCAAAAGCAATAATTTTATCAATATATTGTTGTAAAGTAAAAACACTTGCATTTTTCTATATGTTGTGTTATAATGTCTAAGCATCTAATTTTCAAAGGAGGATAATGATATGAAATGCCCATTTTGTTCTTTCACGGACAGCAAGGTAATTGATTCAAGACCCACGGATGAAAATGAACGCATAAGAAGAAGGAGAGAATGCCTTCAGTGCGGCAAAAGATTTACTACATATGAGATAATTGAGGATGTTCCGATTATAGTTATTAAAAAGGACAAGTCCCGCGAAGTATTCGACAGGAACAAGATTCTCAAGGGTATGCTCAGAGCATGCGAAAAAAGACATGTAACAGTTGCCGAGCTTGAGACAAAGATTTCCGAAATTGAAGCAGCGCTTCAGTCCTCTGTAGACAGAGAGGTAACCTCTGCAAGAATCGGTGAGCTTATTATGGAAAAGCTCAAGGAAATAGACGAGGTTGCTTATGTTCGCTTTGCGTCTGTTTATAAGGAATTCGACAGTGCTGAAAGCTTCAGAGAAGAGCTTGCTAAGCTTAATGACTAATTGATTATTTGCACCGCTTTTGCGGTGCATTTTTATTTTAGGTGTTAGGTGTTAGGTGTTAGGTTAAGGAATAATTTGCTAAGAAGTGTAAATAATAGTTTTGCGGAGGTGAAATTAATGACATCAAAAGAACTATTATATGTTGAAGATGCACTTGGTCACGAGCAATATTTTCAGACAAAATGCAACGAAATAATCAACAATGTTCAGGATGCAGAACTAAAAAACACTGTTCAGACAATGACGGGCAAGCATCAGCAGATTTTTAACAGTTTTCTTAATCTTTTATAAGGAGAGTACTATGGACGACAGAAATTTAATGCAGGACATTCTCCTGCTTGAAAAGGGCGTTTGTGATTTATATATGCACGGCGCAATTGAATCTTCAACGCAGAATATCAACCAGACTTTTAAAACGGCACTTAATGAATCACTGTGTATGCAGGATGATATCTATAAGAAAATGGAATCAAAAGGCTGGTATCAGACTGAACAGGCACAGCAGGATAAAATCAACACTTTAAAACAAAAGTTTACGAATATGCAGTAAAAAAGGGCGGGTACACAAACCCGCCCTTGATTATTACCAACACCCAAAACCTCAGTTTACTTTTATTGTTAATTATGATATTATTAATACGGTGATTATATGAATGAAATACAAAAATTTCTTTTTGAAAATCAGGATATCGGGTACAGGGATTTTCAGTCAAAGCTCATACCGAATGTTGACAAAAGCTATTTTATTGGAGTGAGAACTCCGATACTGAGAAAATATGCAAAGGAGCTTTTGAAAACAGGGGATATAAATGCTTTTTTTGCTGAGCTTCCTCACAAGTATTTTGATGAAAACCAGCTCCACGCATTTATTCTCAGCGGAATTAAGGATTTTGATGAATGCATAAAGGAAACAGAAAGATTTCTGCCCTATGTCGATAACTGGGCAACCTGCGACCAGTTAAGTCCGAAATGCTTTAAGAAGAACAAATCTGAGCTTCTTAAATACATAAATAATTGGCTCAAAAGCGATAAAACATATACTGTTCGTTTTGCTATCGGTATGCTGATGAGTCATTTTCTTGATGAGGATTTTGATGAGAAATATCTCACAACGGTTGCAAATGTTAAATCCGATGAATACTATATCAATATGATGATTGCCTGGTATTTTGCAACGGCGCTTGCAAAGCAGTATGAAAGCACTTTGCCGTTTATTGAAAACAAAGTTCTTGATAAATGGACTCATAACAAGGCAATTCAAAAGGCAGTTGAAAGCTATCGCATAACCGATGAACAAAAAGTATATTTAAGAACGCTGAAAATAAAATGAGCTGTAGTTTACAGCTCATTAATTTTTTCAACTAATTCAGTTTTCGTCATATTGTTATTTAAATACGAAAGCAGGGAAGAGGTCGAAAGAAATTCGGGAAGCTCCAATTTTTCAAGGAGCTTCTTTTTGTTTTGCTTTGCATTCGGCGTGCCCGAAAGCCCGAGCTCGTATAAATCATAGTTCGTTATTGGGTCTGGGTTTTCTTTTGTTTCGCAGCTGATTTTCGCTCTTTCAAACGCTTTTTCAAGTACTTCTTTATCCATACCTTCAACGCCGAGCTTCCCTTCTTTAGAAGGAATTCTTTTGCGTTTTTCCCTACCGTAGACATCAGGAATATAAACATTTGTTATTTTCTCCTTTGGAATTGCGGATAAAAGGTGATTTCTTATCATAAATCCCGCATGGTCGGAATCGGTTAAAATGATTATTCCTCTTTCATCAGCAAGTTTTTTTATAAAGCTTAGCTTTTCTTTATCTTTGAAAATCGAAAAGCCGTTTGTTTCGATTATGAATGCGTCGATAATATTTGAAAGCTTGATTTTATCGTACTTTCCCTCAACGATGACCGCCTGGTTAATCTTTATTTTTTTCATCATCTGCGCGCCCCTATAACAAGAAGTTTTGCAACTGTTTCTTCAAGCAAAAGATTCTTATCAATTGAGCTTGATTTCATCAGCTCGTCGGCATTCTGAAGCACATCAATTGAATCCCTGAGGTTTTCGAAGGATATGTTTCTGCAGTCCCTTGCGGCGTTTCTTATGAGGAAATCCCTTCCTCTGTATGAGTAGTAATTTGCAATTTCATTTTCGTTGACATTTGCCGCTTTAGCGCATTTAACACGGTACATATCAATGTAGCAGGAAGAAATTACCGCAAGAATTGAAATTGGCTCTTCTTTCTGAGCAAACAGGGTGTTAAGTATTGAATATGCGCCGTCGCTGTTTGCTGCAAGAATAAACTTTGAAAGGTCGTAAACTCTTGCCTGAAGGGATTTTACGGCAAGTTCGTCAATCTCTTTTTTTGTTATCTCCTTTGAATCTGCAAAAGCACAGATTTTATCGAGTTCGTTGAAAACAGTCTGAATATCCGAGCCAACAACGCTTATAAGATATCTTGCATTGTTCAAGTCAATAGTGCAGTTTCTTTTTTTAGCATAGCTGACTATTAGCTTTGCAAGGTCGCCTTCGCTTCTTTTTTCAAGATTGATGCTGCTTCCTGCCTTTGCAAAGGCGCTTTCAATTGTTTTCCATTTTGAACTCTTTTTTAAATCTATATCAATGTTATCATACCAGAAAACAAGAACGCAGGTTTCGGGAACATCCTTAAAGAATTCCTTTAGTGAATTAACATCATCTGTTGATTTATCAAGGGGGTAGTCACATACAAGAATAAATGTGTATTCGCTCATCATCGGAAGAGTCTGAGCATCCTGGAGAATATCGTCAATAGTACTGTTTTTTGAGTCGTACTGGTGGAAGTTAAAATCGGCAAATTCACCGTCGGCAAGCTTTTTTTTCATCTTTTTAATATAGTGTTCTTTGAGATAGCTCTCTTCGCCGTAGATGAAATAAACATTTGAAAAATTGCCCGTTTTTATCTGCTCTTTAAGCTCATTTTCGCTTATTCTTGCCATATATTAACCCTCCTTGCCCTGTAGTTATTTTTCGATATTCTGTATATAATATCTCCGTTTGATAAATCAATATATCCGTTTTTATCCTTGCAGATTTTATAGCTGATATTAATGTCGCTTTTCGTCTTTTGTTCGTTGTTGCAGGACAGCGTTATATCATTTGTTGACGCTGTGAAATCAAATATATCCTTTTTGGTTTTGTAATCAATATTCAGATTGTCGGACAGCTTTTTGCTGTATGTTCTGTAAACAATCCTTTTGCAGCCGAATTCCTCTGCAAGCATTGAAGCATATTCGCTTTGCTTGTTCGTTCCGATGAAGTCAATGGAATTGCTTCGTGTTGAAACGAATTTTTTTATAGAATAGTAATCGCTTTTTGTTTTAACTCCGAAAACGGCAGTGCTTTGATTGTCGCATATTACGGCTGCACCGCCTTGGGTAACATAAACATATGTGTTGTTGCTGTTTATCAGCGACATAGAGAAAACCGAGCCAACAGCAAAAATCAGTGAAATAACCAGCGCTTTTTTCATATGTTTTTTATTAATAATAAAGCATAGCGCAAGAATAATCAATATGCCTGCGGCAACAAATCCGAAATAGTTTTCGAAATTGATAATTGCAAATCTCATTGAAGCAAACTTGCCGACAAGGAAAATAATTATTCTGTTTGTTATTCTGCTTATAAAGATTAACGGCGCGCCGATATTCAGCCTTATGAAAAAGTTTGTAATAAGCGCCAATACGGTAGCAAAGCTTCCGAGAGGAATCAGTACTATTCCCGAAACGAGGCTTACAAGCGAAACATATCCGAAGAAGATATAGTAAGCGCAGATTGAGTAAGCCATAATGCAGAATGCCGAGGCAAGTGCTTTTAACACATATTGAACAGCTCGGTTCATTCGGTAGTTTTTAATAATCTTTGTTACGCTGATTTTTCTGTCCAGATAAGGATATGCGGTGCATAGGGACAAAACACATAAAACGCTGAGCACTGCGCCTGCGTCACAAACAGCAAATGGGTTAAGCGCAATGATAAACACCGCAAGCCCGAGTGAATTAAGCGGGTCGCTGTGCCTGCCGAAAAGATTGCCGAGCATAAGTACGCACATCATAATTCCGGAGCGGACAACGGATTTTGAAAAACCGCAAAGCGCACAGTAGTAAGCAATAACGCCGATGGTAATACAAAATGTTGCCTTGTCTGGAATTCTCAGCTTTTTCAGAATAAGAAGAACAAACCCGCTGATAGCCGTTAAATGCAAACCGCTGACAGCCATAAGATGTGCGGCGCCCGATATTCTGAAATTGGTGTACAGTTCAGATGAAATTTCCGATTTGTCACCGATAATAAGCGCCTGAGAAAGAGCACCCTCATCACCGCCTATGGTACTGAGTCGGCTCTTTATGCCTTTTCGCGCATTAACAATATATTTCATCGGTGAATTAACAGTCCGTTTTGTGTTTACATATTTAATCGGCTTTGAACTGAGATAAATATTCTTTCCCCAGTAACCGTATGAAGAGAATGCGCTGTCGGCTATTGAATGAAAAACAAGTCTGCCCTTAATCAGCTGATAGCAATCTGCCTGAATGGGATATTTTGTTTTAAGGCGTACTTTAATATTCTGGGGTGAATTCGGATAGTTTATCTTAGTCGTTTTTATGATATATGAATATTCGCCGCTTTCATTTTTCTGAGGAAGCTCGGTTATGTAAAACTCACAATCGGCTTGTGCGTTGTTCAGGTTTTCGGTTGGCGCAACGTACAAGTTCATTGTGATGCTGAAAATTATGCATGCAAAAACAGCCGCGCCCAGACAAATCGGGACGGCAAGCGCCTTTCGGAATCTCTTAATAATAAGGCTTGCAATCAGTAAAACTGCAAGCCCAATCATTAAGAACAAACAATATTCTGCGGGAATAAGGTTCAGCACAAGCATCGTTACTGCAAATGCGAACCCTATGTGAGCAAAAACTCTTTTCATATGGTTTCAATCAGGAAGAAAATGCTTTGTTTTTCGTTTGCCTTAACCTTGTATTTATCTCTGACCAATGCCTGACCGGGAAGGTCGCCGCCGAGACCCTGCTGAATTGAGTCAACGGTAACGGTTATGTCGTTATCCCTGTTAATCTCATTTATATGGCTGAACTTTTCAAGCATATCGGGCGAGTAGGGGAGAGCGCAGAACATCAAAGGCTTATCGAAATATGCGCTTATTTTGATTCCTTTGCCCTTTTTGTCTGTCAGAGTGAAATATCTCGCGTCGGAGCGTGTCGAAGCCTCCTGGGGGCGCATATAATTGTATTCAAACTTCTCAATCGGAAGTGAATACTTTCCGATTTTGCATCCCGTTTTTCTGTCGCAGTAAGAAGGAGCAGGGCCCCTGCCGTACCAGGTGACACAATAAAAGCTTCTGTCGATATCAAACTTAAAGCCCATTCTCAGCAAGTCAGCCTTCGGTGCAGCGCTGTGGAAAACAGCGATTCTGCCGTCGGCGTAAACGGTATAGGATACATAAGCCTCCTTCATGTTATAAACGCTGAGAGCGGATTTAATTTTAATATAGCCGTCTTTCTGCTCAACTTCGGTTTTAATTGCTTTAACAGAAGCGGTTGCCTTTTGCCATTTATAGTAAGCGTTCATATGGATGAACGGCTGAGCAAAGTTGAAAACGTCGATATCGTTATCGGTGAGCGCTCTGAAATAGTTCGGAGCAAGTGGAGCTTTTAAAACCTCCTGTGAATCAACAATGTAGCTTTCAAGCTTACCGTTTTTAATAACAACGCTGAAGCTTTCGCCTTTAATATTAACAGCATTACCGCTCTTTTCAAAGCTCATTCCCGAATCGGTCTTAGCAGCTGAAGGCTTAGCGGCATTTGTCAAAACAAACTGGTCAAATGCGATTTCAGCGTTCTGCTTCAGACCGAGAGTCTTTTTCTTGGTGTGGAATGAAATTGTTAAAATGCATTCCTTGCCCTCGGGCAGAGCGGAATAGTCGTACGGAATGTCGATGAATTCTTCCTGAAGCGGATTAAGAGAGAATTTCTCCATTTCGCCCGATTGAATCTCATCGCCCTCGCATTCAATCTTCCATCTGCATTTGAAGCTTGAAATGTCGGTGAAAAGGAAGCGTGAACGAACGTTGAATCTGCCTTTTGTAACGTCAAATGCGGTTGTAACTATCGGCTGATAAACATGGCGAACCTCCCAGTACTGAGGATGGGGCTCCCTTGTTGCGCTGATAACACCGTTAGCGCAGAAATATGCATTTGAACCCGTCATAGCAGTTGTGTCAATACCGCTGTACCAGTGGCGTGGCTCGTCTTTTTCAAAGTCGGTGCCGTAAAGAAGATTATCGTTGCCGTTTTCGTCCTTGACTCTGAGCGCCTGGTCAACCCAGTCCCAGATAAAGCCGCCGCACATATTGTCGTATTTCTCGAAATCATCCATATATTCCTGAAAGTTTCCGAGTGAATTCTCCATACTGTGCGCGTATTCGCAGAGAATAACGGGCTTGTTATACATCTCGGCTTTAATAGGCTTTGAGTCAGCCGCAAGCTGATTTGCAATGTTATCATAAAGAGAAATTGTTATCGGCTCTTTTTCGCCGAGCTTTCTCATCGTTTCCTCGTCGGGATACATTCTTGATATAACATCCGATTTTGTGAAATCAAAATCGCCCTCATAGTGGAACTGTCTTGTCGCGTCGAGCTTCAGGGCAGCTTCTTTCATCTTTAAGAAATTATCGCCGTCGCCAGCTTCATTGCCGAGTGACCACATAAAGATGCAGGGAATGTTTCTGTCGCGCAGTACCATTCTTTCCATTTTGTCAACAGCAAGCCCGGTCCACAGCGGATTTGAACCCGGAACATTCTTCCTTCTGACTCCGTGGCTCTCAAGGTCACATTCATCCATAACATAGAAACCGTATTTGTTTGCATAGTCATAGAATCTTAAGTCATCGGGGTAGTGGGATGTTCTGATAGCATTAATATTTGCCTGCTTCATTAAATCGAAGTCCTGAACATATCTTTCTTCGGGAACGCTCCAACCGCAGTCGCAGTCGAAATCGTGGCGGTTTACGCCTCTTATCATAAGGGGCATTCCGTTGAACAAAATCTTTTCGCCGACAATTTCAACTTTTTTAAAACCAATGTCAAAAACCTTGGTGCAGATTTCATTATCACCGTCAAAAACAGTCATAACCAGCTTGTATAAATTCGGCTGTTCTGCGCTCCATTTTTTCGGTTTTTTAACTTCCTGATTAATCGTCAGTTTTAAGTCGTCATTGCCCTCAGCCTCGCCCTGGGCTTCGCCGAGTTCAATTTCCTTGCCGGTATCGGATATGAGATAAGCGTAAACTTTTAAATCCTTGCTTTCGCTGTTGTAGTTTTTGATGAAAAGGTCAAGATTAACGGTGGAATCCTTGAATTCTTCGTCAAAATCCGTCTGAATATAGAAGTCGCGCAGGCAGGATTTCGGCTCTGCATAGATATAAACATCTCTGTAGATTCCGCAAAGCCACCACATATCCTGGTCCTCAAGATAAGAGGACGCAGCATATCTGTATACCTTAGCGCAAACAAGATTTTCACCGCTTTTTACAAATTCGGTAATATCGAATTCATGGGGAGTCATAGAGCCTGTGCTGAATCCGACAAATTCGCCGTTTACCCAAACCTCAAGCGCCGCTTTGCATGCTTCAAAATGAAGAAAGATTTCTCTGTCGTCGAAATTTTCAGGAAGAGCAAAAGTTCTTCTGTAGTATCCGATTTCCTGCATCGAGCGGTCAATTTTCGGAATCTTTGATTTTGAACGGCTCAATGCACGGGGGAATGTGCTTGCATAGTAATAGGGAACGCTGTAGCCCTGGGTCTGCCATACGGACGGAACAGCGATTTTATCCCATTTTGATGAGTCAAAGCTCTCTTTTTCAAAATCTTCAATTTGATTGTCAATTCCTCTCTGCCAGAAGAAATCCCAGTCACCGCTGAGACTCATTTTGTATGCAGAGTTATCTCCTGACAGTGCGCTTTCGGTATTGTCAAAAGGCATTGCAACGGTATGACCGTCCTCTTTGTTGATTTTGAACTTTGTCGGGTCTTCCCATATGTATTTATTACTCATAATTCTAACCTCTGCTGTTTTGGGTTGTGTAGTGTTTGAATTTTATTTTTGCCTTGCCCTTGAAAACATTTGAATAAATTCCGATGTTTTCAACCCCTTCGGCAACAACGGGATATGATTTCTTGTTTTCAAAATTGTTTGAAAAGATTTTTATGTTTCTGTGTACAGCTGCTTTAATCTTTCCGCCGAGTGTTATCGGCTCAATAAGAATAACGGGAGCTTCGGATTTTGCATATTCTTCATCAAAATCCTTAAAGAAATTGTTTGAGTAAATCTCCATATCCCTGACGGGTCCGCTTTCATACCATTCGTTTGCATCATTGCTGATATAAATATGCGCCATAAATATATGAGAAAAGCTGTTGTCAAATATTCTGACCTTGCCCGAGGTTGTGCAAAGAATTCCTCTTGTCGGAATTGCTTCAAATCTGCAGTCGGAAATTTCAACATCGGGGCAGTAGGAAACATTTTCAATAACAATATTGCTATGTCCGTCGTATGTTGCTTCAATGTTTTCGGGAAGTTCTTCCTCAAAGGTCAGTGAAACGGACTTTCCGTCGATATAGTCAATTGCTTGCTTAACGGTGTATTCTCCTAAAATAGCTTCAAGACTGTCGCGGTAGTAGAACTTAACTTTATTGCCTTCGTGAAAAGCGCTGTATCCGCCCTGTTGTGCGTGAACAAATTCGAAAACTGCGCTCTTGCTGTCGAGCTTTTCCTTGAATCTGAGGAAAACGCCGTGAATATTTATTGCGTCATCGTGGGGATGTTCAAAATTGCATTTTTTAATGTCAACTTTTCCCTTGCAGGATGAAACATGAATCAAATCGGCAAAGGAAGAAACAACATGGTTTTTGTCGGGAGCGAAATTGCATCCCTCAAAGCTTAAATCCGCACACATCTGTGAAAGCCAGCCAAATCCCTGAAGATAATTGACATTAAGATTGACGGCTTTGATATTCTCGCTTTCATTAACAAAAACACCGCTTGTGTTTCTGTTTTTATTCTGGGTTATCGCATAAACTGCGCCCTCAATCAGCTTCGGTTTTGATGAATATGTTATTTTTATTTCGCTGTGAGTGAGCGCACTAACGCTTTTAACATTGTGAAAAACGCCTTTATCGTTTTTGACTCTGAAAACATTGCTTCCGATGTGAACAACCTGGTTATATGAGTTTTCATCATTTTTATATTTCCAGTAAACTCTGTCGGAGAAAGGACTTTTTTCATAGAATTCAACCGTTTTTCCGTCTGCATCAAAGAATGTGTTTTCAGGCAGAGTGAAAATCGCGGATTTCTTTTCGATTTTATCAACCTTCATCTCAATTACTGACGGAGAAAAATACTTGATTGTGAAGTTTTTTAAAGTAATATTTTTACAATTCAGAACACCAAGAGCGCATATGTCGCCGTGAATAACAAAGGTGGCTCCGTTGCCGTCGATTGTTATACCCTCAAGGTTTTCCAGAATCATTGCAAAATACTTGTTTGGATTTCTCAGGGAATCGGTGTTCGACATATGAATTTCCCGCTGCTGCGAATAATCTTTGAAAAAATGATATTCGGTGTTTTCAAACGAAAAAACATCTCCGCTGTTAAGTTTGCTTACAGCTTCTAAAAACGCTTCGGAAAAGTTTTTTGAATCGCCGAAATCCTTTGCATATAGCTCCATTTTTTGTCTCCTGCTTCTAATAGTCATAATAATTTTAACATTTTTCTATTATTAATTCAAGCAACTTGACAATTAATTTATAAAACTGTAAAATGTCTATCATAGGGTTATTATATCAAAAATTCAAAAATTATTAATGTATTGGAGAAAAATCTATGAAGTGGCAAGAGATATATAAGGAAAAACTTGTTTCAGCCGAAGAGGCAATCAAACTCATTCACAGCGGTGACAAAGTGGTTACAGGCTTTGGATGCGGTGAGCCTTTCGGTATTGAAAGGGCGCTTGTTGAACATTTTGATGAGTATGAAAATGTTGAAATAATCAGTATGCTTACTCTCGGAGATTCACCGTGGTGTGAGCCGCATATGAAAGGCCATTTTAAGCTGAATTGCCTTTTTGCGTCCCAGTCAAACAGAAAATCCATATCTGAGGGCGAAAGTGAATTTACGACTTCTCATTTCTACGAAATTCCCGATGTTATTGAAAACTATCTCTGCCCGAGAGTTTCCTTAGTTATGGTTTCTCCGCCGGATGAACATGGATATGTTTCATTCGGAACAACTGTTGATTATACAAAGGGAACAACCGACCACTGTGAAATTGTTATTGCACAGGTTAATAAGTTTATGCCGAGAACCTTTGGTAACAGCATAAAGCATGTCAGAGAGTTCACACGCTTTGTTGAAATAGACGAACCCTTGCCCGAGGTTAAAACAGTTAATATTTCCGATGTTGAAATGGAAATAGGCAAGTACTGTGCTTCGCTGATTAAGGACGGCGACTGTCTGCAGCTCGGTATCGGCGGAATCCCGAATGCCGTATGCGCACAGCTTTTTGATAAAAAGGATTTGGGACTGCACAGCGAGCTTGTCGGCGACGGTGTTGTTCCGCTTCTTGAAGAGGGAATTATTAATAACAAAAAGAAGAACACAAAGCGCGGCAGAACGGTTATCGGTGCGGCTTTCGGCTCCGAAATTCTTAATAATTATATCAATAATAACCCTGCTGTTGAGCTTCATCCGATTGATTATGTTAATAATCCCGCAAAAATTGCGCTCAATGATAATATGGTTTCAATTAATTCCTGCATTCAGGTTGACCTTTTGGGTCAGGTTGTTTCGGATACAATCGGTCTTTCACAGTTTTCCGCTGTCGGCGGTCAGGTTGACTTTGTTCGCGGTGCAACAATGAGTAAGGGCGGAAGAAGTATTATTGCAATGCCTTCAACTGCAAGAAAGGGAACTGTCAGCAGAATTGTTCCGCTTATAACCGAAGGAAGCGCCGTAACAACGCCGAGAAATGATGTAAACTATGTTGTAACAGAATACGGAATTGCTCAGCTAAAGGGAAAAACAGTAAAAGAAAGAGCTAAAGCACTTATTATGATTGCTCATCCCGCTTTCCGTCCGCATCTAATCGTTGAATACAGAAGACGGTTCAAGGAAGAACCGTTTACAAAGGACGAGCTGATGGGCTTCACCTCTGTTATAAAAGAGCGCATAGAGCAGCGCAGGGAGAGCAGGGAAGAACGCAGAGAACAGCTTGCTGAACACACAAGAGAGCGCAGAGAACAGCGCAAAGAAAACAGGGAGGAACGCAAGGAACAGATTAAAGAGTCTTTTGCGGACAGAAAAAACAAACGCAAAAATGTTGATTAATTCTTATTGATAAAAATCTGTTTTTGTGATATAATTTTACCAGCACATTTTTAAAGGAGTAAAAATTATGGCATTAAGAGAAAAAGAACATTTCGGTATAGCAAGGAAAATTGTTTCCAATATGACATCCGAAAGCTGGGAGCAGATTCCCCATGCAACCGTTACATACGAACCCGATGTAACAAAGTTTTTAGAAGAGTACAAAAAGCTGAATGCAGATTGCACTGATAAGTCTAAGAAGATAACCATCAACACGGTTATGATGAAAATTATCTGCGAAGGGCTTAAGGCTGCACCGAAGCTCAATGCGCATCTTGAATTTAACAGAAAGCTTGTAAGGGGCTGTATGAAAATCTACGACCATATTGATATTTCAATGCCGATGATTCTTCCCAACGGCGAAATGATGACGGTTAATCTTCACAATATGGGCGACAAGACTTTGACGGAAATGACCGAGACCATTCTCGACACGGCAAGAAGAGCTAAAAACACCGACCTCAACGAGGTTATGTTTGAGGTTTCTCTTGATAACACTCTTAACGCTCTTAAAAGAGGTAAGATTACTCAGACCGTTAACAGACTTTACGGTTCAAAAACCGGTAAGCACAGAGTTCACACTCTTTCGGGTCAGGCAAAGAAGGATTACTATTCAATTCCCGAATCGGAAAGACTTACAAAGCACGATATTGAGCAGGGAACAACCACTATTACAAACGTAGGTTCAATTTACCGTCCGTTTAGAGGCGAGGTTAATATTCTTGAAATTATTCCGCCTCAGGTTTCCGCTTTCGCAATCGGTTCAACTCAGAAGAAGGCTCTTGTAAGAACCAACGAAAACGGTGAGGATGAGATATATATCGGCTTCACCTGTCCGATTACGGTTGCAATGGACCACAGAGCACTTGACTACGGCGATATGGTTCCGTTCTTTAAAAAGCTTGATGAAATTTTTGCAGACCCGTCAATCATTCACAGCTGGAAATAATCGTTTTTCAAAGAAACTTCGCTCATGCGGAGTTTCTTTTCTTATACATCTTTACAAAATTAGTTAATTATACTATAATTGATTATGAATAATGAAAGGAGAGCTTCTATGGAAAATAATAAAGTTTGCCCCAAGTGTAAAAAAGTGTTTCCTTCAAATGCGGCTTTTTGCGATTTGTGCGGAACAAGGCTTATTGAAATAAATAACAATCAGCAGCAGACGGGAAACATACCAAACAATAATAATCAGAACAACGGCGTTAATCCCGATTCTAAAAATACAAATAAAAAAGCGCTT
This sequence comes from uncultured Eubacterium sp., assembly GCA_905233545.1. Taxonomy (GTDB): domain Bacteria; phylum Bacillota; class Clostridia; order Oscillospirales; family Acutalibacteraceae; genus Eubacterium_R. The sequence goes on along the minus strand of CAJOEV010000009.1, from coordinate 64,750 downwards.
TATATTGGGCTTATTGCAATCGCCGCTGTGATTGTTCTTTTAATAGGCTACGGAATAGGTCACAGCGGAAACAATGATGATGACTATATTTCCGACGAAACAACCGCTGTTTATGAAACAGACGAGCCTGAAACAGAAGAAACAACTCAAAAAGAACTGAAGGGTGTTAGCTCAACTGAGAATTATCTTTACGGTGTTGGCGACGGATATGACGGCGGTGCAGTTTATCTTATGATGTATTTCGAATGCGATGACACCGATTTTGACGGATATGAAGTAAAAATGACTAATCCGTATTCAGATAATGATGTAGCATACAGCTTTTTCGTTGATAAAAATATTGACTGTGTGTACTACAGTTCCCAGGATCCCTGTTTTACCGTAGAAATAAGAACATACAGAGGCAATCCTGCAGCGGATGATGCACAGCGCAGTGATTGGTTTATGCTTTGCGATCAGGAAGGCGCAAACAGTTTGTTTTCAAGTCAGGTTAATATGACTGATTCTGAATGGGAATCGAATTATGCCGACAAAGGATTTGAACTGGACTATTACAATTTAGATTGATATACAATTTTAGTTAAATCTATAACAGTTTTGGCAGAACTCCAAAAAGTGTAAGATATAAGATTTGATTTCGAATTTTGATATGAAAGCAATTATAAAAATCTCGTTTTAGGGGTTGAAATTGGCTTTTTGATGTGATATAATAACTGATAGTTATTATTAGGAGAGATAGAGATATGAACAAATTAGAGTTTCATGACGCTGAATGGGAAGTAACCCGCTTCTTAAATGTTCCAATCTCAACAGGTGTTCTCAGTAAAAAAACCGAGGAGGACCTTGGTGACTACGATGAATACGACCTTGATGACGGCGGCAACTTTTAAAAAGCTTTCCCGCAAATAATGAAAATGTTTGAGCAGAGAGAATGAAATCATTCTCTCTGCTTTGTTGCGCCCGAAATGTTGCTATATATCACAATATATGGCGTTTGACTTATTCAAAATTCAATATATTGAAAATAAAAAGAGAGGACAGTTTTGTTCTCTCTTAACTTATATTATATATGTTTTTCTTGTTTTTTCTTCTTCACATGGGCGGGGAGATAAATAGCCTAAATTATATATATCGGTAAATCTTGATTCAAGTTCAAAAAGCTTTTGAATATCTTCCCCCTGCGCTTTTGCTTCCGAGTATTTTGTAACAACGGGCAGCTGAGCGCTTTTTTTCATTTCGCTCAGCATATTCCTTCCTTTTTCATTAAAAGCTAAAATACGAAGATACTGAGGGTTTTTCGGCATATCCTTTGTAATACCGAGATACGCTCTTAGAATAATGCGTCTTATTCTCGAGTGGGTGTATCTTTTTGTTTTTATTAAATCATATAGCTCATCAAGACTTTTCGCTGTTTTAACAGCGCTTACAATTCTGTTTTCAAGTCCTTCGGAAACATCATCGATTTCAAGAAAATCTTTTTCACTCATTGTTCTGAGCTTATATAAAACTGCCTTTTCACAGTTTTTGAGGGAAGATATTTCATCAAGACTGAGATGCTTTCTTATTTCGCTTGATGAGTACAAAGCATCCTCACTGTCATGACCTGCGCCGATTCTTTCAATGGCAATGCAATCAAGTGAGGTCTGATTTAAATACTCAATTGCAAGAATATTGTTTGCCCCTTCAAGAATGGGCGAAGATACGGCGTTTTGTCTTGCCTTCGGATATGAAACGCCTTTTGCAAGTTCATCCTTAATTATATTATCATTTTCTATAATTTGCTGTGCAACTCTTTTAAGCTCGTTAATATCACTGCATTCAGCTCCGAATGCAAGCTTATCGCATATTCCGGTTGACTCAAGAATACCGACGCCCGCTTTTGCAAAACCCTGTGCGGAAAGAGTGGAACAAAGAGCAGGTATTTCAATAACCAAATCTGCTCCTGCGTCTATTGCGGATTTTGCTCTTTCAAACTTGTCGAAAACAGCAAATTCTCCGCGCTGAACAAAGTTTCCGCTCATAGCGCATATTATACCGTCACTTTCGCCTTTAACACTTTCAATAAGATGTTTATGACCTCGGTGAAGGGGATTGAATTCGCAAATTATTCCAAAATTCATAAATATCTCAATTTCCTCTTGACTTTTTATAATTATGTATATTATTATATATATAATTAATATTATTTTCAAGCATTATTATTCACGGAGGAAAAGTTTTGAAAGTTTTAGTTATTAACTGTGGCAGTTCATCTTTGAAGTATCAGCTTATGGATATGGATAATGAATCTGTTTTATGCAAAGGCGCTATTGAAAGAATCGGTCTTGAAATCAAGGGCGGAGAAGAAAATGTTATTATAAAAAAGGGTGACGATAAGTTCACTTACGATAAAGAGCTACCGACTCATACAGATGCATTCAACGAAGTAAAATATATTCTCTCCGAGAGCGAATATAAGGTTGTTGATTCATTTGATGAGATTGACGCAATCGGTCACAGAGTTGTTCAGGGCGGTGTTAAATATAATAAATCCGTTCTTGCAACACCCGAGGTTGTTGAAACTGTTAAAGAGCTTTCGCCTCTTGCTCCGCTTCACAATCCCGCAAACCTTCAGGGATACGAGGCTTGCCTCAATGTTGTAGGCGACAAGATTCCCCAGGTATTTGTTTTTGATACCGCATTCCATTCAACAATGCCCCCGAAGGCATATATGTATGCAGTTCCTTATGAATACTATGAGAAATACGGTGTTCGCCGCTACGGTTTCCACGGTACATCTCATAAATTCGTTTCAAACAGAGTTGCAAACAGAATCGGAAAGGATATCACCGAGCTTAAGATTATTACCTGCCATCTCGGCAACGGCTCATCTCTTGCAGCAGTAAAATACGGCAAGGTTGTTGACACTTCAATGGGATTCACTCCGCTTGACGGATTTATGATGGGAACCCGTTCGGGTGCAGTTGACCCCTCAGCAGTTACATTCATAATGAAGAAAGAAAACTTAACTCCCGATGAGATGGACGCTGTTCTTAATAAAAAGTCGGGCGTTATGGGCGTTTCGGGCGTTTCGTCTGATGACAGAGATATTTGTGCTGCTCAGGCTCATGGTGATGAAAGAGCAACTCTTGCTCACGAAATGCAGGCATATGAAATTGCAAAAACCATTGGCTCATACATTGCAGCAATGGATGGTGTTGACGCTATTGTTTTCACAGGCGGAATCGGTGAAAACGGAGTATGGCTTCGTTCAACAATATGCTCATATCTCGGATTTATGGGCGTTCATATTGATGAATATGTTAATCAAAATACAGTTAAGGGCGCTGAAGCTGAATTAACTGGTGAAAATGACAGAGTAAGAGTATTCATCCTTGCTACAGACGAGGAGCTTATGATTGCTCAGGACACAAAACAAATTGTTGAAAATCTTTAATGTAAAAAATCTAAAACAAAAGGAGGAGAGAAAAATGCCGGAAATCAAGTACGAAATCACTGAGCATCTCGGAGTAATTTCCGAAACTGCAAGAGGATGGACAAGAGAGGTAAATTTGATTTCATGGAATGGCCGTGAGCCCAAAATCGATGTTAGAGATTGGTCTCCCGATCACACCAAGATGAGCAAGGGCTTAACCTTTACTAAGGAAGAGCTTGCAGAGCTCACCAAGATAGCTGAAAAGCTTTAATCAAAGTTCCTGAAGGGCAAACACAGCCTTATTAGAGCAATAAGCTGTGTTGCCCTTGAATTCTGTTCAAACGAGGTTACAATTATGCAGTGGACATCACTAAATGATTTAAGAGAAAAATATCTTTCATTTTTCGAGAGCAAGGGACATTTGCGTCTTCCAAGCTTTTCCCTGGTTCCAAATAACGATAAGAGCCTGCTTCTGATTAACTCGGGTATGGCTCCGATGAAAAAGTATTTTACGGGTGAGGTTACTCCTCCGAGAAAGCGGGTAACAACCTGCCAGAAATGCATCAGAACTCCGGACATCGAGCAGGTCGGAAAAACTGACCGCCACGGAACATTCTTTGAGATGCTTGGCAACTTCTCTTTTGGAGATTATTTTAAAAAGGAAGCAACAGCTTGGGCATGGGAATTTTGCACCGAGGTGCTTGATATGCCCGTTGACAAGCTTTATGTTACAATATATGAAAACGACGATGAAGCTTTTGATATCTGGACAAAGCAAAACGGCGTTGACCCTTCGCATATTGTTCGCTTAGGCAAAGAGGATAACTTCTGGGAACACGGCTCAGGTCCCTGCGGTCCCTGCAGTGAGATTTATTTTGACCGCGGAGAAAAATATGGCTGCGGTTCTCCCGATTGTGCTCCCGGCTGTGAGTGCGACAGATTTACTGAGTTCTGGAACAATGTGTTCACTCAGTTTGATAACGACGGAAACAATAACTATACTCCGCTTGAGCATCCCAATATTGATACGGGTATGGGTCTTGAAAGACTTGCATGTATTATGCAGGGTGTTGACAACATTTTCGAGGTCGACACCGTTCAGAATATTATGAAGAAAATTTCCGAGATTTCGGGAGTTAAATACCATGAGGATGCCAAAAAGGATGTTTCGCTTCGAGTTATAACTGACCATGTGCGTTCCTCAACCTTTATGATTGGCGACGGAGTTATTCCTTCAAATAACGGAAGAGGCTATGTTTTAAGGCGTTTAATTCGCCGTGCATGCCGTCACGGAAGACTTCTCGGAGTTAATGAGCCGTTTTTATACAAGGTTTGCGAAACCGTTGTTAACGAGAATGAAACGGCTTATCCCGAGCTTTCTGAAAAAATTGAGCTTATCAGAAAAGTTATTCTTTCCGAAGAGGAATCCTTCGGCAAAACTATCGATGCAGGTCTTGAGCTTCTTGATGAGTATATCAGGAATACAGACGGAACCGTTTTCAGCGGTGAGGATGCATTTAAGCTCAACGATACTTACGGTTTCCCGCTTGATTTGACCAAGGATATTCTTGAAGAAAAGGGAATGACTGTTGATGAAGATAAGTTCAACGAGCTTCTTGATAATCAGAAAAAGACCGCGCGTGCTGCAAGAAAAGATGCAGGTGCAGACGCCTGGAAATCATCCGATGTTAAGATTGAAGCAGGTGCAACTGAATTTGTCGGCTACACCGATTTCGAATGTGAAGCAAAGGTAATTGCTATTATAAACAGCGACGGCGAGCAAGCAGATATGCTCGGCGCAGGCGAAAAGGGAATTGTTGTTCTTGACAGAACTCCTTTCTATGCTCTTTCGGGAGGTCAGGTCGGCGATACGGGCTGTATTTCAACTGAAAACGGAAGATTTGAAGTTGGCGACACAGTTAAGAATGCCGATATGATTTATCTCCACAGCGGAGAGATTAAAGAGGGTATTATTTCAAAGAACGATACTGTAAAAGCTCAAATCAACGCTCAGAGAAGGCGTGCAATTATGCGAAATCACACCGCTGCACATCTTCTTCAGCATGAGCTCAGAAATATTCTCGGAAGCCATGTTGAGCAGGCAGGACAGCTTGTTGACGAGAATGTTGTTCGTTTTGACTTCACCCATTTCAACGCTTTGACTAAAGACGAAATTGAAGATGTTGAAAAGAGAGTTAACTCTGTTATCATGTCTGCAATCGGTGTGACTATGCAGGAAATGCCGATTGAAGAGGCAAAGAAGATGGGCGCAATGATGCTCTTCGGTGAAAAATACGGCGATGTTGTCCGTGTTGTTACAGCAGGGGATTCAATTGAATTCTGCGGCGGTACACATGTTTCAAACAGCGGTGAGCTCGGACTCTTTAAGATTGTCAGTGAAGCTTCGGTTGCAAGCGGTGTAAGAAGAATCACCGGTGTAACGGGAACAAATGCTTATAATATGTTCAATGAGAGTGTTGAAACGATTAAAACAATTGCAAACAAACTCAAGGGCGCTGAAAATGAGATAGAAATAAAGGTCGACGCACTTCTTGGCGAGAACAAGGAATTTGCTAAAAAGATTAATAATCTTGAAGCAGAGATAACCAAACTCAAGAGTGCAGATATGTTCTCAAAGCCTGAAACAGTCGGCTCTGTTGAAGTATTTACAGCAAGAATAGACGGAGCAACTCCCGATGCGCTTCGTTCAATGGGCGACGAGCTTAAGGCTTCAAACGATAATGCAGTTGCAATTATTGCATCATCAAACGGTGCAAAGGCAACAATTCTTGCAGTTTGCGGTAAGAACGCTATTGCAGCAGGAGTTAAAGCAGGCGATGTTGTTCGCGAAGTTGCAAAGAAAGCTGGCGGTTCGGGCGGCGGACGCCCCGACAGCGCTATGGCCGGTGCAAAGGATGTTTCAAAGCTTGATGAGGCAATCTCTCAGACAGCACTTATAGTAAAAAACATTATAGGAGAATAACTATGTGCGTTTTTTGTGAAATAGTTAATGGTAATATTCCAAGCAAAAAAGTTTATGAAGATGATATGATGCTTGCATTTTGGGATTTAAACCCCGTTGCACCCGTTCATATTCTCGCAGTTCCGAAAGTGCATATCGAATCCGTTAATGATATAAACGGCGAAAACAGCAAATATGTTGCTCACATTTTTGAAAAGCTTTCCGAAATTGCAAAAGAGCAGGGAATAACCTCATACAGAATTATCAATAACTGCGGTGAGGATGCAGGCCAGAGTGTTATGCACCTGCATTTTCATCTCATAGGCGGAACTAAGTTAGGGGAGAAAATAATATGATAGTTAAAGGAATGGAAAGAAAAGAAGACGAATTTTATGAGCTTCATATCGCAGGATTAACAAGACAGCTCCAGAAGTTTTCGGTTTCAGATAATCTTGATATTGCCGCATTCATTCTTTTCGGTGATGTTGAACTTGCAGAATGCTGTGCAAGGGATTTGCTAAAAAAGGTCCCTGAGTTTGACTATATTGTTACTCCCGAGGCTAAATCAATTCCTCTTGCATATGAGATGAGCAAGCAGAGCGGAAAGAAATACATCGTTGCAAGAAAGGGTGTTAAGGTTTATATGGACAACCCTGTTAAAGCCAGCGTTCGTTCAATAACCACTCAGAAAGAACAGGTCCTTTATCTCGGCCATGAGGATGGCGATTTGTTAACAGGCAAGAGAGTTCTTATTGTTGACGATGTTATTTCAACAGGCGAGAGCCTTAAGGCTGTTGAGGAACTTGTTAAGAAGTTCGGCGGTAATATTGTTGCAAGCTGTGCGCCTCTTGCAGAGGGCGAAAGTGCTGAGAGAGACGATATTATTTATCTCGAAAAGCTTCCTCTCTTCTTTAAATAAGTGTTAATAAAACACAGAGCTTACGGTTAAGCTCTGTGTTTTTTCTTTTGTTTGGCATTTTTTGCTTGAAATACACAAATTCTCATTATATAATTGTTGTATTCAAATTCATAAAAAGGATGAAAAAGATGGAAACGAGTACAATTCCCGATACAATTATTAATCAACAGCAATACCTTAGCGCGATGAGAAAATCGCTTGTCGACAAGGCATTTTTCATTGATAAAATATTTGAACCGATTGACACAATAGTTGATTTCGGCTGTGCAGACGGTTCTCTGATAAAGTTTTTGAAGGATATGTTTCCCGAATATACTTATATCGGTTATGATAAAAGCGAGCAGATGGTTGAGGCGGCTCACAGAATATTCCCGGAGGTTGAAGTTACCGATGATTGGAACAGAACAGCCTGTTCGCCTGAAAGCAGCCTTCTGAACCTTTCAAGTGTTATTCACGAGGTCTATTCCTATTGCACCAATGATGAAATTGAGGAATTCTGGGACAGAGTTTTCAAGTCTGGCTTTAAATATGTTTCGTTCAGGGATATGATGCTTTCCCAAAAAACACATTCAGCGCCGATTGAAACGCAAAATATTGTTGTTCCTCCTGCATATACTCAGCTTTATAAACAGTATTGCGATATTTGGGGTGAAATGGAAAATGAAGCATCGTATCTTCACTTTATTCTGAAATCCCAGTATCTTAATAACGGCAATCTTCAAAGAGAATTGGTTGAAAACTATTTTCCGATTACGGTTGAAGGCTTTTTGCAGCAAATACCCGATAATTATGAAATTGTTTACAGCGACAACTATATCCTCCCGTATCTCAAATGGTGGATTGCAAAGGAATACGGTATTACGGTAACAACTCCAACCCACGCAAAATACATACTAAAGAAAAAAAGAGACTAATAAAAACGCCTGAACGAAAAAACGTTCAGGCGTTAATTATTTATTCGTTTTTCAGCAAATCCGAAATGCATTTTCCGACTTTTCTTTTATCTTCGTTTGTCAGCCTTCTAATCTGCATAACAAGCTGTTTTTCATATGTGTCAAGTTCGGTAATTTTGCTTTCTCCGTACATTTTTTTGTTGTAATCATTATCCTTGGCAACATAGATTTTGCCCTTTCCTTCGTCCTCAATACCGCATATATCATTAACGGATACCTTGAAGATTTTTGAAAGCTCATACAGTGCCGAAATACTCGGAACAGACCTCTCGTTTTCCCAGTTTCTGTATGATGAAGCATCAATGCCGAGAACATCGGAAACGTTTTTCTGCGTCATTTCATATTCTTTTCGAAGATTTTTCAGATTATTTGCAATATTTTTTCTTACCTGAGAATTATCAATATCCAAGTTAAACCCTCTTTTCGACTTGTTTCTATTGAATTATACACAATAATGAACTTAATATCAAGAACTATAATTATAATTGACAAAACTATTACAAAATGTTATCATAAAAATAACAATGTTTTATTAAGAGGTATCCGTGATGAAAAGAATTGCATCTTTAATACTTTGTATTGTAATGACACTTAGCATGTTCGCTATGCCTGTTGATACATATGCAAAAACATACAGACAAAAATTGCTTGACAAGGGCTTTCCGAAAAGCTATGTTGATGACCTTGTTGAACTTCATGAAAAGTATCCGAACTGGGTTTTCAAGCCGTTCAGAACGGACCTTGACTGGCAGAGTGCAGTTAACGGAGAGCGTTCTCCTGCAAGCAATCAGAAGCTAAACGGAAGCGTTGCATCGGAGTCAACCGTTAAATACTATATGGACCCGAGAAACTGGCTGGATGAACAGCATATTTTCCAATTTGAATCGATAAAATATGACTCATCACAGAAAATAAGCGGAATTGAATCAATTATTTCAACAACCTGGATGAAGGATGCATATATCAAATATAAAACCACCGAGCAAAAGGATGCAACTTATAAGAATTCCGACGGAGAAAAGGTTAAATATTCAAGCGCTATAAAAGCGGCAGCAAAAAACAGCGGACTTGCTTCATATTTTCTGGCTGCAAAAATTGTTCAGGAGGTTGGTTCAACAACCCCTTCCGTAGGCGGAACCTGCGGAACAAGGGAACCGTTTTTGGGAATATATAACTACTACAGTATAGGTGCTTATTCCACTGCGAGCGACGGCTTGCACTGGGCAACGGGATTTATGAAGGCGAATAAATCGACAACGCTTTATTCAAGCTATGATTCCGACAGCAAAAAAGGAACGGGCAGCACAACCTCTGTATCTTCGGGTCATTATATGTGCTACATTTCTTCAAAAGGAAAGTATTATAAAGTAAGGCTTTATAACAAGTATTCAAGCACATACACAAAGGGCGGAGCAGTCGGATATGTTCTTAAAGCCGATTGTAATACACAGTATTTCAACTACGGCAGACCGTGGACAAACCCGTATAAAACAATCTATTACGGCGCCGAGTTTATTGCAGACGGATATCTTAAATATCAGTACACGGGATACCTTCAGAAATTCAATGTAAATAAGGATTCTCCGTCGCTCTACGGTCATGAATATATGGTAAGCGTCAACGGAGCTTCAAACGCTTCTGCTATTGCATACAGAGCATATAAAAACGCCTCTGTGCTTAAGAGCAAAAAGACGTTCTACATTCCCGTATTCAGGAATATGCCTGCAAAGGCATGCAAGCAGGGTCAGTCGGAGGTTTCCGAAAGAGAGGACTATCCCGATGTTGTTGACCCGGGTGACGATGATGAAGATAATGACAATGCAGTTAAGGGACTGACTCTTACACACAGTTCAAAGACAACTCTTAAGTACAAATGGAAAAAGTTTTCGGGCGCTACCAAGTACAAGGTTGAGATTAAAAATGTATCAACCGGTAACATTTACGATAAAATTGTTACAACAAACAAGGCAACACTGAGAAACTTATCTCCCGCAACAAAATACAGAGTAAGAGTAAAGGCATACGCTAAAAGCAAATGGCGTGATTATTCAGGCAAGAGCTACAGATACACCTGTCCCGAAAAGGTTAAAAACCTGAGGGTTAAGGACCACGGTGCAACAAGTGTTACACTTAAATGGGACGCAGTAAGCGCTGCAAGAGGATACAGAGTATACAGCTACAGCTCTTCAAAGAAGAAATATATATACAAAAAAACTGTCAAGGGCAGAAAGAATACTTCAGTAACATTTAAAAACCTTACCAGCGCTGAAAAATATTCCTATGCTGTGCGCGCTTATGTAAAGGATGCAAAGCTTCGAACAAGCGTAAAAAGCAAAACTGTTTCGGTAAGAATGAATCCGAAAAGGGTAACTCTTAAATCTCTTAGCTCACCTTCGGAAACAAAGATTAAAGCCGTCTGGAGTAAAGCTCCGGGCGCGGAGGACGGATATGAAATCTGGTATGCAAGGGACAAGCAGTTTGACAACGTTGTTGCAAAGAAGTTTATCTCTTCAAAGAAAAAGACCTCCCATGTCGGCAAGAACTTTACCAAAGGCGTAACTTATTATATCAAGATACGAACATATAAAAATGTAGGCGATGATAAAATTCACAGCCGCTGGAGCAAGGTTAAATCAGTTAAATCAAAGTAAAAAAAGAAAAGCCTGTGCTGATTTTCAGCACAGGCAATTTTTTAATATTCTCCTCTGAAAGACTTTGAAACTGTTTTTTCAAAAAGCTTAACAAGCTTCTTTCTTTCAGCAAGTTCCGGCTGCAAATGTTTTTTTGCCATTTCATCGGTATAATCTTTCAGCGGTACAGCAGAAATATTGAATTTTTGAGAATTAGATGTTTTTCTGGTTATGTAGTTAACCATCGGCATCATTTTTGGATTAAGGATTTTAACCTCTCCGTCCTCTTTTTTTAAGGTGAACTGAGCCATACCCTCAAGCATTTTCGGTGTTGTGGTATCCTGAAAGCTGACATAATTTCCCAGAGAATAGTAAACAAGCATTTTCTTTCCTGTTTTACTGTTCTTAACCCACTTAACGGGTGCAATAACATGCGGGTGAGTGCCGATAACTATATCAACGCCTAAATCAGAAAACATTTTGGTGCATTTTTCCATATAACTTGTAACCGTCATATTGTATTCCTTACCCCAGTGAGGATAAGCAATTACAATATCTGCATTCTTCTTTGCCGTTATAACATCACTCTTGATTTTTGCTTGTTCGTTAAGATTGGTGAAAAGCCAGGGTTTGCTGCTTGGTCTTGCGGGATTCTGACTCGTTTCGGGTCTGTAGCAATAGTTAAGTACAGCAATTTTGATATTATTCTTAGTGATATATGTTATCTTTTTGCTTTCGCTTTTTGTTTTATAAAGACCAACCGTTTTTACTTCGGGATGCTTGGTTTGCATGAAGGTTAATGCTGAGGTGATACCCTTCATACCTGCATCGTAGTAGTGATTTGTTGCAAGGGTCATAATGTCAAAACCCGTGTCTGCAACAGCATCGCCAACCTCCTGCGGAGAGTTGAATTTAGGGAAGCCAGAATAGGGAGCAACATCGCCGCCGAGAATTGTTTCCTGGTTTATGGAAGCAATATCCGCTTTTTGAATATACTTTTTAGTTTTTGAGTAAAATGAGTGGTAATCTCTTGTTCCGTCGGATTTTTCACCAGATGCAATAAGTTCTTTATGAATAAGATTATCGCCGACTGCAACAAATTTTACATAGGTGGTCTGTTCATCCGCCAGGGTAGCAAGGGTTTTAACATCCGCTGTTTTTGACCACTTGGAGTAATAATACTTTTCGCCGATTAGTTTATATGTTCTTATGCGTACATAATATCTTTTCTTGGTTTTGAGCCCTTTTATTACTCTTGTTGTCTGAGTGTTTGAGCGAACATGAATCTTTTTTGAGTCTTTAAAACTTTTATTAAGACTGAACTGAATCTGATAGCCCGTTGTCTGGATTGTTTTTTTGTTCCAGATAACACCCATTTTTTTGTAATAAGGCTTCAGCTTTGTTATCTTTGTTGATTGGGGAATTATCCTGAAAGTTTTGTAAATAGTGCCTGTATAATCTCCAATGCCCGTAATTTTAACACTTGCCGTTCCGACATTTACGTTGTTTGAATAACTGACAGTGAAATCTCTGTGATTAACTAAATATACATTTCCAAGAATAACACTGATAATCGGTCGTTTGCTTTTTCCTGAATATACTTTTGAATAAAGTCCTTCAACGCTTGCACTGCTGATGTCAATTCTGTTATCGGAGGTTTTCTCCGTAGCATATGCAGTGTTTTCAAAAAGATATGAATCAGTGTTAAAAGCAGAAAAAACGCTGAAAAGAATCAATATTGATAATAGTATTGATAGTGTTTTTTTCATTGTGTCTAATCCTTTTTAATTATCAAAATATAATCCGTCGCTGCAGCAGATGATTGAAACATCTTTGAATCGGTAGAATCTGCTGAGATTCGGGAAATAATCATCAATACTGCTGACTATGAGTGTTTCTTTATCGATTTTACGAACGCGGTTTTTACAGCAGACATAAACATACTTTTCGTCCGCCGAAACAAAGTCGGGCTCAGAGAAAGTCTGAGCGTCTTTTGAGCCGATTCTTATGTCAACGGCGAAATTGTCCGTGCTGTATCTCATAACGCTGTTCTCGTCCTTACAAACGCACCAGAACGCGTCCTCATCTTCAGCAAGAGAGAATACGGGGGAACCGTTAAAACTGAGTTCCTTGTTCCAGAGCAGGTCACCCTCGGGGGAGAAAAGACCAATTTGTCCGTTTGGAAAAACAACCAAAACGGATTTATCCTTGAGAATCATTGCCTGGCACTTAATAAAATCCTTAATCATCTCACAGATTTTTTCACTTGCTGCGCCGAATTTCTTAAGAAGATAAGCCTTCTTTGTGACAACCTCACGAACACCCGTTGTGAAGTTGATTATGTAGTAATCCGCTTTAAAATCGTTCGGGTCGCTGAGCGGATTTCTCTGAACAAAAATAAGCTTATCATCGGAAAACTTAACAACGTCAATTATTTCTTTATTTGTGATTTTTTCCATAGTTATGCCTCATTTTCTCCGCTGTTTGCAAGATAGCTGAGAGTCATAAGCGAATCGGTTAGATGAACGCTTTCAACAAGCACCTCGGGATGAGCCATTGCAATATCATAGTTTGAAAAATTCCAGAAGTATTTAATTCCGAGACTGCAAAGTAAATCAGTAAGCTCCTTCATATCATTTGAAGGAATACAGATTATTGCACATTCAGGCGAATTATCAATACAGAAGTTTTCAAGATAATTGATATGCCTTACGGGAATGCCTTTGATAACCTTTCCCGAAATGGCTTCATTCTTATCAAAAATTCCGACAAGCTTGAAGCCTCTGTTTCCTGTGAAAAGTTTGGATGCAACGGCTTTTCCGATGTTTCCTGCGCCGATGAGAATGGCTTTTGTTTCGCTTTCAATACAGAGAATTTCGCCGATTCTGTTATACAGTTCGGGAACATTGTAGCCGTAGCCCTGCTGACCGAAACCGCCGAAGCAGTTGAAGTCATGGCGAATCTGTGAAGCGGTAAGCCCCATTCTCTCGGCAAGCTCTTTTGAACTGATTCTGACTATGCCGTTGTTCTTAAGTTTTTCAAGAAATCTGTAGTAACGGGGAAGTCTTTTGATAACGGAAATAGAAATATCGTTTTTTTCCATTTTATCATCTCCTGTGTTTTTTGGTGGGAGATTGCTTATTTTGTAATTTCGGTTATTGTGTCCATAACATAGTTTCCGAATTCTTCGCAGGTGCAGCCTGTATCACGGCCTGTGATAGTAAGCTTCTTCTCTTCGAACATACAGATGTCGAGAGCCTTTTCAAGTGCATCTGCTTCCTTCTGGAAACCAATGTGTGAAAGAAGCATAACGGTTGCTCTGAGCATTGAGCACGGGTCTGCATACTGACCTCTGCCTTCGCTTATCATTCTCGGAGCTGAGCCGTGAATAGCTTCGAACATAGCGTATTTTTTACCGATGTTTGCTGAACCTGCAGTGCCAACACCGCCCTGGAATTCAGCAGCTTCGTCAGTGATGATATCACCGTAGAGATTGGGAAGAACGAAAACCTTGAAATCGCGTCTTCTTGCGGGGTCAATAAGCTTTGCGGTTGTTATGTCAACATACCAGTCATCGGTAACGATTTCGGGATATTCCTCGCCGATTTTCTTTGCTGTGTTGAGGAATTTTCCGTCTGTTGTTTTAATAATATTTGCCTTTGTGATTATTGAAACCTTGCCCTTATTGTTTCTCTTTGCATATTCATATGCAAGTTTTGCGATTCTTTCGCAGCCTTCCTGAGAAGCAACAGTAAAGTCAACTGCAAGGTCGTCAGTGATGTTAACGCCGTGTGAGCCAACTGCATAACCGCCCTCGGTGTTCTCACGGAAGAATGTCCAGTCAATGCCCTCTTCGGGAACCTTAACGGGACGCATATTTGCAAAGAGGTCAAGCTCTTTTCTCATTGCAACATTTGCACTTTCAACGTTCGGCCACGGGTCGCCCTGACGGGGAGTAGTTGTCGGACCCTTAAGGATAACATTGCACTTTTTGAGTTCTTCAAGAACATCGTCGGGAATTGCTTTACCGACTGCTGCACGGTTTTCGATTGTAAGTCCGTCGATAACCTTGAACTCAATCTTACCGCTTTCAACCTTGTCCTTTAAGAGAAATTCAATAACTCTCTGGCTTTCCTTGGTGATGATGGGACCGATTCCGTCGCCGCCGCAGATGCCGATAACGATTTTATCGAGAGCATCAAAATCTGTGAAATCCTTGTCCTCTTTAATCCTTTTTGCTCTTTCAAGCTGTGTTTCCATAAGTGAACGGAATTTTACAACAGCTTCTTCCAATGCTTTGTTTTCAAGCTCTGTCATATCTATAACTCCTTTTTATCAATTATTATTGTTTGAGCTTTGCGAGTAACCGATAACTCGGAACTCGAATCTTGCAGCTCAAAACTATTTATTCATTTCTCTTGTGTAATCAAGAAGTCCTCCGCAGAGAAGCATTGCTCTCTGTCTTTCGGAAAGGTGGGAAGAATCAAGGTTGTATTCTTCGCCCTTTGTTATATTCTTAAGAACAACCTGCTTGCCGTTTTCAATGCAGTCCCTGATGTCTGCAAGTTCAAGCTCGTCGCCCTGAGAAATCTTATCGTAATCCGCTTCATTTGCAAAAGTGAAGGGAAGAATGCCTGCGTTAACAAGGTTTGCAACATGAATTCTTGCAAAGCTCTTGGTTATTACAGCCTTAACGCCGAGGTAGAGCGGAACGAGTGCAGCGTGCTCTCTTGAAGAGCCCTGACCGTAGTTAGCTCCACCGATAACAAATCCCTTGCCCTCAGCCTTGATTCTTTCGGGGAATGTTTCATCGCATACTCCGAAGCAGTACTGTGAAAGGTGGGGGATATTTGAACGGTAGGGAAGAATCTTTGCGCCTGCAGGCATAATGTGGTCGGTTGTGATGTTATCGCCAACCTTTAAAACAGCCTTTGCAGCGATGCTTTCCGGAAGAGGCTCAGTCTTCGGGAAGGGCTTGATATTGGGACCTCTGAGAACTTCAACGCTGTCTGCCTCTTCGGGAGATGCAGGAGCTTCAATCATATTGTCGTTGATGATGAAATGCTCGGGCATTGAAATTGAAGGAGCGTCGCCGAGGTCTCTCGGGTCGGTGAGGTAACCTGTAAGTGCTGACGCAGCTGCAACCTCGGGAGATACAAGATAAATCTGACCGTCCTTTGTTCCGCTTCTGCCTTCAAAGTTTCTGTTGAAGGTTCTGAGTGAAACACCTGCGCTGTTGGGGCTCTGTCCCATACCGATGCAGGGACCGCATGCGGATTCAAGAATTCTTGCACCTGCATTAATCATATCCGAAAGCGCACCGTTGAGAGCAAGCATATTAAGAACCTGCTTTGAGCCGGGAGCAATACAAAGGGATACTGTCGGACAAACAGTTTTGCCCTTGAGGATTGATGCAACCTTCATCATATCAACGAAGGAAGAGTTTGTGCAGGAGCCGATTGCAACCTGGTCAACCTTAATCTTGCCGATTTCGTCAGTTGTTTTAACATTGTCGGGCATATGGGGGCATGCTGCCATCGGTGTGAGCGAGCACAAATCTATATCAATAACTTCATCATACTCAGCGTCGGGGTCGGAAACAAGTTCTGTCCAATCGTTCTCTCTGCCCTGTGCTTTAAGGAAAGCAAGAGTGATTTCATCAGAGGGGAAGATTGATGTTGTTGCACCGAGCTCTGCGCCCATGTTTGTTATTGTTGCTCTTTCGGGAACGGAAAGGGTTTTAACACCTTCGCCTGCATATTCAACGATTTTGCCTACTCCGCCCTTAACGCTCATAATGCGAAGAACTTCAAGAATAACATCCTTTGCAGAAACCCAGGGCTTTAAGTAGCCTGTTAAATTAACCTTTGTCATTTTCGGCATAGGAATATAGTATGTTCCGCCGCCCATTGCAACTGCAACATCAAGTCCGCCTGCACCCATTGCAAGCATTCCGATACCGCCGCAGGTGGGTGTATGGCTGTCCGAGCCGATTAATGTCTTTCCGGGAATACCGAATCTTTCAAGATGTACCTGATGACAGATTCCGTTACCGGGGCGCGAGAAATAGATTCCGTGCTTTTTGGTTACTGTCTGAATGAATCTGTGGTCATCGGCGTTTTCAAAGCCTGTCTGAAGAGTGTTGTGGTCGATATAAGCAACCGAACGCTCTGTTTTAACTCTGTCAACTCCCATAGCCTCAAATTCAAGATATGCCATAGTTCCTGTTGCATCCTGGGTAAGAGTCTGGTCAATGCGAAGTCCGATTTCAGAACCAACCTTCATCTCACCTTCAACAAGATGCGCTTTGATGATTTTTTGAGCAATTGTAAGTCCCATAGATTTTTCTCCTGACTTGTTCAAATTTTTAACGAAGTTATTATATTATAATAAAAACAACGTGTCAACAAAATTGCGCTCATTGTTATAAATTGTAATACTAAGCATTATTAAGTTAATTATAATTTGTCGAAAATAACTGTATTTTTACTGTTCCACGCAGCGTGGATATGTTCTGTTTTCCGTTCCTTGAAAGTATTGGGGAGTATGCTATACTATTTTTAAGGACAACTGGGGACTGTCCCCAGTTGTCCTTTATGTTCTAAAGTATGAGATATAAAGTTTATGCTTGATTTCAAATTCTTCGGGATATTCTTCAAGCATTTTTAAATGTGCTATGCTCCAGCTCTCAAAGGTTTCTTTGTCCATTGAAGCAAGAGTTCCTCTGCATGCGCACATTCTTCCGTGCCAGCTTTCGCGCGTGAATGGAAGAGAACATTCAAATTCCTTTGTTACTCTGCCTTCGAATAAATCGTCAAACATATCCCTTGACCCGCTTTGTCCGGGCGTCCACGAGCGGTTATGTTTTTTAATGAGCATATGGCTCTTGTATGCAATTTCGTCGTCAAGCGTCCAGGTTAAATAGATTTTGATAAACAGTCCGTCGGGTTTCAGAAGTCTCTGAATTTCACTTTTGATTACTTCTTTATCAAAATACCAAAAGCACTGCGCAGCGGTTATTGAGTCAACGCTGTGCGCTTCAAGCCCCGTTTTCTCCGCAGGGCAGGCGAGGTAAGTTATATTCTGATTATTTTCTTCTGCAAGCTTTTTTGCATATTTTATTTGCTCTTCTTCAATATCAACGCCGATAATATTGGCATTTTCATTATATAAATGTTTTGGAAGAACACCCGTTCCCGTTCCAATATCAAGCCATGTTGTTCCATCGCTTGCAACGCCGAGCTTTTTCAGCTCATCATAGAGCAGGGGAGGATATATATCCCTGTATTTTGCATAGCTTTCCGAGGTCAGACTCCAGTCAAATGAATTACCTTTATCAATCTTTTCAACTTTCATATCAGTATTCAACTCTCAGGTTCTCTTCGGCTTCTGCCACTTTTAGCATTATTGCACATTCTATTCGCTTTCTGTGAAGCTCACAGCCGAATTCATAAACGCCGTTAACACTGCCCGTTGTGTGGTATGCGTTTGCGGCACATCCGCCCGAGCAGTAGAGCTTTGCAAAGCAGTCTTTGCATTCCTTGTGGGAATAAACATTGCAGGTTTTGAATTGTTTTAAAACTTCGGGGTTGGTTATGCCGTCAAATATTGTTCCGAGTTTGAATTTCTCGTCACCGACAAATTGGTGGCAGGGGTAAAGTTCACCGCTTGGAGTTACTGCCATATACTCTGTGCCGACTCCGCAGCCGCTTACTCTTTTGACAATGCATGGTCCTGAATTAAGGTCTATCATATAGTGATAGAAAGTGAAGCCGTTTCCTTTTCTGTAACGCCTCAGCATTTCATTTGCAAGGATTTCACACTGCTCTTTCAGAATTGGTAAATCCTCTTTTCTCAGAGCATACTCTTCATCAGGTGAGCAGACAACGGGCTCAACCGATAGCTCTTTGAAGCCGAGGTCTGCCATATGGATTAAATCCTTTGAAAAATCAGTATTGAAATGGGTGTATGTTCCCCTGATATAGTAGTTTTTCTGGTCTCTTGCATCAGCAAATCTTTTAAATTTATCAATGATTAAATCATATGAGCCTTTTCCGTTCGGAGTTTTGCGGAGATTGTCATGAATCTCTTTTCTTCCGTCCAGAGAAAGAACAACATTGCCCATTTCTTTGTTGCAGAAATCTATAACTTCATCATCAACAAGAACGCCGTTTGTTGTAAGTGTAAAGCGGAAGTTTTTGTTGTGCTTTTTTTCAAGCTCTCTTCCGTATTTAACAAGTTCCTTGCAGACTTCCCAGTTTAAAAGGGGCTCTCCGCCGAAAAAGTCAACTTCAAGATTCTTTCTTGTACCGCTGTTTTTAACTAAGAAATCAAGTGCCTTTTTGCCGACCTCAAGACTCATAAGTCCCTTGTCGCTTCCGCCGTATTCTCCCTTTCCCGCAAAGCAGTATTCGCAGTTAAGGTTGCAACCGTGGGCAACATGAAGGCAGATTGCCTTAATTACGCTCTGGCGCTGCTTGAATTCATCTGCAAGACCCTCGAAGCTATCAACGGCAAAGAGCTTGCCCTCAGCTTTGAGCTCCTCGATATCATCAAAGCAGGCATCTATATCCTCAGCGGTAACATCATCTTTGTCACTGTATTTATCAAGGATGAAAGCTTTTATTTCATCCCTGCTTTTTTCTTCGTACATTTTAATAATATCAAAAGCAACCTCGTCAACGCTGTGAACACATCCGCTGTTCTGGTCGATTATGATATTATATCCGTTCATTTTATAAGAATGTATCATATATCTCCTTCGTCGATAATTACGAATTACAAATTTCGGGTATTGCGTACAGCCTATTATAATAGCCGTCTGCAAGACCCTCAAACTCGGGGCTCTTAACTCGCAAATTTCCATATAGAAAAACGGCGGACGAACCGCCGTAAATCCGGATTAATTATTTGCTCTCATGCTCACATTTCTGATTTGCAACTGAGCAAGAAGTTTTGCTTGCTGACTGGCAGGAGGTCTGGCACTCACCGCAGCCGCCCTTCTTAGCTGATTCGCAAAGATTCTTTGAGCTTAAAGTCTTAATTCTCTTCATTAGTATCACTCCTAATTTTTATTTCTTAAGTATTATAGTTTAATAAGCCTTTTTTGTCAATATCTTATCGGGCAATAATGCGCTGTCGGATATAACATTGACACCGCTTTTAATCAAATCATTGATGTAATTAATAACTTCCTGTGAAATAACCTCACCTGGAACAATAATCGGAATGTCGGGCGGATAGGCAAAAACAAATTCATTTGCTGTTTTGCCCGATGATTCATTTATATCTGTCTGGTCTGAATTATCATCAATTGATATAGTCAGAATTTCATCGGGGCAGGGGGGCTTAACAAATAGCTTTTTCTGCGCATTATTAACACTTCTGTCAATTTCAACAAGTGCATTCTTCAGCATTTCAAGCGCTTCTTTACTGTCTGCAACAGTGCTGATGAGAATAGTATAATTTTTGCTTGCAGCTTCAATTTCAATACTGTATTTTTTTCTCAGAATATTAGCAAGCTCATTTCCGTTAATATCTGTTTTTGCACATGAAACAACTATTCTGCTTATGTCATTTGTTTTTCGTATCTCAAGCTTTTTAAGTTTAAGCGAGTGAAAGATTTTCAAAGCGCTGTAGTACTCTTCAAAACTGTTTTTTGCAATATAATCAAGACACAAATCAACTGAATTCATCAGAACATAGCTCGGTGAACTGGTTTCAAAAATATCAAGATAGAGTTTTGCTTTTGAAATATAATTTTCATTATATATGTTCATAACCGCCGTCTGAGTAAGAGCAGGAAGCGTTTTATGAAGGCTTGAAACAACAATATCTCCATTCGGGTATTTTGGAAAATCCGAAAGTCCGAAATGCGCTCCGTGCGCTGCGTCAATAATCAGCGGAACGGGGGATTTTATTTCTGATACAAATCCCTCATAGGTTGGCGATGTTATAACGATTGCCTTTGCTTCGGGGTGTTTTGAAAGTGTTTCATCAACTGCATTCTGATTGATTTGCCTGTAGAATCCGTCTGTTTCATCGAATTCGGGCTCAAGACAGATAACCTTAAGCTTTCTCAGCATACAGGCATTGAACACACTTTTATGGCAGTTTCTCGCGATTATAATACTGTCGCCCTCGTTGCATACGGCAAAGATTGCCGACAGCATACCGACTGTTGAGCCGTTTACAAGCATAAAGGATTTTTTGCTGTGATAATGTTCCGAGAGCCTGTTTTCGATATCAAGCAAAACGCCATTTGCATCGTGAAGATTATCAAAGCCGTCTATTTCTGTTATATCTATTTCGCTGCCGATAATTCCGAAAGACTTATTTCTTTTGTGCCCCGGCATATGAAAGGGATATGAACTGAGATTACTTAGCTTATTGTTTAATTTCAATTCTGTCCCTCCTTAAATTAACAATTGAAAGCATAATATATCCTGCAAAAATCGGCAGAGCTTCAATAAGCGCGTTTTCTTTGAATATCAAAAGCATTACTAAATCAATCAACAGCATTGATGCGCTCATAAATGTAAAAACTTTAAAAATCAAGCCTTTTTTATAGCATAAAAGGAAGAGTAAAAACATTGTTGTTCCCATAACAACCGAAAATGCAAGCGAACCTGCACAGTGCAGATAGTAATCGGGCATGATGTCATAATCGAATTCGAATATCAAAAACAGCGCCAAACCAATTCCCGATACTGCTAACAAAGGTATATACAGCTTTGTTTTTAGATATCTTTTATATGCAATAATAATTGAATATGCAAGCGCCAAAAAGGTCAGCGCGCCCCATATAACGAACAGTCCTTTGTGTTCAATTCCTATTTTTGAAAGTGCTCCGCTGTTTTTATACGGAATGCCAAAATGCATATACCATAATGTATATATAAATGAAACGGCACAAAATATTATTGAAAGAGTTTTTTTCATTTCATCACCGATATGATTTTAACACATTGATTATATTAATTCAATGTGTTATATTAATAAAAAAGAGGTGATTTATTTGAAGTTTATATCTTGGAATGTTAACGGACTCAGAGCCTGTATGACAAAGGGCTTTATGGATTTCTTCAATGAAATTGATGCGGATATATTCTGCCTTCAGGAAACAAAGCTTCAGGAAGGTCAGATTGATTTTGCACCCGAGGGATATTATTCCTACTGGAACTATGCAGAGAAAAAGGGATATTCGGGAACTGCGATATTTACAAAAAAAGAGCCCATTGCCGTAACCTACGGAATGGGAATAGAAGAGCATGATAAAGAGGGCAGGCTCATAACGCTTGAATTTGAGGACTTTTATTTCATAACGGTTTATGTTCCGAATTCAAAAAGAGAGCTTCTGAGACTTGATTACAGAATGGTCTGGGAAGATGATTTTCTTGAATATATCAAAGCGCTTAATGAAAAGAAGCCTGTTATCTACTGCGGTGATTTGAATGTTGCTCATAAGGAAATTGATTTGAAAAATCCGAAAACAAATCATATGAATGCAGGCTTCACCGACCAGGAAAGAGAAAAAATCGGCAATGTTTTAAACAGCGGATTCACCGATACTTTCAGATATTTCTATCCTGATAAAGAAGCAGTTTATTCCTGGTGGAGTTATATGTTTAAGTCAAGAGAAAAGAACGCAGGATGGAGAATTGATTATTTCATAACCTCAAAAGCTCTTGATGATAAACTTGTTGATGCAAAAATACATACAGAGATAATGGGAAGTGACCACTGCCCGATAGAGCTTGATATTGATATATAATTACGAGTTACGAATTACGAATTCAGGGTCGCTTTGCTCCGATTAATAATTGTCTGAGCGCAGCGAGTAACCAACAACTCGGAACTTGGCACTCGCAACTTGCAACTAAAAATCCCCGACTTTTCGTCGGGGATTTTTTTAGAAATTAATTATTCCGTTTCCGCCGTTAACCTTG
>CAJOEV010000009.1:0-41864 GCA_905233545.1 uncultured Eubacterium sp. | reverse complement strand
ACGGGTCGCCGACAGTGTCTCCGACAACGGCTGCCTTATGAGCTTCGCTGCCCTTTCCGCCGTCCTTAAGGCTCTCTATGTACTTCTTTGCGTTGTCCCAGGCACCGCCCGAGTTAGCCATAAATATTGCCATCATAACACCGCTTACAAGTGAGCCTGCAAGAAGTCCGCCGAGGCTTTCAACACCGAGGAAGAAGCCAACAAGAATCGGAGTAACAATTGCCATGATACCGGGAAGCACCATCTCGTGAAGAGCTGCCCTTGTTGAAATAGCAACGCACTTTTTATAATCGGGCTTTTCTGTTCCTTCAAGAATACCGGGTTTCTCTCTGAACTGAGAACGAACCTCTTCAATCATCTTGTTTGCTGCCTTGCCGACACTGCTCATTGTGAAAGCAGAGAAGAGGAAGGGGAGCATTCCGCCGATGAACAAACCAACAACAACCTTTGCATCAAGTATGCTCATACCGTCAGAGTTGATTCCTGCTGACTGTGCATATGAAGCAAACAGAGCAAGTGCAGTGAGTGCTGCAGAGCCGATTGCAAAGCCCTTACCGATTGCAGCGGTTGTGTTTCCGACTGAGTCAAGTTTATCGGTAATATTTCTTACCTCGTGGTCAAGTTCGCTCATTTCTGCAATACCGCCTGCGTTGTCGGCAATAGGTCCGTATGCATCAACTGCAACGGTTGTTCCCGTTGTTGAAAGCATACCGACTGCTGCAAGAGCAATTCCGTAAAGACCGAAGCATTTATATGAAATAAGAATACCGACTGCGATAAAGATAATCGGGAATGCGGTTGAGCGCATTCCTGCAGCAATACCGCTGATGATGTTTGTTGCCGTTCCTGTTTTTGAAGATTCGGCAATACCTTTTACTGTTTTGTATTTATCTGAGGTGTAAACCTCAGTGAGCTTTCCGATAAGAGTTCCTACTGCAAGTCCTGCAAAAACGCACCAGAAGCCTCTGAAACCGCCAAGCATAACCTTGCTTAGAATTCCCGCTGAAATCAAAACAAATGCCGTTGTAAAATATTCGCCGATATTGAGTGCTTTCTGCGGGTCGTCGCCTTTTGAATTTGCAACGATAAATGTTGAGAAAACAGAAGCAAAGATTCCTATTGAGCAAAGAATAAGCGGATAGAGCGCCGCATTAAGTCTGTTTGCAGCAACAAAAGAAGCAAATGCAAGAGTTATTGCCGAAATAATTGAGCCGACATATGACTCAAATAAGTCTGCACCCATGCCTGCAACATCACCTACATTGTCTCCGACGTTATCTGCGATTGTTGCGGGATTTCTCGGGTCGTCCTCAGGAATGCCTGCTTCAACCTTACCTACAAGGTCTGCGCCTACATCGGCTGCCTTTGTATATATTCCTCCTCCAACTCTTGCAAAAAGAGCAATAGAAGAAGCACCGAGGCTGAATCCTGTTAAAATGCTGAGCATTGAAGAGTCATTAACAAGGGCCTTTGTTTTATAAAGAATAAGAAAGATTAAGCTTATTCCTATAACACCGAGTCCAACAACGGAAAGACCCATAACTGCGCCGCCGCCGAAAGCAATTTTAAGTGCTCCGCTAAGTCCCTTGGTTTTTGCAGCCTGAGCTGTGCGGACATTTGCTTTTGTTGCAACGCTCATTCCGAAATAACCTGCAAGGGTTGAGAAAAGAGCGCCGACAAGGAAGCAAACCGCTGTTTTCCAGTTAATAAGGATTGCTATCAGGATGAAAAGAACTGCGGCAAAAACAACAAGAATTCTGTATTCGGAGAAAAGAAATGCTTTAGCGCCGGAGGCGATATTCTCCGAAATTTCTCTCATTTTTTCATTTCCGGCGTCCTGTTTGTTGATGAAGAGGGCAGTGTATAATGCAAAGCCGACTGCAACTAATCCTGAAATGATTGCAAGGATGAATGGTGCCATAAGAAAAACTCCTTAGTATTTATTGTTTATTAGTTTTATTCAGCGTCGCCGGTTTCAGCGGCGTTTAATTTGTTTTGTTCGTGAAGTCTGTTTGCACGGATATCAGCAAGCTCAACAATCATTTCCTGCTGAAGCTGACCGTGAATCGGATAAAGTATGAACGAAACTCCGTAAAGTCCTCTTGCAAGAGCAGGAAGAATACAGAAGATTGCCCATATACCTTTAAGCATACCCGGGTCGGTCTGCGGGATTGCATTTCCGACTGAGTCGGTGAGAGGAACATAGTTAATCCAGGTTAAAACCATTCCCGAAAGCCAACCTGTAACGGATGTTGCAAGCTTTCCGAAATATCCCTGAACGGTGGTAACGAGTGCTTCGTTTCTCATTCCGTGTTTCCACTCCATCCAGTCAAGAGCTTCCGCACTAAGAATTGTGTTTGCAACGCCGATAACCTTATTGGGAAGTCCGCAGATTGTGAGTCCGAATATAACAAATGCAAGGTTAAATATTTTGTTATCGGCAAAGGTTTGTCCGAATGGATGATATCCGATAAAGAACAGACCCATATAAGCAAAGAAACCGAAAAGTCCTGCACCGATTGCAGTTGCCCTTGCGCCGAATTTTTTAACAAGTTTTGCTGCTATGGGTATCATAACATAGTTCGGGATACCCGTGAAAAGTCCGCAGAATGTCTGATTTAAAAGCGAACCGGTGTTGTTGAGCCAGAAATATGATTCGCTCGAACCGCCGACAGATTTGAATGCGTTGAAGAATTCAGCAAGTATGATTGCAAAAAGCGGACGGTTTGTGAAAATATTTTTAATCGATTCAATGAACGATGTTTCATTCATCTCTTCACGGCTCATAAGAGGAACTCTTTCCCTCATATTAAAGAAGCCGAAAATCGCAAATGCCGCAGCCAGAATCAGCATGAAGTATGCGAATCCGCTGTAAACGCTCTTCATTGAAATCTTGTTGCTGAGCTTCGGAAGAAGGGTAACAAGAATCGGAACGAGCGAAGGAAGCCATGTTCCGAACAGCTCAAAGAATTTGGTTATGGTAATAAGATTATTTCTTTCGTTTGTGTTGGGGGTGATGTTGTATATCATAAGTCCCCACGCTCCGAAATAACTCATTCCCAAGCCATAGATGATTATTGCGGCACCCATCCATATGGTTTTCTGCAGACTTGTGTGAACTGCTTCAGGTGCCGTAAACATCATATATCCGCCAAGCAGCCACAGGGGCAGGGGAATGATGAAAAACGGGCGTATTCGTCCCCAACGGGTTCGCGTTCTGTCGATAATCAATCCGGAAATTGTATCGTCAACCGCGTCGTAAATTGATGCAAAAAGATTTATGTTTGCATAAATTGTTGAATTGATTTTTAAAAACTGAATTGCAAAGAATTCTTTGAACGCACTGACAAACTGGCTAAGGTTTTTCTGACCGAAGTTAACAAGCACATATGCTGCGATTTCTTTCGGAGTCAGATAATTCTTTTTTGTGTAGGCAAGTTTATCAAGAACTTCAAGCTCTTCTTCAGTAACCTGATCGTTAACTATGGATTCAGCCAAAGCTATTCCCTCATTTCATAGTTAGTTATTATTAATACTATATTATCATAGAGAGATTACTAAATCAATAGTTATAAGTGAAAATAGATTTCTTAGTTTTTTGTTGACAATACACAAAAAAGAAGATAAAATAAAAGATGAATTAATATAGGCAAGCAGGATTATGATTACTGTTGCCGAAAGGAGTGCTGTATATGGAAAGCACATGTCCAAACTGCGGTAAAAAACTAAAATGGTATAATGTTAAAGCCGAATGCTCCCAGTGCGGGGTCAGCATTCCCAATTTTAATTGGGAGGGCAGACTTGAAGAGGACGCTCAGAGGTCCGAGAAAAAATTTGCCTCATTCTATAAAACAATGAATATGCTTGCGTATTCAATCTGGGGCACAAAACTAAGAATAGTGAGAATTATTCTTTCATTTCTTCCCGCAATCGGTTTTCTTCTTCCGTGGGCATACCTTAAAAGTGATGCAAACAGTATTGGTATCGACTTAATCGGCTTGTTCACCGACGGAAAATCACTTATTGATGTTATATCGGATTTCTTTGCTAACAAGAGCCTTTATTTCACCAATATGGCATATGAGGGTAACAGCGGATTGCTTACATTTACAATGCTTGCAATTCTCTTTATGCTTTTGAGTCTTGTTTTCATTGTTGTTGCATTTTTCCTTATACTGTTTACAACAAAACACCCGAAAACAAAGGCAATGGTTGTTTTTGATGCGCTTAGCATAGCATGCTGTGTTGCAAGCGGAATACTGTTTTCAATAGGGCTGAGTAATGCCTCAACCCAGAGCGCAGTTAATTTCGGTTCCTTCTCTCTTTACAATATAAGCGGCGGTATTTCCTGGGGAATATTTGTTGCAGCAGCACTTTTGATTGCTGCATTTGTTGCAAATCTTCTTGTTGCAAAAGCTCCTGCAAAGAGCCATGAAGAGCTTGAAGAGGAGCGCCTTGCAAAGAAGGCTGAAAAGGAAGAAAAAGAGCGCCAGGAAGATATCAGAAAAGAAAAAGAACGCGAAGAAGCTGAGAAGAAAGCTGCCGAGGAACAGCAAAAGCTTGTTGCCGAGGCAAAGGCAAAGCTTGAAGCAAAACAAGCAAAAAAGAACAAAAAGGCAAAGAAGGATTAATCATTTATGGCAAAGGAAAAAATCAAAAAAGAGAAAGCTCCCAAAACTAAACAGCAGAAACTTGCAATTGGTTTTGGAATTGCATTATTAATACTATTTGTATTAGTTGGCGGAACAAAAATTGCAATTAATCCGAATATGCCAACATATAATAACTATGCGTATATGATAATGCCGAAATCCGTTGACACTGTTTTTGAGGAACAGGACTTGACACTTTATATTGAAAAGAACAAGGATTTTGATAAAACAAAGAATCAGCCACTTGAGGCATTCAAGGTTTATTACTATAAGGATAACGACACTTCAACAAAGAAGATTTACCTCAAAAACGGTTCAACACTCAAAGGCGAAAAGGAACAGTCAAACCTGATGGTTCTGCAGTTTCTTGGAAGCGCAACAATAACCGACGGAATTATCAGAAATGCTCTGAATAAGGCGTTGATTGTTCTCTTCGTTTTGCTTGCTTTCTATCTTATATACTTATGGTATGTTATCTGGAGCATTAAAGAAGATAAAAAACGGGAAAACAGAATCCAGTAAGTTTAAGACTATTTCAGACATAAAGCTCTTTCGTTTTTCGGAAGAGCTTTAATATTATCGGAACAGCAAAACTCATAACTAAAAGAATATATGATATTAACACTATTCTTGATAGCGGTATTAAAAAGATGAAAAACAACAGCATTCTGAGAATGGAATATGAAAGAACAGCCGAGTTAAAGCCGGTTATTATTCTGCTGTTGATTTTTAGCATCGAGCACATAAAAGAGGATATAAATATTCCAAGCAGGGAATAGGATAAAAACAGTAAAACATCGCCTGAAATACTGCCGTTGAAAAGAAGTTGTGCAATATCACATTTTGCAAATAGAATTAGCGACAAATCAGCTAAACAGCCTGAGAGATACAGCGCTCTCGGAGCTGTTTTCTTTTTCTTCAAAAGCCTTGTTATTCCGATTAATATCAGGATAATTGCTGCACTGAACAAAGCAGAGATAATCAGATATGATACTGTGTTTTTGTTTATGGAATCAAGAATAAAATCATAATCGCAAGTAAGAAGAATATCATTTTCAATTCTTGCTTTTCTGCTTTCAACGGGACTCAGAAAAAGAAATAATTCTGCTCCCTTTTTCATATCACTTATATCGATTATATGTATCTGTCTGCCGAATCCGTCATACTTTTTATCGGTGTTTTTAAACAGAATTTTTCCCTTTGTAAAAAGCGAAAAGCGAAGATTATTTGTTTTGATAATTAGCTTTGTCTGGGAAAACGGAAGTTGTTTAAGCTCTGTTTTAACAAGTGTTTCTTTATCAATACTATCGAATACTTTTTCGTTTCTTCTGCCGTTTTCACCAATCCATTTTGATAAAACAATATGCGACGGCGAAGGGAAAAAGCTTTCGCCGTTCATTGAAGTAAATAAAAATGCAGAAAATATCAAAACAAAAGCAACAAAGCACATAATCGCTTTATTGCTTTTCATAATCTTTTTTATTTCAACCACCTCCGTAATACTATGCGAAGGCAGATAACAGTAGAACAAAAAACAGGAGCCGTAAGACTCCTGTTCAGATAGTAATATAATACTAATTATTATGATTCAATTTCTATTCCCTTTGCAGCTCTTTGCTCTGCAAGCTCTTTTTCCATTTTTTCCTTTGTTTCTCCTGTGAGATTGTAGAAAAGCATCGGAATAATGCAAACTGCAAGCGAGATTGCGGGAATCAGCGAAATAATGCTGAACATTCCGTTTCTTACGAGCGGTGTTTGGTCAAGCGGATTTGCCGTAACCTTTGCGGAAATTGATGCAACGTCAAGTTTAACAACCATATACATAACGATGATTGCAGAGGTTGCAATTGCGTTGCCGAATTTGGTAACAAAGCTCTGAATTGCGGAGCCGAGACCTGTTAAGCGAACGCCGGTTTTCCATTCCATATAGTCAAGGCAGTCGCCCGTCATTGCAAATGCACAAACATTGATTGTTCCGCAGGGGATTGTTGAAACAAAAATGCAAGCAACGCAAGCCCAGAAATGGTTGTATCCGATAACCCACATTGCAAGCGATGAAGCGCTTCCCATAAGAGAGGAAACAATAATAATCTGCTTATATGAAAACTTTTTGATGAGCGGAGTAGTTAAAACCATTGCGCCGAACATTCCTGCAGCGCTTGCAAGTGCAAGTATAAGTGAAACCTTTGAAAGATTGCCCTGAAGTGCTTCCTCAAGTGCAGCGCCTTTCAAGGTTTTAATTTTTTCTTCATCTCCGATAAAGAAAGAATATCTTGCAACATGAACTGCTCCTGCCTGGAAAAGATATCTTGCAGCTGAGAGAATACCCATAAGCGCTGTGAGCATAAGGGGCTTGCATGAGAAAACAAGCTTAAGTGAATTCGGCTGACTCTTGTCTTTTTTTGCAGGAACAGGAAGCTTAACTCTTTCCTTTGTCTTGAAATATGCAAGAACAATGAGAAGGCTTCCGATAATTGCACAAATCAGTGAAATAATTGTATATTTTCTCTGTTCAAGCTGAGAGCCCGAAAGATTTTTCGCAAGCAGGGGACCAAGAAGCATGAACAGTGCCATTGGTATTGCAGCGCCAACGCCGTTAACGGTTCTTCCAAGTGAAATGATTGAGCCTCTTTCACCTGCATTCGGAGTCAGTGCATTGGGAAGGCTCCAGAAAGGAACATCGCAGGCGGTGTAAGTCATACCCCATGCAACATATGTAATTGTTGCATAAATCATCAGTTTAGTCGGGCTGAGTCCTCCGGGAGCATTAAACAAAAGAAGTGTCAGTATAGCAATCGGAAGGGGCGTGTATAAAAGATATGCCTTGATTTTGCCTTTCTTCGGATTTGCATGGTCAACGATATAGCCCATAATGGGGTCGTTTATTGCGTCCCAGATTCTTGCAAAAAACATAAGAAGCAATACAAAAAGCGGTGACAGCGCCAGAACATTCAAATAATAGTCGGATATATATGAGCTCATAATTCCGTAAACCATGCCCTGACCGCACGCAGCAATGCAGTATGCAATCCATTCCTTGGTAGGAACATATTTTTTATTTTCCATAAATTTTTCTCCTCAAGATTTATAGTAATAAAATAACATATTTTTATGGAATAAGTCAACATTATATGTTATAATTAAAGAAATCATGAAAAAAGGGGGAGATATAATGAAAAAACGCATTATTTCGCTTATGCTTGTTTTTGCGTTTATGGTATCTCTCTGCGCTTTTTTCGCTATTAATAAAGAATCCGATAAAAACGAATTCGCAAGTGAACTGGTAAGAATTTATCAGAAATACGATACGGATGTTGAAAGTGATTCTGATTTTGCTTCAAAAAGACTTATGCTTTCGAATTATAACGGTGAAAACACCTACGGTGCTGTTGACTTTGCCATTGATACCGAGCATTCCTTTGCGGTTTTGCAGTATGATAGCGAAGCTGCTGCAAAAAAAGCATATAAGCAGATAAAAGCCGAAAATATTGCTGTTGACTGTGATGCAAAAGCAAAACTCAATTCAGCCGCCAAGGGTAGTGTTTTTCCTGCGGGAAGCAACGCACTTGGAACACCTTCATATATATCAAAGTTTAATATGGAAAAGGATGACATTATCGTTGCCGTTATTGATACGGGCGTTATGTACGACCACGAACTTATGGCGGACCGTTTTGTTTCAAGAGGATATGACTTTTCTGATGACGGAAGAAGCAATGCTTATTACGATACTTATATGAGGGGCTCCTACTACGGCCATTCAACCTTTGTCTGCGGAATAATTGCCGATAACACCCCCGACAATGTAAAAATTCTGCCTTATAAAACCGTTGCTTTCGGAGACAGCGAAGCCTCTAATTCAGCAATGGTTGCCGCGATATATGACGCTGTTGATAAGGGCGCTGATGTCATCAATGTTTCAATGTCAACAAGCACTGGTGTGAATGCACTGAAATATGCCGTTCAGACTGCACTGAGCAAAAATGTTTGCATCTGTGCCAGTGCCGGAAACAATTCGGCAGAGATAAAATACAGATATCCTGCAGCAATTGACGGTGTAATAACGGTTTCTTCAGTTGAAAGCGATATGGAAACCTTTGCCCAATTTTCAAACTATGGAAAAGCGATAGACTTCTGCGCTCCCGGGCGTTCAATTATCTCCGCATGTCCATATAAAAGCGGAGATGAAAAGTATACAAAAAACAGCGGAACATCATTCTCAGCTCCGTATATTGCAGCTGTGTGCGCCGATATCAAAAGCATAAACAGCTCATTTTCAAAAGACGATGTCTATACTGTAATGTGTGATTTTTCGCGAGACCTAGGCGCCGAGGGTTATGATGTTTACTGCGGAAACGGAATGCCCGACCTTGGAAATATGGTTTATACGGACAATGAAAACTATACTTTTAGTATTCCAAACGGTGAAATGCATATATACAACAGTCTTGATTATACTGAAAGTAATCAGCCGTGGCGTTTGTTTGCCGATAAAATGCTCAGCGTCAGCATTGACCAGAGTGTTGAGACAATCGGCTCATATGCATTTTATAATATGAAAAAAGCTCGTTTTTATATGCCTAACTATTTCAAAAGTGTAGGCGAATATGCTTTTTATTCATGTTCAATGCTGAACAGTATACGTTTCAATGAAAATGTTGTTTCAATCGGCGATAATGCCTTTGAAAATCTGAGTGAAAGCTTTTGCATTTACGGCTACCGTAATACTGCTGCAGAATCCTATGCACTCAAAGAGCAGATAAACTTTGCTAAGCTTGGATGCAAGCATAATTATATTGCCGATGTTATCGACCCGACTGACGAAGAAGAAGGATACACTATTTACACATGTGCTGTGTGCGGTGATATGTATATCGGCGATTATATTCAGCCTCCCGAATACTATGAGGGCGAATGCGGAATGGGTGTTTCCTGGAGGTATTCAACAAAAGAAAAAGCACTTGAAATAAGCGGAAATGGCTACATGAATGAATATACTTCGGAGGCGGAAATTCCCTGGCGTTTGTTTATGGACAGAATCAAAGAGGTAATTATTTACGAGAATGTCACTTTTGTAAGCGACTATATTCTCTGTAATTCCAAAAGTGCTCAAATATTTAAGATATATTCCAAAACAGCAGCACTGAGCGATAATACTGTTGTTTACAACCAGGGTGATGAATCGAAGATGAGCTATTATGCCTACGATGATTCAGCGGCAAGGGATTATCTCAGTGAAAACGGTATTGAGTATACTTCTCTCGGATGCTCTCATTCAAGAAAGCTTGAATACCGCGAAGAGCTTCCAACCTGCTGCTATGACACATATGGAGTATATACATGCGAAGACTGCGATTATATTTACAAAGAGTTCATCAGCAGGGAAAACAAGGGACATTATTTCAGCGGAACGGTTAATACGCTTAATCATAATGCAATTGAAAATGCTGAGATTTATATTGACGGAGTTCTGAGCGCAATAACAAATGATAAGGGCGAATTCATTGTTTATCCCTTGCTGTGCGCTGAGCACAGAGTTGAGATTAAACTGAATAACGCCGCTATCTATGAATTTGAAGTAAATCCTGACGGAAGTAATGTAAAAAGCAATCTTGAATACTGCCTCGGTGATTATGATGGCAACGGATATATCAACGCCAAAGACTATTCCTATGCTATTAACAACAAACTCAGCGCTTCGGATATTCTTGATTACGGAAAGATTGGTCAAAGCAGTCTTGAACTTAAAGAATACGAAAACCAGGAGCTTCCGTATGCTATAAGCGTTTATAACGAGCCTGATGACGACAGTGAATATATGAGGGATTTTGTCGGAATTATCGAAAACAACAGCGAGTTTGTTATTAAGGAATGCGGATTTATCTATGGCAAAAATATGAGTGATGATATGCTCTATCTTGACAAAGTCGGAAATCAGAACGAAGAGGGATTTTCGGTTAAAATGAAGTCAACAACCGATACAACGGAATACAAAAAGGGCATGAAGTATGGCTCAAGTTCAAAAAACGGAAAGCTGAGCGCAAGATTCTTTATTATCTACACCAATGGAGTTACGGACTACACATACTACAGTGATGTAACATCATATGAGTATCCGTAAAAAATTAACAAACTCCTTTAAATATGTTCATAGTTGTTTATTGACATTAAAAAGGCATTGACCTATAATTATATTTGAATTATTATTGTGAGGTAATCATTATGAAAAAGGTTTTAGTATTTGTTTTATGTGCAGCAATAAGCGTTTGTGTTTTCGGAGCTTGTGCAAAAAAAGACACAAAGGAAACCACAAAGGCTGCTGCTTCAACAACTGTTAAAATGACAACCGATAGCGCCGTTATCAAAGAGGCGGACGCAATTAATCTTATCCAGAGCTATTCAGATGACGAACTCGGACTTACCAAGAAAGATAGAAAGAAAGCATCTTTCATGGTTGCAGGAAGCGGTGTTGAGATTGAAGGCGATAACTATATCGAGGTTGTTGCAACTGTTAAGAACGAACACAAAGACGGTGACAAGATTTCATACACTTTCGACCATCTCGGAATTTACTATATCAGATATGACGGCAAAAAGATTATGAGAAAAGATATGGAATCCGACAAGGCTAAGTATATTGATATGAAGATTAAAGCTGTTCCGTCAACAACATCAGCTGTAAAAGAGAAAAAAGAAACCTCCAAGGAAACAACCAAGGAGAAGAAATAATAATGAATAAAAAGTTATTCGGCGCGCTTGCGGCGCTCGGAAGTGTTGCACTTTTAACTGAGTTTTTTGTTCATGGATATCTTGATGTTATGTATGCTGAAAGAATTCCGATGGGACTTATGAAAAGACGCGAAAACAAGAAAAGCGATAAATCTTTAAGAGAAATTCATAAGTTCAATGCGGGAGAAAATGAGTGGGCAAAAACAAAGGATATAGAGAATATTGACCTTGTAAACGATAGAGACATAAAGCTGAAGGGATATTATCTTCCTTCTGAAAAAGAAAGCGATGTTTATGTTCTGTTTGCACACGGATACCGTTCAAGCCACGCTGGAGACCCGTATAATTTCATTCGCTTCTATCACGAGGAAATGAATTATAATTTTATGAGCGTCGACCATGTAACAGCGGGGGAGAGCGAAGGCGATTATCTCGGATTTGACTATTTTGAAGCCGAGGATATGCTTCGCTGGGTTGATTATCTTACCCAAAGATTCGGTCAGGATATTAAAATAATTCTTCACGGTGTATCAATGGGCGGAGCAACCGTCTGCAAAATGGCATCGCGTGTTCCCGAGCAGGTTAAGCTCATTGTTTCCGACTGCGCATACACAAGCGCAAAGGACGAGCTCATCAGCGTTGTTAAATCAGCAGGACTGACAAATTCAGCGCCACTTGCTTTCAATCTGTTTAATCAGGTTAACAAGATTTTTGCAAAGTTCGACCTTAAAGATACAGATGTCCGCGACAGTGTAAAAAATGCAAAGGTTCCAATGCTTTTCGTTCATGGCGATGCAGATGATTTTGTTCCCACAAGAATGGTTTTTGAACTGTTTGAGCTTTGCGGTAACGAAAAAGATTTGCTTGTTATTGAGGGCGCAGCACATGCCGAAAGCATTTTAATAGGGGCAAACGCGTATAAATCAAAACTAAAAGAATTCATTTCAAAATATATTTAAGATTTTGCAGCAGGGAACTTTTGTTCCTTGTTTGCTTTTGAGGAGAGATTATGGATTTAAAAAATCTGGATAAGAAACGAATAGCCGAAATTGTTGGCGTTATTGTCTTTTTAGGCTTGGTGCTTTTCGTTGCTATCAATACCAATGAAGCAAAAAAACTTGTTAATTACGCGATTGTTGTTTTAAAACCATTTATTTTCGGTTTTTGTATTGCATATGTGCTTAATCTTCTGACAAAGATTATTGATAACGCTTTTGCAAAACACGATAAGAAAAAGGGCAAGGAAGTCAATATTAAAAAATACAGGGTTTTATCAATCATTCTTTCGATTCTTGCCCTCGTTGCATTTGTTGCGCTTGCGTTCGGATTGGTTATTCCTAATCTTAAAGATACGGTTGTCAGCCTTTATAAACAGGCGCCTGAGCTTTGGGACAAGTTTCTTGCCTTCCTCGACAAAACAAAAAACGAAAAGCCAAAGCTCGCAAGTTATATTACCTCTGCCGAAAACAGTTTAAATGATTATTTCACAAAAACTGTTGATTATATCAAGAATAATGTTTCAAATATTGCAGGAACTGCAATCAGCAAAATAAAGGATGCATCAAATGTTATAATCAACTTTGGTCTTGGCTTTATTATTGCGTTTGCTGCTCTTGTTTACAAGGAAGAACTTGTCAGAGAATTTGATGCAATTCTTAAAAAGCTCCTTCCCGACAAGCATTATAAAAGAACCCGTTATGTTCTGAGACTTGCTAATAAAAAGTTTCAGATATTCCTGAAATACAATATTGTTCAGGCGGCTATAACGGGCGCAGGTACTCTTATATTTATGCTTATCTGCAATATGCCGTATAAGTTTTCAATTTCACTTCTGATAACGGTAACTCAGCTCGTTCCTGTTGTCGGTGCAATCGTAGGAACTGTTATTTCAGCAATTCTTATTGCGGCGCAAAGCCCCGTAAAAGCTATTATCTTTGTAGTGCTTTGCATACTTGTTCAACAGCTTGTTGAAAAGCTTATCAATCCGCATCTTATGGGTAAGGAACTGGAAATGCCCGGAATCATAACTTTCCTTGCAGTTATGCTTGGAGGTAAGGAATTCGGAGTTATGGGTTTGATTTGTGCTGTTCCGTTGATTTCGGTTTTCTATGACATTTACAAAATCAAGCTCCGCCCGAGAATATATGAAAAGAAAGAAAAAATAAAAAAGGAATGCAAGGATTAATTCCCTGCATTCTTTCTTTTTTTGATTTCCTCTTCAATTTTTTTCAGCTTTCGCTTTGTTGTCAGCCCAAGCTCAAGCGTAAGCGCGCTGCCGTCTTTGAGAATAATTGTAAGACGCGAATACCTGTCAACAAAATTCTTTTTCAGGCTTGCTTTTGTATCGATATACGATTCAATGCTTTCAATATCATCGTATTTGATTATATTGTTCTCATCAAGAAAGGTTATTTCAAATTCATCATTCCTGAACTTTATTCCGTGGCGGATAACTTCTCTTGAATAAAAAACTGCAAGGGCAACCGAAAGAAATGCTATTATTGCAAATAATATGTTTAATGCCGATGCTTTTTCGCCAAGCTTGTTGCAGGCGTAAATTGCATAGTAAACTACTGCAATATCGAGTATAACCGCCATAGCAAACGACATCGGCGAAATTATTCTAATGAACTTATTTTTCAAGTTTTATTTCCTCAAACTTTCTTAAAACTTCACAGTTTTCAATTTCAAAGCTCTTTTGATTAAGGTATTCAAAATTTCCGGATTCTTTAAAGTCAAAAACAATTTTGTATGAGCAGAGTTCCTGCGATAATCTTCCGTGTTTTTTACCGTATTTACCGTCGTTCATAAGCGGATGACCTATTGAGGCAAGATGAGCTCTTATCTGATGGGTTCTTCCTGTTAATAGTTCAACTTCAACAAGCGAATACCCGTTTGAATAACCGAGAACAATATATTTTGTAATAATGTTTTTCGAGCCTTCGGTTTCTTTTTTTGAAACTGTGACCATATTTTTTGTTTCATCTTTTGAAAGATATCCTTCAAGAGTTCCGCTCTTTTTATCGAATTCTCCCTCACAGATTGTTAAGTAAAACTTCTTAATCTCTCTGTTTTTGATTTTCTCATTGAGAAATTTCAGCGACTCATAGTTCTTTGCGCCCATAACAATGCCCGAGGTGTTTCTGTCAATTCGGTTTGCAAGGGCAGGGGAGAAGGCGTTTTCATTTTCGGGATTCCATTCGTTTTTCTCATATAGGTATCTTTTAAGCGAAGATATAAGCGTATTAACATATTCGCCCTTTTCGGGATGACAGAGCATTCCGCTTTTTTTGTTGAGCAGAATAATGTTTTCATCCTCGTATACTATATCAAGCTCCTTCGGCGCTTTGAGAAAATCATAGTGCTTTTCTCTCTCTTTAAGAACGTCGTCAGGGAGATACAGCTCAATAATGTCTCCCTCTTTGATTTCCTGTTCGGGAGTGCATCTTTTTCTATTAACTTTAATGTTTTTTTTGCGAATTTGCTTAAACATCAATGACTTTGGCAGCGAATCGAAAGTTTTAAGTAAAAACTTATCAAGCCGCTGTCCGCTGTCGTTTTCTTTAACAATTATTTTTTTCATAAACACATTATAAAATACCCTTAAATCATTGTCAAACTATTATTTTGGGTTATTTGACTTATTTCTCTTGATATTGACTTTTGCGTCTGTTATAATAATACTGAATAATTAGGAAGGAGTGGTAATATGAAAAAAATACTGTCATTGATGCTTTCATTGATTATGACAGTGTCTGTTCTTTTTGCTGTTCCGAATGATTGCTTTGCAGCTACAAGTTCAGGTTGGTGCGGAGATGATGTTTACTATGAATACAATTCGTCAACAGGAAACCTGTACTTATCAGGAAGCGGCAGCACTAAGGATTATTCCACTTTTTCTGTTTCTCCTTTCAAAAGTATGACAGGCTTAAAGAATGTTATAATTTATGATGGAATAACAACTCTCGGTTCAAATATTTTTAATTCCTGCTCAAATTTAACAAGTGTAACAATACCGAGCAGTATAACATTTGTGAAATCTGATGCTTTTGTGAATTGCAAAAACCTGAATTCGGTTAATATAAATGATATTGAAGCTTGGTGCAATATTAAGTTTGATAGCGGTGATTCAAACCCGACTAAATATGCAAAGAATATTTATCTTAACGGAAGCTTGTTAACCAAACTTATTATCCCAAGCAGCATAACAACTATTAATTATGCAGCATTTGTAAACTGCACATGTCTGGAAAAAGTGACAATACCGGACAGTGTAACAAGGATCACTTGGCAAGCGTTTTATGGTTGCAGAGGGATAAAAGAATTAACAATTCCTTGTTCAACAAAAATTGATAACTATATGCATACTTTTGCCAATTGCAGCAATATTGAAAAGCTTACCTTAACCAAGGGCAGCGGAACAATGCAGAATTATTCATCCACAACGGGAAACAGTGATACATATTATCAATACACACCATGGTATGTAAGCCGTAATAATCTGTCAACGGTAATCATTGAAGACGGTGTAAACAGTATAGGAGACTATGCATTTTACGGATGCAATAATATAAAAAAGCTGGAAATGCCTTGTTCAACAATAATATATAACAGCGAAAACACTTTCTATGATTGCAGTAGTATCGAGATTGTAAATTTAACCAAGGGTACCGGCACAATGCCACTCTACTCAAGATCAACTGAATCTTCAAATACCTGCTATCAGTTTACTCCATGGTATGTAAGCAGAGACAGTCTTAAAGAGATAAATATTGAAAGAGATGTTAAGAGTATACCAAACTATGCATTTTATGGCTGCACTAATAATACCGATTTGTATTTCCGTTCTCCCGGATGCATAATTCCGAGTGATACTAGTGTTACGGGAAATGCCAAAATTTTCGGCTATGATAATTCAAGCGCGCAGGATTACGCAAAAAAGTACTCAAAAGAGTTTTCTTCAATAGGAAAATTTGATTGCAAAAGCTCTGAGCATAATTATTCTGCTACAACCGTAGCCAAAGCTACAACGAGTAAAAATGGAAGCGTAAGTATTTGTTGTAAATACTGCGGAAATGTTAAATCCAAAAAAACAGTATATAAAATCAGTAAGGAAACGCTTTCAAAAACCTCATATGTTTATGACGGCAATGCTAAGAAGCCGAGCGTAACGGTTAAGGATTCAAAAGGTAACACTTTGAAAAAAGACACCGATTATACTCTTTCGTATTTAAATAACACTGAGATTGGAGAAGCAACCGCAAAAATAAATTTCAAAGGAAACTACAGCGGTTCTATTAAAAAAACTTTTCTCATCAAACCAAAAGCAACCTCTTTGACCTCTGTGAGCACACCGAAAAAGAAAACTATTGTTATAAAATGGACTCCGATAAGTAATTTGTCGGGATATGAAGTTCAAGTGTCCAATGATAAAAACTTCAGTAAGAGCAAGACAATCACATATAAAGCAAAAAAAGATTCAACAAAGGCAACGCTTACAAATCTGATATCAAGAAAGACATATTATTTTCGCATAAGAGCTTATAAAACTGTTAATGGTAAAACATATTATTCCGCTTGGAGTAAAGTAAAATCAATAAAATGCAAATAAACGAAAACTCCCGAGTTTGTTTCTCGGGAGTTTTTGTATAATATCATGATTTTATACTAAAATGTTGAAACCTATATATAATTATGATATAATACTTTGAATAAACTTTTTCATTATTTCATTTATGTATGGTGTTAACTATGGATAAATTCAAACTTGTAAGCAATTTCAAGCCGACGGGTGACCAACCCGAAGCGATTGACGCGCTTGTTCAGGGCGTTCTTCGCGGCGACAAAGAACAAACCCTTATGGGCGTTACGGGCTCGGGTAAAACCTTTACAATGGCTAATATCATAGAACGGGTTAACAGACCCACTCTTGTTCTGGCGCACAACAAAACGCTTGCGGCTCAGCTTTGCAGTGAATTCAAGGAATTCTTCCCTGAGAATGCTGTTGAATATTTTGTTTCGTACTACGATTACTATCAGCCCGAGGCATATGTTCCGACAACCGATACCTATATTGAAAAAGACAGCGCCGTCAATGATGAAATAGACAAACTACGCCACAGCGCAGCTTCTGCACTCTCTGAAAGACGCGATGTTATAATCGTTGCCTCTGTTTCGTGCATCTATTCAATCGGTGACCCCGTTGATTATCAGAATATGGTAATCTCTCTGCGACAGGGAATGGTTAAGGAGAGGGACGAGCTTATTAAAAAGCTTGTTGAAATCCAGTATGAAAGAAATGATATCAATTTTGTTCGAAACAAGTTCAGAGTAAGAGGGGACACGGTTGAAATCTTCCCTGCAGGAAGCACGGGAAGCGCAATCAGAGTTGAGTTTTTCGGCGACGAGATAGACAGAATATGTGAAATAGACCCGTTGACGGGTAAAACGCAGGGCATTCTCAGCCACTGTGCAATCTATCCTGCTTCGCTCTATGTTGTTTCCCAGGAAAAGATGAAAAGAGCCGTTGAAGAGATATATCAGGAAATGGTTGAAAGAGTTTCATACTTTGAATCAAAGGGCAAGCTTCTCGAGGCGCAAAGAATAAAAGAACGCACGATGAATGATATCGAAATGCTTCAGGAAACGGGCTTCTGCAAGGGAATTGAAAACTATTCAAGAATAATGGCAGGAAGAAAACCCGGTGCAGCGCCGTTCACTCTGCTTGATTATTTTCCCGACGATTTTCTTTTATTTGTTGATGAGAGTCATGTTATGCTACCGCAGGTTCACGGAATGTACGGCGGTGATTATTCAAGAAAAAAGAGTCTTATTGATTTTGGTTTCAGACTTCCTTCGGCGTTTGATAACAGACCGCTGAAATTTGAAGAATTCTATTCAAAAATCAACCAGGTTATATTCACATCTGCAACGCCTGCCGCGTTTGAAAAAGAAAAATCAACCCAGGTTGTTGAGCAGGTTATCAGACCTACGGGACTCCTTGACCCGAATATAACCGTTAAGCCTACCGACGACCAGATGGACGACCTTGTTTCTGAAATCAATATCAGAACCGAAAGAGGCGAAAGAGTTCTTGTCACAACGCTGACAAAGAAGATGGCGGAAGATTTGACTTCATACCTTGAAGGTTTTGATATCAAGGTCAGATATATGCACCATGATATTGACACCATTGAGCGAATGGAAATCATCAGGGATTTGCGTCTCGGTAACTTTGATGTTCTTGTCGGAATCAATCTTCTTCGTGAGGGTCTCGATATTCCCGAAGTGTCGCTTGTTGCAATTCTCGACGCGGATAAAGAGGGCTTCTTGAGAAGCGAAACATCACTTGTTCAGACAATCGGACGTGCTGCAAGAAATGCAAACGGCGAGGTTATTATGTATGCCGATTCGGTTACTCCTTCAATGGAAAGGGCAATCAGCGAAACACTGCGCCGCCGTTCGATTCAGGAAGCATATAACAAGGAACATGGAATTGTTCCGCAAACAATCAAAAAGGATGTTCGCGGAATTATCGAGATAACAAGCAAGGAAAATCTAGATAAGAAGGTTCATATGACCGTAAAGGAACGCAGGGTTATGATTGATAAACTGACCCGCGAAATGAAGGAAGCGGCAAAGATGCTTGAATTTGAGCACGCTGCATTCCTGAGAGATAAGATTAAGGAATTATCAGAACAATAATTTGAGAGTGCCGAATCCCGAGATTTGGGAGCGATATCAGCACCCTGTGATAAGCTATGGCAAACATTTTAAACGATAGAATTTTTTGGAAAAAAGCACTAAAAATTGCGCTTCCGATTGCAATCCAGAATGCACTTATAAGCTCATTCTCGCTTGTTGATACAGTTTTTGTCAGCAGACTTGGGGATGTTTCGCTTTCAGCAGTTGGTATGTGTTCTCAGTGGAGCTTTCTGATGAATCTTGTGATTTTCGGAATATGCTCAGCGACGGGTGTTTTTGTTTCGCAGTATTGGGGAATTAAAGACACAAAAAGAATCCATAAAACCTTCGGAATTGCGCTTACCGTCGGAATTATTGTCAGCTTCGTTTTTGCTGCATTTGCTTTTTTTGCACCGCAGCTTGTTATCGGTATGTTTAACAAGGACAAAGCGGTAATTGCCGAAGGTTCAAAGTATCTTGTAACAATCAGCTTTTTGTACCCTGCATTTGCAGTAGATGATATTATAAACAGTGTTTTGCGTTCATGCGGTAAACCGAGACTTCCAATGATTTCATCGGCTGTAACAACTGCCGCGAATGTTTTTCTCGATTACTGCCTGATATTCGGCAAATTCGGTTTTCCGAAAATGGGAGTTAAAGGCGCAGCGCTTGCAACGGTTATTTCAGCATGGCTGGGAATAATAACAGTGCTGAGCATTTCATTTAAGCAGAAGAATATAATCATTACAAAATTTTCAAATGTATTCAGATACAGTGTTAGTGATGTTAAAGTTTTCTTCAGCAAAGCAACTCCTGTTATTCTCAATGAGAGCCTTTGGGGACTGGGAGTATTCATCTGCAATCTTGTTTTTGCAAATATGGGATATGAATACTATGCTGCAATAAGCATTCTTAAAACGCTTGAAAACCTGACATTTGTTTTCTTCGTCGGTTTATCGG
Source organism: uncultured Eubacterium sp. (assembly GCA_905233545.1). Lineage (GTDB taxonomy): Bacteria > Bacillota > Clostridia > Oscillospirales > Acutalibacteraceae > Eubacterium_R. The sequence goes on along the minus strand of CAJOEV010000009.1, from coordinate 21,840 downwards.
CTGCATGCTCGGTATTAATCGGCAATTCTGTCGGAGCAGGGGATATAAAAAGAGGAATCGATGATTCAAAGCGCTTTATTATTATAGTTCCAATTGTTTCTGCAATCGTCGGAATTGTTTCAATAATTCTGCGCGCACCGCTTGTTAATCTGTTTGATTTAGGTGAAAATTTAAGCGAGCTGACTTTGAGCAGCGCAAAAACGCTTATTTTGATATATTCAATAACTATGCCTTCAAGAATGCTTGGCTTCATATTTATTGTCGGCATTCTCAGAAGCGGAGGCAATACCTTCGCCGCTGCAAAGTTCGACCTTTCTTCAATCTGGCTTTCGTCGCTTCCCGCAGTGCTGATATCGGCATATGTTTTAAAGCTTCCGTTTTTAGTCTGCTTTACTGTTATGTATGTATTTGAGGATGTATTAAAACTTATTCTCTGCATACCGCACTACCGCAGCCTGAAATGGATAAAACCTGTTACCGATGAGGGTAAAAAAGCCCTGGAGGTGTTTATTAATGAATAAGAATATTGTTGTTAAAGGTGCAAGAGAGCACAACCTGAAAAACATTGATATCGAAATACCCCGTGATAAGCTTGTTGTTTTTACGGGGCTTTCGGGCTCGGGTAAATCCTCGCTTGCTTTTGATACAATCTATGCTGAGGGACAGAGGCGATATGTTGAATCGCTTTCATCATACGCAAGAATGTTTCTCGGTCAGATGGAAAAGCCCGATGTTGACTACATTGAAGGGCTTTCTCCCGCTATTTCAATTGACCAGAAAACGACGAGCAAAAACCCCCGTTCAACAGTCGGAACGGTTACAGAGATATATGATTATCTGCGTTTGCTATGGGCAAGAATCGGTATTCCTCACTGTACTGTTTGCGGACGAGAAATAACTCAGCAGACAATCGACCAGATAGTTGACAAGGTTATGCGTCTTGAAGAGGGAACAAGAATTCAGCTTATGGCTCCGATTGCAAGGGGCAAAAAAGGTGAGTTTGTAAAAGAACTTGCCGACGCTCAAAAACAGGGCTTTGTCCGTGCAAGAATCGACGGCGAGGTTTATGACTTGTCCGAGGAAATCAAGCTCGAGAAAAACAAAAAACATAATATTGAAATCGTTGTTGACAGACTTGTTTTAAAGGATGAGATTAAATCAAGACTCAGCGACAGTATTGAAACTGCAACAAAACTGACTAAGGGAACTGTTCTTGTTGATGTTGTCGGTCAGGGCGAAGAGATGTATTCGCTCAATTATTCCTGCCCCGAACACGGTGTTTCAATTGAAGAGATGAGCCCGAGAATGTTTTCGTTCAATAATCCCTTCGGTGCCTGCACAAAGTGTGACGGTCTTGGAGTTTTCAAAGAGATTGACGAAGATTTGATTATTCCCGATAAAAGACTTTCGATAAATCAGGGCGCTATCAAAGCAAGCGGATGGAATGTTTCGGAGGGCGGTTCAATTGCAAAAATGTATATGGAAGCGCTTTCAAAGGAATACGGCTTCTCGCTTGATATGCCCATTGAAATGCTTCCGCGCGAGGCGCTCGATGTTATTCTTTTCGGAACAAGGGGAAAGAAAATCAAAATGAACCGGGTTACCTCATATGGCTCGGGAACATATACAAATGATTTTGAGGGTGTAATAAACAACCTGAAAAGAAGATATACCGAAACTAATTCCGATTGGGCAAGGGCGGATATTGAATCGGTTATGCGCGATTGTAAGTGCAACGCCTGTAAGGGCGCAAGGCTGAAACCGCAGTCGCTTTCGGTAACCGTCGGCGGATATAATATCTATGATTTCTGCAAGATGTCGATTAATGAGGAAATAGATGTAATTGATAATCTTTATTTAACCGATAAAGAGCAGATGATTGGTAAGCTGATAATCAAAGAAATCAAGGAAAGATTAACCTTCCTAAACTCAGTCGGACTCGATTATCTTTCACTTGCAAGAGATTCGGGAACGCTTTCGGGAGGCGAGGCACAGAGAATTCGCCTTGCAACCCAGATTGGCTCCTCGCTTATGGGCGTTTTATATATCCTCGATGAGCCTTCAATCGGACTTCACCAGAGGGATAATGAAAAACTGCTTGATACATTGCGCCATCTTCGTGATTTGGGCAACACGCTGATTGTTGTTGAACACGATGAAGAAACAATGATGGCGGCTGATTATCTTGTTGATATCGGACCCGGTGCAGGAATTCACGGCGGTGAGCTTATTGCAGCAGGAACTCCCGAAGAGGTTATGAACTGCGAAGAATCAATAACGGGGCAGTATCTGAGCAAAAAAAGAAGCATTCCCGTTCCGACAAGAAGACGGAAGGGAAATGCTAAAAAGCTGACTGTATTCGGCGCTCAGGAGAATAACCTGCAAAATATTGATGTTGAATTTCCGCTCGGTAAGTTTATTGCCATAACGGGTGTTTCGGGCTCGGGTAAATCATCACTTGTCAATGAAATACTCTATAAGCACCTTGCAAACAAGCTCAACCGCGCAAAGAAGCATACGGGCAAATTCGATATGATGAAGGGCATTGACGCGCTTGATAAGGTTATTAATATCGACCAGTCTCCGATTGGAAGAACACCGCGTTCAAACCCTGCAACATACACAGGCGTTTTCAACGATATCCGTGATTTGTATGCCCAGACGAGTGAAGCCAAGAAAAAGGGCTATAAGGCAAACCGCTTTTCGTTCAATGTCAAGGGCGGACGCTGCGAAGCCTGCCAGGGTGACGGAATTGTTAAGATTGAAATGCACTTCCTTGCCGATGTTTATGTTCCATGCGAGGTCTGCAAAGGCAAGAGATATAACAGGGAAACGCTTGATGTTACATTTAAAGGCAAAACAATCTATGATGTTCTTGAAATGACAGTTGATGAAGCGCTTGAGTTTTTCGACAGCCACACAAGAATAACAAAGAAGCTGAAAACACTTTCGGACGTCGGTCTTGGTTATATCAAACTCGGTCAGAGTGCAACAACGCTTTCGGGCGGTGAGGCACAGAGAGTTAAGCTTGCAACAGAGCTTGCAAAGCGCTCAACGGGCAAAACAATTTATATTCTCGATGAGCCCACAACGGGACTTCATACTGCCGATGTGGCGCATCTTCTCAAGGTGCTCAATATTCTTGTAAACACAGGTAATACGGTTGTTGTTATCGAGCATAATCTCGATGTTATCAAAACCGCGGACCATATTATCGACCTCGGTCCCGAAGGGGGCAAGGGCGGCGGAACAATCGTTGCCCAGGGCACTCCCGATGAGGTTGCCCAGGTACCCGAATCATATACGGGACAATATCTCAAAAAAATACTCGGTTGATTTTCAACCGAGTATTTTTTTATCGTTTCGCACAGCGAAACATATCACTTTTTGCACAGCAAAAAATATCACTGTTTGCCCTGCAAACAATATCACATCGCGCCAGCGCGATATATCACTTAAAAATATTTTTCAAAAAAGTGTGACAAAACATCCTCTTAAAAGTACATACATACGGAAGGGTAAATATCTTTTTGGAAAGAAGGGGTAAAATGAAAAGGTTTTTAAGCGTTTTTTTGTCACTGGCTGTACTGGCGTTAATTGCTTCGCAAATAGCCTTTGCATTATCAAAAGAAACAGAAAAATCTGCGTTTGAAAAGAACTCCAAAGCGTTACATAAGCTGATTTCAAATTATGATAACGGATGTTATGTTTCCGATATTATGCTTGATGAAGCTGACGGAGTTAAAATCAAGGGCGATGATTTTTCTGTTCCTGCAAAAACGCTTATAGCAAATTGCGCTGAAGATATAAATGTTTCTACAAAAAGCAAAACTGTTGATAAAGCATACGCTGAAAAGCTCGGCTTTGAAGTTGAAATTAATAAGGATTCGGTAATTCTCTATCAGCCTTATCAAACGCATAGATTAATTGTTAAAGGCGAGAATATTGATAAGCTTGATTCGTTGGAAATGATTCCTTTTATTAACGATATGTATATTATTCAGTTCGATGATTTGGAAAGCACGCTTGCAGCTCTTGAACATTACAAAAAACAGGATGATGTTGAATTTGTAAACCCGGATGCTATTGCTTCCGCTGATGAATATATGGATGATGAAGTAAGCGCAGCAGACTATGAAGCCGCAGCAAGCAGCACATCCTGGGGAAGCGCAGCTATAGGATTTAACTCTGCGATTAAATGGAAAATGGGCTTAACTATTTTTCTGCCGAAGGTGTATGTTGCGGTTGTTGATACAGGCTTAAACTATAATCACAGCCAGATTAAAGACCGAATAATAAGAACAAAGTATAATAACAGTTATACGGGCAGTGATGAAAATGAGTATGATGATAACGGACACGGAACTCATGTTGCCGGTATTATCGCTCAGAATACGCTTAGCAATGTTAAGATTATGGGTTACAAGGTTCTGGACAGCTCAGGACAAGGACCTGTTACTGCAATATTGGACGCATTAACCACGGCATATCATGCCGGCGCTCAGGTTATTAATCTTAGCCTTGGCGCGTATAAGGGCAACCTTGTTTATGATGCCGAGCACGAGGTGTATAGCTTTTTGTTATCAAATAATGTGACCTGCTGTGTATCGGCAGGAAACGACGGTGTGGATTGCAGAAGTTATGCGCCTGCGCAGTATGAGGAGTGCATAACTGTTGCGGCAATGGATGAAAATGATAGTATTCCCACATGGAGCAATTTCGGCAGATGCGTTGATATAATTGCACCCGGAGTTAATATTTCAAGTGCTGATTATTCAAATAATACAGGCTATATTAATCATTCAGGTACCTCTATGGCTACTCCCTTTGTAACTGCTGCTGTTGCGGATATTATTTCAAAAAACAGCAAAGCAAAACCTCTGGATATAAAGGACTATTTGAAAATGCAGGGAAGGGATATAAATGCTCCTGCGAGATTTTACGGCGCATATGCTCTTTATCTCGGGAATATTAAAAGCTTTGATATGCCAACCCGTCCCGATTCTCCAAAGTTCAGCATTGAAAGCGGAACATATATTGACAGTGTAACAGTTTCAATAACAAGCGATGATAATGTGGATATTTATTATCAGATTGAGCGATACGCACCGGACGCAAAGCGCTATGAATTAAGAAATCCGATAAAATATACCGAGCCTATTGAAATTAATAAAAAGTGCAATCTTGTTGCAATTTGCAGAAAGGAATATCCGAATAATGCAACACTTGACAGCGTTGCGAGTTTTGAAAGCTATTTCTTTGATTATTCAAATCCCGAGGATTATTTTACTATTGACGAAAACGGAACAATAACCGAATATATCGGCAAACAAAACGATGTTTATGTTCCCGATACTGTTGACGGAATAACAGTTACAGCAATCGGCAGCGGCGTTTTCAGAATGCCCTTTGACAGTATGAATGACGAGAGCATTAATTACTTAAAAACAATAAGACTTCCCGATACCTGCACAAAAATCTGTGATGAAGCATTTTTGTATTGTAGTTTTTTAACAACTGTTGATGCAAATGATATTCAGACAATAGGTTATAAAGGATTCTATTATTGCTCACATCTTAAAAGCATCAATCTTAAAAATGTAACCTCGCTCTCGCCGTATGCGTTGTCGCTTTCAAGAATAGAGGAACTAAAAAATGATAAACTTGAAATCATTCCCGATCAGGCTTTTGCAAGTTGTGTTGCTCTTGTAAATGTTGATTTGCCCAATGTTAAAAGTATTGGTGAAAAAGCATTCGATTATTGCTATAGTATGAAAGAGACTTATTTCCCTTCACTGGAAACTATTGGTGATAAGGGATTTTGGGCTTGCGGCGGTCTTGAATATATAAAACTTCCTTCTCTTGAAGTAATCGGAAAATTGGCTTTTTACCATTCCGTTGGTCTTAAAAAAATAGACGCTCCATTAATTAAGAAAATTGAAAACTCGGCATTTTCAAGATGTATAAACCTTGAAAATGCGGATATTCCATTGGTTACTTCTATCGGTGATAACGCGTTTAATCAGTGCGAAAGCTTAAAGAGTGTTACTATAGGAAGCGGGCTTGAAAGCATTGGGGAAGCAGCATTTAAAAACTGTCCAAGTCTTACTGATATTTACTATGAAGGAACGAAGAGTCAGTGGAAAAGTATTGAAATCGGAGCGGATAACGAATATCTTTTAAATGCCGACATTCATTATTTAGTTCCCGAACCTGAAATACAATCCTTTGACGGCATTAATGTAAGCTTAATAGACAACAACGGAAACACAAGCACCTTGGTTTTTGCAGATTATATTAGTGATTACTGCACAGTGCTTGATGTTGTTCCCGATGGAAAAATCAACGCAAAAGATTATGCTTATCTTATAAAGAATTATTCTTAATGTTGAATAACTAAAATACGAAATAAACCCTTCTCAGTGGGAGGGTCGGGAGACCCTCCACTACAAACAAAGGAGATAAAATGAAAGAAAACAACCCCAATATATATATATATATACCAAAAACGAGACTTTTGATAAAGAAATTGAAGATGAAGAAATGAGCAAAATTATTGTTTCAAATGTACCGAAATTATCTAAAGAAAAGGATGGAGAGAACAACGAAAAAAGTATGGGAGGGTCTCCCGACCCTCCCATATACAAAGCATAGATAATAATCAAAAAGCGAGCCGGAAAACCGACTCGCTTTAGCTTTTCGTATTTAATTATCTTCCGTATCTGCAGGGTAATGCGCCTCTTCAAACTGTTCTCCCGATGCGTTATCGATAACATTAACATCAACCGATAAATCCTTGATTGCTGTTCCTGTGTATGCCTGATATGTCTGACCTAATAAACCAGCCTGATAAACAGCCATAACCGCCATTGAATCTTCATAAGTTTTCTTATCAACATAGAGTTTGATATTTGAAAAATCGTCGTTGAATTCAACCTTTTTAATTTCGGGATAATCCTCTGTCAGTGCGTTAAGACCGTCTGCAACATCAGTTTTCATAGTCTTTTGAAGCTCTTTGTATGCCTTTTCACTGATGGTGTATGTAACTGAGCCATCCTCATTTATTGTTGCCTTTTTGAATCCGCGGCTCTTCTGGTCCTCGGTGAGCTCTTCGGTTGCGGGGTCATCCTCGTTAAAGAATGAAGCAGGAACAGTTATGTCAATATCAGCGCCTTTATCAACAGCTTCGGTTGTTGCAGCAGTTGTTGATGTTGTGCTTTCTTCAGGAGCCTGAGCGTTTTTGCTGCATGCAGCAAATGAAACAATAATAACTGAGATAAGTAATAGTAAAGCAATCTTTTTCATACTGTTTTCTCCTTATACTAATATTTCTCTGACCTCATCAAGTGATTTGATTTCGTAATCAATTTTTAAGTTGTCGGGTTTCGGATTTCCCTTAGGGTTGAACCAACAGCATTTTAATTCTGCGTTATTAGCTCCCTGCATATCGCTTGTTAAGGAATCTCCGATTACAAGAATTTCATCCCTTTCACAGGGTATAATATGATTGGTAACATAATCAAAGAACTCTTTGCGCGGTTTATCATAACCGATTTTTTCAGAAATAAAAACGTCTCTGAAAACCTTGTAAAGCATTGAAACTCTAATTCTCTGACGCTGAACATCGGTGTCGCCGTTGGTAATGCAGTAAAGTGCATAATCGTGCTTTGTACGGTTTAGTATTTCGTATGAGCCGTCAATAAAGGAAATTGTGTGGCATATTCCGTTTTCATATTCCTTGTTGATTTCACGGGGCGTTACCTTTTTTCTTAAATCGTAAAGCTTTAAGAACTCTTCAAATCTTTTGGTGAAAACCTGCTTTCTTGTGATTTCTCCATTTTCAAGCATTTCCCAGTGCCTTGCATTGATTTCGATGAAACTATCAATCATCGCTCCGGTACATTCGCCGAGATTAAACCTCTCAAAAACGTGCTTTAATGAATTCTCCTGAGCATAGTCAAAATCAAGAAGAGTATTATCTAAATCCCAAAGAATAACCTTAAACAAAATATCACCTGCTTTCCAAATAACATATTAACACATTACTTGAAAGCATTCAATATTTTTTTAGGTGTTAGGTCGAGAGCGTGTCGAGAGACGCGCCCTACTGTTATTCTTTGGAACAAATAAGTAGGGGAGGCTCTCCCGAGCCTCCCGTTATAAAATCGTTGCGAAGCAACCTTGAAACTCGCAACTCGTTTCTTGCACTTTGAAACAATCAGTTTTGTTTTATTCTGTTCAGTGCGTTTTTCTCAAGCCTGCTGACCTGCGCTTGTGAAATGCCTATTTCCTCTGCTGTTTCCATCTGAGTTTTGCCCTGCATAAAGCGCATATAAAGAATCTTGTGCTCACGCTTGTCAAGCGAGGAAAGCTCATCTTTAATCATTATTTCGTCAATCCAGTCGGTGTCGGAGTTGTTGTCGCCGAGCTGGTCCATAACATAAATCGTGTCTCCGCCGTCGTTGTAAACTGGCTCGTATAAGGAAACTGGGTCAACAATCGCTTCAAGCGCAATAACAACATCGCTTTTTTTCATATCAAGCTCTTTTGCTATCTCCTCAACAGTCGGCTCGTATCCTTTTTCATTCGTAAGCCTTTCCTTGACCTGCATTGCTTTGTATGCTGTGTCCCTCATAGAACGGCTCACTCTTACGGGGTTGGAGTCGCGAAGAAATCTTCTTACCTCACCGATGCACATCGGAACCGCATAGGTTGAAAATCTGACATCCAAATCAAGATTAAAATTGTCAATAGCTTTAATAAGCCCGATAACGCCGACCTGAAATAAATCGTCCATATTCTCGTTTCTGTTTGCAAAGCGCTGAACAACCGAAAGAACCAGCCTCAGATTGCCTTTAATCAGTTCTTCGCGAGCTTTCATATCTCCCGCGTGCGCCTTTTTCAGAAGTTCAAGCTTTTCCTTTTCGCTGAGAACTTTAATCTGGCTGGTGTTGATTCCGCAAATTTCGACCTTGTTATAATACTGCACATAATCATTCCTTTTTAGTTGTTATGTACAGAATAGGTGTTAGGTGTTAGGCTTGGGTCGCTTCGCTCCGATTATAAATATTTATTGTCCGAGCGTAGCGAGTAACCACAACTCTTCACTCTTCATTCTTCACTCTTCACTCTGAATTGTGATTTATTGTCACAGCGATAAATCACAATTTATAAAAAAACTCCCTGCTCATATTATGAACAGGGAAGTGTTTTTTTATAAGTGCTTATTTAATTACTCAGCAGCTTCTTCAACAACGTCGTCCTTTTTCTTTGAAAGAATAACGTTTGTGATGATACCGAGGATGAGTGCGCAAGCAATCTCAGTAAGAGTAACCTTGCCGATGTTAAGAGTCATTCCGCCGATACCGCTGATAAGAATAACTGCAACAACGAAGAGATTCTTGTTCTGGTCGAGGTCAACTTTCTGAATCATCTTAAGACCGCTTACAGCGATGAAACCGTAAAGAGTTACGCAAACACCGCCCATTACGCAAGCAGGAATTGTTGAAAGGAAGGTTACGAAAGGACCGAAGAATGAGATAACAATTGACATAACTGCTGTGCAAAGAATTGTTACGATTGAAGCGTTTCCTGTGATAGCAACGCAACCAACGCTCTCGCCGTATGTTGTGTTGGGGCATCCGCCGAAGAATGCGCCTGCCATTGAACCGATACCGTCACCGAGAAGTGTTCTGTGGAGACCGGGGTCTTCAAGAAGGTCTTTTTCGATAACTGATGAAAGGTTCTTATGGTCTGCAATGTGTTCTGCAAATACAACGAATGCAACAGGAACATAAGCAACTGCGATTGATGCAATGTATGTGCCGTTAATCTGTGATAATCCCTTAGCAGCCTTGATGAATGTGAAATCGGGAACTGCAAAGAACTTCATACCTGCAAATACGCTGAAATCAATGATGATTAAGTCGGGGTTGTTTGTTTTTGTTCCGATAACAGTGAAGATTGCAGCAACTGCATAACCTGCAAGAATACCGATAATGAAGGGGATGAGCTTTGTCATCTTCTTACCGAATACGGAGCAAATCATAACAACAAAGAGAGTTACAAGAGCACAGATGAAACCAATCCAGCCATGAGTTCCCATAATGTATCCGCTGCCTTCATTGCCTGCAAACTTAAGCATATCGCCAACTGCGTTTCCTGCAAGTGAAAGTCCGATGATTGAAACTGTGGGACCGATTACAACTGCGGGCATAATCTTGTCAATCCATTTAACGCCTGCAACCTTAACGATGATTGCAATAACAACATAAACAAGACCTGCGAAGATTGCACCGAGGATGATTCCTGCAAAACCTGCTTCAGCGGAAACAGCGCCTGCAAATGCTGCAAACATTGAACCGAGGAATGCAAAGGATGAGCCGAGGAATACGGGGCTTCTGAACTTTGTGAAAAGTAAGTAAACGATTGTACCGATACCTGCACCGAAGAGCGCTGCAGACTGGCTCATTCCGTTTCCTACAATTGCGGGAACAGCGATTGTTGCTGCAAGGATTGCCAAAAGCTGCTGGAAAGCAAAGATGAGGAGCTGACCGAACTTTGGCTTGTCTTTAATGTCATAAGCTAATTTCATTGTTTTTCCTCCAATAAATTATTTACTTTTTTATCTACAAAAAAACGGAGAACGGAGAATGGATTGCTCCATTCTCTGTTCTCAGCTTTATTTTGTACCGAATATTCTGTCGCCCGCGTCACCGAGACCGGGAACAATATAACCGTTTTCATTGAGATGGTCATCAAGACCTGCACAATAGATATCAACGTCGGGATGAGCCTTCTGCAAAGCCTCTAATCCTTCAGGAGCGGCAATAATGCACATAAATGTTATTTTTCTGGGATTTCTTAGTTTAATCTGAGAAATAGCGTCAATAGCTGAGCCGCCTGTTGCAAGCATCGGGTCAACTACGAAAACATCTCTTCTATCAATATCCTTAGGTAATTTACAATAATATTCAACGGGCTTAAGTGTTTCCTCGTCTCTGTAAAGACCGATATGACCGATACGAGCAGCGGGAACCATTTTAACACAGCCGTCAACCATGCCAAGACCTGCACGAAGAATCGGAACAAATGCAAGCTTTCTTCCTGCAATCTGTTTGCAGTCAGCAATACCGCAAGGAGTTTCAACCTTGATATCTTCTGTGGGAAGATCTCTTGTTGCTTCAAACATCATAAGCATTGCGATTTCGTCAACAAGGGCACGGAAGTCCATAGTTCTTGTTTTTTTATCACGAAGAATGCTGAGCTTGTGCTGGATAAGCGGATGGTCGAAAATTACAACTTTTCTTTCCATAAATCATAGCTCCTTTGACAATCATTTTATCTTTGCTATGATATCAAAAGCCCCGAATGTTATCAATAGGAATGAAAGGTTTGTAATTTTTTGTAACAGTTTTGTATTTCTGTGGGGGAAAACAACCAATAGATAGGATATAATTAATATGATTTTTAGCTATTTTTTTCTTGATTTTTATTATTTGGTCTGCTATAATGATACGGCATTCGTAAATCAGATGCGAATACGCACACGGAAAGTTGAAGCCTAGGGTTATAAAAACGGGCTTTTGCCATAGCTTTTCGTGGAGGAAAAACCTAAAAGGAGGAAATTAATAATGGCAAATGTAGTTTCAATGAAACAGCTTTTAGAAGCAGGCGTTCATTTCGGACACCAGACCAGAAGATGGAACCCCAAAATGGCTGAGTACATCTTCACAGAGCGTAACGGCATTTACATCATCGACCTTCAGAAAACAGTTAAGAAGCTCGATGAGGCATATATGTTTGTTCGCGACCTTGCAGCAGACGGAGGTTCAATCATCTTCGTAGGAACAAAGAAGCAGGCTCAGGAGAGCGTTAAGGAAGAGGCTATGCGTTGCGGAATGCCCTATGTTAACGCTAGATGGCTTGGCGGTATGCTCACCAACTTCAAAACCATCAGAGGAAGAGTTGCTCGTCTTGCTCAGCTCAAGAAGATGCAGGAAGACGGAACATTCGATCTTCTTCCCAAGAAGGAGGTTGCAGGACTTGAGCTTGAAATCGAAAAGCTCGAGAAATATCTCGGCGGTATCACCGAAATGAGAAAGGTTCCCGAGGCAATGTTCATCGTTGACCCGAGAAAGGAAAGAATTGCAGTTGCAGAAGCAATGAAGCTCGGTCTTCCCATCGTTGCTATCGTTGATACAAACTGCGATCCCGATGAAATCGATTATGTTATCCCCGGAAACGACGACGCTATCCGTGCAGTAAAACTTATTGCAGGCGCAATGGCTAATGCTGTTATCGAAGGCAGAGACGGCGAGGATGCAATTGCTGCAGCAGCAGAAGAGAGTGCTGAGGAAGCAACAGAAGAAGCAGCTGAAGAGGCAACTGAAGAAGCTGCAGAATAACTTGATTATACAGGGCGGAGAAATCCGCCCTTAACATAATTAGGAATTAGGAGTTAAGAATTAGGGATTCATGGCGGGGCACCCGCACCCGATTATATAATCAGCCGTGCGCAGCACCCGAAATTCCTCATTCCTCATTCCTCATTCCTCATTAAAATTAGGAGGAAATAAAAATGGCTAATATTTCAGCAAAAGATGTTAAAGAACTTCGTGAAAAGACCGGCGTTGGTATGATGGAGTGCAAAAAGGCTCTCGTTGAAGCAGACGGCGATATGGATAAGGCTATTGACTATCTTCGTGAAAGAGGTCTTGCAGCAGCTCAGAAGAAGGCAACAAGAATTGCCGCTGAGGGTGTTGTTCTTCCTTACTACGATGCAGCTGCTAAGCAGGGTGTTGTTGTTGAGGTTAACTCAGAAACAGACTTCGTTGCTAAGAACGAGAAGTTCATGAGCTTCGTTGAGGGCGTTGCAAAAACTATTCTTGCAACAAATCCCGCAGATGTTGAGGTTCTTAAGGAAGAAAAATTCAACGGAACAGACAGAACTGTTACAGAAACACTTAACGACCTTGTTCTTTCAATCGGTGAGAACATGAAGGTTCGCCGTTTTGAAAGAATGGACGGCGTTGTTTCAACATATATCCACGCTGGCGGCGCAGTAGGCGTTATGGTTGGCTTTGATGTATCAGACGAGTCAAAGGCTGCTGACGAAGCTTTCGTTGCTATGGGCAAGAATGTTGCAATGCAGATTGCTGCTATGAGCCCTGCATATCTCGACCAGGCTTCTGTTCCTGCAGACGTTGTTGAACACGAAAAGAGCATTCTTGCAGCTCAGATGAAAGAGGACCCGAAGATGGCTTCAAAGCCCGAGCAGGTTCTTGCTAAGATTGCTGAGGGTAAGATGGGCAAGTACTACAAAGAGAACTGCCTTGTTGAGCAGGAATTTGTAAGAAGCGACCTCTTCCAGGGTTCAGTTAAGGGCTATGTTGATTCAGTTGCAAAAGAGCTCGGCTGTGAAATCAAGATTAACGGCTTTATCAGAATGATGAAGGGCGAAGGTCTTGAGAAGAGAGAAGAGAACTTTGCAGAAGAAATCGCAAAGCAGATTAACGGCTAAAACAATTAGGAACATTTGATACTCGAGTAGCTCGAAAGTGTTGGTATAACTACATTTCAAGGGATTTATGATGTTTGTCCCGTACGCAACTCAACTATCGTAAAATGTCGTAAATTTGCGTAGTTTAATACGCAGTTTTGCGTAAAAATTGCGTAGAGATTTGCGTAAAATGAAATGTCGGTATCATCGGCTAACTTTACGCAACTTTGATGATTTATATTACGGTATCAATTACATTATCTGGCGGGTTATCAAACCCGCCTTTTATTATTTCCGCCAGAATAATCGGCAGATAAATCGTCAGATAAATTGGCAAAAAAAAGCAGACTGAATTACTCAGTCTGCTTACTTTATGACCACTTATAGTGTGGTTCTCCTTCATCAAATAATATGTGCCTTAACCAATCGTCCGTTATAATTGCTATGAGGGATAATCCGTACCAGATTATCGAAAACAATAAACATACCTGTCCTAATATATTAAATGGGAGATTACTATAATCCCAAACATTCCAGTGAAGACATAAGTTAATGATGCAACCTGATAAAAACTCGATAATAGTAATACCAGTAGCGTAAATTAACATATGAGTAAAATTAAAATCATTTACAAATAATTATTATCATTCCTATAAAAGCCCCAACTATTACAATTGCGTGAATAGTCAGGGCTATTATTATTGCATCAGTCATACCTCATTCTCTCCAATAAATATTTTTGTTAAAGTTTTGAAAGTTTTGCACTTGCAAATATTCCGCCAAGCGTTCCGATTGTAATTCCTGCAAAAGTGACTATAAGCGTTACTGTTTCATTACTCATTTAATTCATCCTCCACAACATCAGGGATTTCAATTTCTTCCCACTTTTGATAAATTATATTATCAGCTAATTCGTAATACGGAGAATATTGTTTTTCATCTTGAGGATAATCTTCTCTTTCAAGACGATAATAACCATACTCATTATAAATCTTTTCATCTGTTGTAAAGATATCTCTTCCATTTACTTTAAGAGGATGAGGAGCAAGAGTTATATTATCTTTATCTATGTATTTATAAAACATTTATATTATCCTCCTTGTTAATCAAAACCATAACCCCAAGAACCATTTACCCCAGGCTTAATTTCATCAGCAATAACATCATAAACATAGCCAACTCCGTCCTTATAACAAGGAACAAACCACTGAATTAATGTCTTATTATTCCATATTTCCCAACCATACAATGCTAGGTTAGGTATAGTTAGAGCAATAACCTGATCGCTATTACCACTTGAACCACCATTTTTAGCTGTACCTACTAACATTGTTTTGGATGCTAATCTTCCAGATGGTGTATTTGTTATTATTTCATTTCCATTAATAACAATTTTGTTATTAGGTGAATCATAAGAATAATCAATAGTATCGCTCCAAGTTAAATTATAATCAGAATAAGAAATGCTTTTAATTGTACCTGAACCCATTCTTTGTCCTAAAGTAGTTGAACCATTAGCATTTAATCTTGTATTATAATTAGTTCCTCCAGTGACATTACCGATACCCCAAATATCTACCCAACCATATGAGGCATTAGTTGGATTTTTTAATAATTTATATTTAATTTTATAAGTGTAGTTATAAGAAGGTAAGAAACCTGTATCAAAGTATTTTTGTCCTACATTCTGAGTTGTTTTACCGTTGGTTACATAATCACAAGCAACGTAACCATCGGGCAACGTATATGAGGGATAAGGACTTTTAGAAATAGTTTCTATTAATTTTCTTCTATTATTCATTAGCACTCTCCACCTTACCTGCTACTATTACACCATTCTTAATACTAATCTCCCAAGTTTCATCATTAGCAAATGTAGGTGCATCTCCAATATAAGAGGACTCTGGAAAGATTACAGTAATAGTTCCGCTACTTGCAAATGTTAAACTCATATAACATTCAAAATTACCTTGAGGATAATCAAATACTAATGTACTTAATCCTCCACTTGGAGAATAATATTCTGTATTATTAGCTAAAGTAGTTGTAGAATAATAACTATATACTATTTCAACTGTAACACCTGCTGAGTACGAACTCATATCAAGAATAGTAACTTCATTACCATTTACTGTATAATCAGTAGTTACTGTTAATAATGTACCACCTACTGTTACACTTGTAACACTTGCTACTGGGGTATTAGGTAATTCGAATACTACATCAGTTGTAGTAGAACCATCATAAGTATTATCTGTAAATGTATCTAAAGTAGTTGTATTATCAGATAAAGTTATTGATGAAGGCAACGGTTGATATGTTTGTTGAGCAGTTGATTGAGATAAAAATATAGTTGATAATATACCATATGATAATGCTAATTTATCAGAACATTGCCAGTCAGTTATCAGGATTCCTGCATTATCAACAAAAGAAATACCATCATTTTGTATCACAGTTGTATAAATATTTCCTATATTAACGATATCTCCTTCAGATAAATATAAATATGTATTATCGCCAGATTGCCAGTTATCTGCACATACATACCCTCCTACAGTAACATAATAGAATCCCGTACCTGTAGCTGTGGTTATTGTTGATAATGAGCGAGGATTACTTGATGTAGTATTACCTGTTAAATCTAATGCTGTCCATCCTAACAAAGGTTGATAGTTTGTTTGTGCATCGCTTTTACTTAAAAATGTTACTTCCATATATGAATAAGGGAAAAGTACACCACCACTCGCCCAATTTGTAACTCGAATACCTTCATTGTCAACGAAATAGAAGTATCCATTTATAATTAATGTCGTATACTCTCCATCAGTTGATAAAATGGAACCTGTAGGAATTTCCATAATTGTTAAATCGCCTGATTGATAATTACTTGCACAAATATAACCACCATTTACTACATCATGAATACCAAGAGGAATTATTGTTGTATTCGATAAACTAATGGGATTTTCCGAGGTTCCACTTGATAGGTCTATTCCTGTTCTGCCTGTCTTAGTTTGGTAGGTGTTATCCGCATAAGTACCTGTTACATACCCATTTAATATAGTTGTAATTTCATCACTATCTAAATAATGACCTTTAACCCTATACTCTACATTAGGTGAATAAGTATATGTAACACCATCTTTAGTAAGAGTACCAGTAGTATATAATGTATTATATTCAGTTTTAGATAAAACTAATGCCTTTTCTTGATGTATTGTTTGTGCTGCCATTAAGAATTACCTCCTAATGTTATATCTTCTAATTGTTCCCAACTACTACTGCTGTGGAACCACTGTTCGTATTTATTCGTTTCACCTGTTTTAAGAATAAAATAAATCTTATCTGTTGCAATATCTGTTTGCGGTAACTCGTCAACGATTAAGTAATAATCTGATAGCTTAAAGCCGTAAACATCAAGTGTTTGAAGCTCAACAAGATTTTCTTGAATTGATTTAAAGGTTGTGCTTTCAGTTTTTAGCGTGCTCCAATTAGTTGCAGTTGAATAAGCTGTTACACCATTTACAGTTTGTCCACTAACAGTTATCCAATAAGGAACATAAACGGTTCCGCCTGTTCCATTTCTAAAAGGTGTTTCAGAGAAAGCGTTTATACTTTGGAGCTGTGTAACACTTGTTTTTGTTAAAACAACATTCATTAATGCGCTACACCCATTAAACATTGACGACGAAATTCTTGGGAGTTGTTGCCCAAACATTATTTTTTCAAGTGATGTACATTCCTGAAACTGTCCATTTGTAGTAAAAGAGCTTAATGCAGGAAGATAAACATTTTTCAAATTGTAACAACGAAAGAAAACAAACTCGCCAAAAGATGTTACATTAGGAAGAAATACTGTTATTAATGAATTAGCGTTTGCGAATGCTCTGCCTCTTAAAGATGTTACATCGCTGTTTTCAAATTCAGTCAAACTTCCGTTTAACAGGGCATACAGCGTTGTGTTATCTTTCTCTAAAACTACAGGACCATACTCTTCTCCATTCATAAAAATACTCATATGAATGTCACCTCCATATAGGAAGATATATTATTATTATTAATATTAATATTATTACCTGCGGTTAAAGTATTTTGTTTAGTATTTAATTCTCTTGTAGTTGCTTCTTGTGACATAATATAATCTTCATTATTACCAGTTGATTGAACTATATCATCAGTGCTTACAAGTTGTATTATTGTGAGACTATAAGTATTCTGAGAAGAATGTTCTATATTCATATGTGCGTAATTAGCACTTATAGAAAAATATATATAGTCTGGATTAATATCAACAAATTGTAATTTTGTAGTTTCAATATGACCTAAATAATCAATGTTAATTTTAGCTACAATATCATATCCATTATCAATTGCATCGGATATTTCACTATAATTATGATTACAATTAGTTATTGTATAAGTATCAGTCTGGTCATTATAAGTACAAGTATAAATAACTTCAAACTTATTATAAATATCACCAGATACTTCTACATTACCACTTGAATTAATACCTAAAGTTTTACCTGCATTAGCTACTCCTTGAGATATGTTTACTTTAGTATTTAATAAAGTATCGACTTCATCTTTATCATAATAACTTTGTATAACTTTATATTTATAAATTGTAGGCGAATAAGTATGGACTACAACGCCATCTTTAATAAGCTGTTTATTGGGATTATTCATCATAGACTCCCAATCGGCTTTAGTAAATACTCTTTCACCTTTTAGTTCTAATTCTGTTGGTGTATATGGCATAATTATTCACCTCCTAAAATTATATCTGCAAGTTGTTCCCAACTTCCACTGCCGTGGAAATACTGATGATAAGTTGTGCCGCTATCTAATATCCAATAGGTTTTTGTATTGTCAATATCTGTTGTCGGAAGCTCGTCAACGATTTCGTAATAATCCGTTATATTAACGCCCAAATCATAAAGCGCTGCAAGGTTCTCTTGAATTGATTTAAAGGTTGTACTTTCCAAGTTACCCCACACAAAGTGTGATTGATAATTGGTGATGAGGTTATATGGCACATATGCAACACCGCCAACACCATTTCTGAATGGGGTGTTGGTGAATACGTCAACGTTTGAAGCAACTGTGATTGTATTTTCTCGCTTCAATATGATAGCTTTTAAACCACTATCTCTAAAACAGTTGTCATATATGTTTGTAACGTTCTTGCTTACGATAAACAATTCAAGCGCAGAACAATTTCTGAAAGCATCGTTACCGAGATTGATAAGTGATGGAACATCAACTTTTTCTAAGGCTGTCGCGCTACGAAACGCATTCTGAAGAATAGTTGTCGCGTTAGGCAGAACAACCTCTTCAATGACGGTATCATAATAAAAAGCATACGCTCTGACCCTTGTTATATTTGCATTTGTAAGTGAAACTAAATTACCTTCTGCAAGCCCTACTAAGTCTGTATCAACAACCTGAACGTCAGCCGTTGCATAATTAGTAACATCAACTATGCCATTTTCAGTTATGCTTTTAGCACCTGTGGGGATTTGCGGAATAACAGGCACAACTTCATTCCCATTTATATACTCTGCCATTAGAAAATCACCACCTTAGTAAATGCTGAAATCTCATTGTTCTGATTAATACTAACTTGATTTCCAACTGTTAATTTTTCTTGATATATTTCTGTGGCTTCAGTTTTAGTTAAGTATCCACTTAAATCTACTTGTGTATTGCCAATTAATTCATAATCATTATTAACCCAAACATATTCATCAAATATATCCTTTGTAGAAGTAGTTGTTCTTCTAACGAAATAGAAAACTCTTTCTTGTCCCGTTAATGGCAAGTCACCAAAACTATTATAAACTTCTACTGTCCAATTTAATGTTGCAGAAATAACACCATTAACTATAGATATTCCACTTCCCGCAGTAAAACGAGGAATAGATAAAGTGGTAATTTTAGTGCCAGTGGCATCTACTACTGTAAAAATAGTATCTTGTCCACTTTGGGTAATTGTAAGAACTGGTGAGATACCTTGAGCACCATCTTTTCCATCTTTACCGTCGTTAACGGAAAAATCGTGGTCGCCCTGAACATCAGTTATTGTAACTTGATGTGTACCAACTCCTTCAGTTACAGTAACTAACGGAGAGAAACCATCTTGTCCATCCACGCCGTCTTTCCCGTCAATTCCATCTTTACCATCTTTGCCGTCAAATTCTCCATCTTCTGCTCTTCTTTCAAAATTATCCATATATTCTTGCAATTCTTCTGATTTTAAATTGAATGCGGCGATAGCATCTTCTAAATCTTCGAGAACTTCTTCAAGTTGGATAAATTCAACGTTATCTTCATAAATATAATCATCTGGTTGTTTTCTGCGCTGAACCTTTATTTCTTCTTTATAGAGAACTTTTATCTCAGTATTGTTATCGATTCCAATTTCTTCAGATTCTGTGGTTTGTTTATTTCTCTGTAAGGCAATAAATAAATTTATAGGACTACAACCTTGAAGCATTATGTTTGGCACACATAAAACAACTCTTTTATTTCCATTTACTTCTTCTAATGTCGTTTGTACCGTGCACGATTTAGTTTCGGGTCTATCCAAAAAATGAATAATGGGGGCACTATCGTACCCCCAATTATTTATATATAATGTTACATTACTATCCCACTGGGTTAGAGAGGAGATAGGATTGCCATAAAAATCAGACAATGTTGTTTTTAATGTAGGTTTTACCATAGTTACTCGTCACCCCCAGGATTTGTTCTTTTTCTGATAGGTAGTTTTATTTCATAAATAGTCTCTATTTCGTTTTTTTGAACATAATATGTCTGTTCAGAACTATAACTACCAGTAGCTTTTGTATATTCAGAATTGTCAAAAATATAATAATTGCCAAAATCGTTTGACGATGAATCTAAGACCTCTTCATAAAAAGTTCTATTCAAACATAAATGAATTATAATTTTTTTCTCTTGTTCTAATAAATCATTAGGAATATAAAAAGAAACTTCACCGTTTGACAAAACGCTTTCTACAGTATAAGTGGATTCTCCCGAAATAGTTGAAATTAGTACAACGGGAGCCGAGTCATATCCCCAATCTTTTATTATTACAATTCTATTAGTATCCCACTGGGTTAATGTTGAGACCGTATTGCCGTAGTAATCGTAACACACAATTTTAGCCATTGAGTTTCTCCTTTCGTTTCTTATTTCTTACTCATCTCTTGATTTATAGTAGAATTGAAATAATCAGAGATAAATTTATATTCTTCTTCTCCGATACTGTTCTCGTGAAGCTCTTTATCGTATTTCTTCCAAATAGTTTGGATATATCTGAATTCATCAGCATACAATGGGAGTCCTCTACGACAGCGATTACCATAATTAAACAATTCCCCACGAAGTCTATCTGCTTCGTTGCCGGTCATCTTTTTGGCAATATCTTTTATCTCGTCCACTATTTGAGACAGAGCGCTACTTGTGTCTTTTTCAAGTTTGTCAAATCGCTTGTTCAAATCAGAGATTTCTTTCTTTGCTTCTTTCTCGACTTTGTTTATTTTTTCATCAAGCATTTTTATTTCTTCAGAGTGAGTTACTTTAATGAACCATCTTAATAATTTCTTCCTTATGGGCTTAATAATCAAGCCAAGAAAGGCAGAAATAGAAAGACCACAGCCAGTAATGACTGTGATGTTCTTTGCCCACTCAACTATTTCTTCGTAGTTCATATAACTACACCTCCAGGTTATTATAGTTAAATGAAAGCGAATACCTCGTAGTAAGTAATTGTTTTCATATCACAATTCCTTTTCTTCACATAAGAATTCTGCACACGCCAACTCTTTGTAACATTTCTGCTCTTTCAAGAGTTGTCACGAACGGGGGAGTATTAATTGTAACATTAGCACCGAGCTCGATGTCATAATAGGATTTAATAGGCTGAACGGTAACATTTGCGGCACCAGGCGTGTATGTTGATTCACCATCTACCAATACCTTATCCCAGCCATCTTCTTTGCAGTAGGCTTTATATTTCGGGATTTCATTGACTATCTTATCAATATCTATTCCTTGCATATCAAATGGGAGATAATAACAGTTCTCTCCATCTTTTAGCCCTTGCTCTGAAAACGACGGGACGGGCGTAACGAGAAGTGGGAGCCCTAACGCCTCGCACTCTCTGGTAAAATAACAATCGCCTTCTGTGTCACTCAGTTGAACACCGTACCCTTTACCCTTAACAGTAGCCAAGAACGGTCTAATGTTCAAACGCGGCTTAAGCCAAACAACATTTGGGCTGACAATTTGCTCAGTGTCGTTCGTGAATATAAACCAAAGATAAT
>CAJOEV010000008.1 GCA_905233545.1 uncultured Eubacterium sp. | reverse complement strand
TCAGATAACATCATTACTACAAGTGCATGTTTGGCTTCGCCTTTATGGAAGTTACCAGAGACCCATCCAAGATATATGGAACTCGCTAAAAAGTATGATTTCCTTGAGGTTCAGCCACACATTTATCCCGAACAAGTTGAGTTTAACAGACGATTGTTGGCATTGTACAAGAAAATAGGGACACCTCTAATCGCGGGGACTGATACACATAGTTCGAGTAAATACAAGGCAGAATGTAGGGATGTGCTTTTATCTTCAAAGCACAAATCATACGGAAACGAAGATGCTTTCGACTTGTCATATAAGACCTATGATGAACTCGTAGAGATGTTCAAAGAACAGGCTGCTCTACCAGAAGATGAATACTTAAAAGCGATAGAGAACACAAATCTTCTTTATGATATGACCGAAGAGATTGAGCTCGATACATCAATTAAGTATCCCATCTTATATGGGTCGAGAGAAGCAGACTCACAAAAGTTCATCGAGACGGTCGAAGAAAAGTTTTCGCAGAAGTTGGAGTCTGGTGTTATTCCTCGCGAGCAAGAGCAGGCGTTCAGAGAGGCTATTGATGAAGAGATGAGGGTCTTTCAGAAATTGCATATGGACGGATTTATGTTGTCAATGAGCGAGCTCATTTGTTGGTGTAAATCGCAGGGGATGGCAATAGGCACAGCGAGAGGTTCAGTAGGTGGCTCGAGAGTAGCATATGTTACCGATATCATTGACTTAAATCCAGAAACTTGGCACACGGTTTTCTCACGATTTTGCAATGAAGACAGAGAAGAAATCGGTGATATAGATGTCGATGTAGTTGAGTCTGACAGACCAATGATATTTGAATATATCACTAACAGGTTTGGGGAAGACAAAACTGGTCGAGTAGCTGCTTTTGGTACGATGAAAACCAAGGGGCTTATTGCTGATGTAGGAAGACATCTTGCTCAGGAATGGGCAAAAGAGCATCCGACATTAAAAGACAACCCGTGGTCATTGAAAAATATCGAGAACATTAAGAAACAGATTAGTTCTGTCGCGGACGAGGCTGAAGGTTCTAATAAACCAGTGCAAGTCGTTAAAGAAATGATTATGGAGTCAGACGACTACAAATTTGTATCTGAAAAATATCCAGAGTTATTCTACTACTTCGACGGTTTATACGGTACAAAGGTATCTCAGTCAGTTCACGCTGCTGGTATGGTTATCAGTCCTATCACATTAGTCGATAATATCGGCATGTTTGATAAGGACGGTGATAATTGCCTGTTCTTAGATATGGAGAATATCCACGACTATACAGGTCTCGCTAAGTATGACTTCTTAAACTTAAAGACGGTTAAGGTTATTAGAGATACCTGTAATTATATAGGTGTCCCGTATCCGAAGTCGCACGAAATTGATTGGGATGACGAGAATGTTTGGAACGATATCATAAAAAATCCTACGGCTGTGTTCCAATTTGAAGGTGACTTTGCTTTTAATAGCCTTAAGCGATTCAAACCGCGAAGTATCTTTGATATGTCTATTGTGACAGCGTGTATTAGACCGTCTGGTGCTTCTTACAGAGATAATCTATTAGCGAGAAAACCGCATTCTAATCCGTCAGAAATTATTGATGAGTTGCTTAAAGATAACCTTGGATATCTGATTTACCAAGAGGATACAATCAAGTTCTTGCAACAGATTTGTGGATTGTCTGGTAGTGAGTCTGATAATATAAGGCGTGCGATAGGACGAAAACAAAAGGATAGGCTTGATAAAGCTTTGCCATCTATTCTCGAGGGATACTGCAGCAAGTCTTCTAAGTCGAGAGACGAAGCGGAAAATGAAGCAAAAGAGTTCCTGCAAATAATTGAGGACAGTGCATCTTATCAATTTGGATACAATCACTCAATTGCATATTGTTTACTCGGATACTTATGTGCTTATTATCGGTATTATTATCCGATTGAGTTTATTACATCCTTCTTAAACAACGCCGCTAACGACGGAGATGTTATTAGCGGAACGGCATATGCAAATCGTGTTGGAATTCAGGTGACTATGCCCAAGTGGGGAATATCAAAGAGTGATTATTCTTTTGATAAAGATAGGAACCTGATAGCAAAAGGCTTATCATCCATCAAATATATGGGCGTTAAGGTTGCAGAAGAGCTGTACAATCTTGCGAAGCAATATCATTATGAAAGGTTTATAGATTTACTTATAGACCTTGACCAAAAGACAAGTGTTGACACAAGACAGCTTGATAATTTGATAAAGCTTGACTTCTTCTCTGATTTTGGAAACCAGAGAGAACTGCTTAGAATAACTGAGATGTTCTACGATATGTTCAAAAAGGGTCAGGCTAAGAAAATTAACAAAGAGAAGATAGACGGTACGCCACTTGAACCGATAATTCAAAAATATGCTGTCGGGGTAACAAAGTCTGGTGGCGTAGCAAAAAGTTATACACTTCTCGATGTCTATTCTATCCTTGAAGAAGTCGAAGACCTTGTAAAAACATCTAATTTTCAGGATTTAAGCGATGTAATTAAGGTTCGTAACTTCGTAGACATAATGGGATATATGGGATATGTCTCAGGTAGGGCAGAGGATAGAAGAAAACTGTATGTAACAGATATTAAACCTATACATAGAAGAAAAGACAACAAACAAATCGGCTATTCCGTATTTACAAAGTCGATAGGAAGCGGTAAAGAGAGCAGATTCACTGTTTGGAACCGCTTGTACAACCAGAACCCAATTAAAAAGGACGATATTATTTATTGTCAATCATATACCCGAACTGGGGAATGGTTCGAACTAACAGGGTATGGAAAGGTGTATTAACCGGTTCTATGGTGAATAAAAGGTTAGTTTGATACACAAAAAATAAATACATAAAGGAGTCATAGTATGACAATTGTTTGTAACAAATGCGGAAAAGAATTTGATGTGTGGGATATCCAAGAAGACTTTTCGTTTGTAAAAACGCTTGGGTATGGCACGAAGTACGATGGAGACAAATTGAATTTACATTTGTGTTGTAATTGCATGGAAGAAATCATAGAAGAGTGTAAGGTGTCTCCTGTAATAGATTAAGGAGGCGATGCTTATCAACCGAACGGCTGAAAATATATTAAGTACAATTAGTATCGTAGTGATATGCGCTGCACTTGTATTGATTCTGGTGAATATTAACGGTCAATACACAAGAGATGAGGAAAAACCAACTGTTACTACTACAGAGTCCACAACAGTTGTAACTACGCAGCCGACTACTACCACAACAACTACTACCACTACAACACAGGTGGTGAGTACTACAAAGTCGACTACGCAAAAAACCACACAGTCCACAACTAAAAAGAAAAGTAAGAAAAAGAAGAAAGCAAAGACTACCACTAAAAAGAGTGAAAAGAAAGATAGTGGAAGCCCCGAGAAATATTCTGCTTCGTATTTTAGAAGAATGGGAGTTCTTCGTTGGGGTGGTTGGAAATGGACTTGGTATAGTCAGAGAGTTTTACCTGGTGGCGGGTTAAGAATACCTGGAAGACATGTTGATAGTAGCGGATATGTTTGTGATGAGAACGATTATATATGCTTAGCATCATCATCATTAAGTAAGGGAACTGTAATTGACACACCGTTGGGAAAGAAAGGAAAAATATATGATAGCGGATGTGCTTCTGACACCATAGATGTAGATGTAAATTGGTAATTGGGAGAACAATATGAAAGTAATACTAATATCAGGAAAAGCCCAAAACGGCAAAGATACTGTGGCTTCTATGATACGAGAGAAACTTATTGCCGATAAGCATAGTGTGCTTGTAACGCACTATGCTGACCTGCTGAAATGGATTTGTACAAATTATTTTGGTTGGGATGGCAAAAAGGACGAGAAAGGAAGACATTTGCTCCAATATGTAGGAACAGATGTAATCCGAAAGCAAAATCCGTCACTCTGGGTTGATTTTGTAGCAATGCTACTCAAGTATTTTAATGATAATTGGGAGTATGTCATCATTCCTGATTGCAGATTCCCAAATGAGATAACGAAAATAATCGAGGCGGGGTTTGACGCTATTCATTTAAGGGTGGAAAGACCTAATTTTGAGAGTGCGCTGACCGAGGAGCAGCTAAGACACCCGTCCGAAACGGCACTCGATGATTTTGGTGCTGATATATACATCAAAAATGACTCAACATTGCTTGAACTCAGGCAAAAAGTTGATGATTTTGTAGAGGAAAGCCTCTATGAGTAGGTCTCTAACGATACTTGTTGATGTAGATAATGTTTTAGAAGACTTACACACACCTTGGGTTGCTGCGGTAAATAAAAAGTATGGAACCAATGTAAAACCAGAGGATATAACCCATTGGAATATTGAAGATTTCTTCGACGGGTTGTCAAGAACTCAGGTGTTTTCACCATTACATACAAGGGAGCTTTGGGAGTCGCTCGAACCGTTAAAAGACTCCCAAAAATACCTCAAACAACTCAAGGATGACGGTCATAAAGTATACCTTTTGACATCTGCACACCCAGATACGATACCACTTAAGATAAAATTCGTTCAAAAATACTTTCCTTTTATATCTTTTAAGGAAATTATTATAGCGTCTAAGAAACAAATGGTAAAAGGTGATGTTTTGATTGATGATGCACCTCATAATTTAGAGGGTGGTGAATATATGGGTATACTTGTTGATTCAAGTCACAATAAATCTTATGACGAGTCAAAATATGGTTTCATTAGAGTTAAAAACTGGGTAGAAATCTATGAAGCTGTATGCGATATCGCAAGAAAGGAGTAACGGTTATGGGTGATACGATTTTATATTCAACCGGATGCCCAAAATGCAAAGTATTAAAGACAAAACTCGACTCGAAAGGCATTAAATATACCGAAGTTAACGATGTTGAAGAGATGTTGAGGCTTGGAATTGATACTGTACCCGTTTTATTTCATAACAACACTCGTATGGAGTTCAAAGAAGCGGTAGATTGGACAAATAATCAGTAAGGAGACATAAATGGAGATACAGTTAAAGTTATCTAAAGACTTCGAGCGTAAGCTCGATGCGTTAAAAGAAAAATACGGGGAAGATTTCGAATACATCAATGGATTACACCCGTCACAGTTAGATTTTTCGGAGTTTATTGAGAACTTTGTCGTTAAAGACACTATTGCCGACACCAGTATTGACCCAAATGCTAATGTAAACCATAAGGATATTCGGAGTTTTATGACTGAAAAAGGTAAGAGTGAGGACAAACTGTTTGCTCTCAACAAAATACATAGAGAAATCAAGAAGATGTTCGGCTTAAGAACAGCAAACCAATGGCTTGAGCAGGAGTTTAGCAGGGGTTTTTACCTCAATGATAGCCATACATCAAGCTTCTTCCCATATTGTTGGGCTAATGATTTTACGAGACTTGCCACCGAGGGCTTGTTCTTCTTAAACAACTACAATAATAAGCCTCCTAAGCACTTGACTACATATTTTGATGATGTTATCGAGTTTGTCTCCTTCTTATCTAACCGTCAATCAGGAGCCGTGGGTATGCCCAATGTGCTGATATGGGCTTGGTATTTTTGGAAATTAGACTGCGAGAATGGATATTATATGAAAGATGAGGATTATTACCTTCGTCAGCAGTTTCAGAAGCTCATATATCGTCTTAATCAGCCATTTCTCCGCATAGACCAGAGTAGTTTTACAAATGTTTCAATCTTTGACAGACCATATTTAGAGTCTTTATTCGGCGGAGTTGAATTTCCCGACGGAACCCTTGCCATTGACCATATAGAAGACCTTCTCAAACTCCAAAAGGTATTTATGGAAGTAGTCAGTGAGATTAGAGAACAAAATATGTTCACATATCCTGTTCTTACTTATAGCTTACTCTACCAGAATGGTAAATTTGCAGACGAAGAGTTCGCTCGCTGGTGCTCTGACCATAATGTTCGTTGGTCTGACAGTAATTTCTTTGTAAGCGACAATGTAGGAGTCCTTTCAAACTGCTGCAGACTGCTCTCTGATACTAAAAAACTTGATGCATTCATTAACTCAATTGGTGGTACAGCACTATCGGTAGGTTCTTGCAGAGTAAGCACAATCAACCTTGTTCGAATTGCTTACGAAAGTGGGTTAAGTAAGGCTAAGTATCTTAAGATTTTAAGAGACAGAGTCCTGCTTGACTGTAAAGCATTAACTGCTATGAGACATATCATTAAGCGCAATATCGAAAAGGGGTTATTACCTAATTATCAGGACGGTGCTGTTGAACTTGACAAACAGTTCTGCACAATTGGTGGTATCGGAATGTATGAGGTAATGGACTTATTTGGTCTTATTGATACAGACGAACTTGGTTGCAAGAGCTATTCTGACGAAGCTATCAATTTTGCAACTCAAATCCTTGACACAATCAATGATGTAAAGGATAACTTCGAGTGCGACTTTACATTTAACCTTGAAATGATACCCGCTGAAAACTGCGCTGGTGTAATTTGTCAGGCTGATAATCTCTTGTTTGAGCAGAATAAATTCTTCATCTACTCTAACCAGTGGATACCGCTTATGGAGAAATGTACTATCCAAGAGAAGTGTAGACTTGGTTCTCTGTTTGATAAGAAGTGTGGCGGTGGTTGTATTGCCCACATCAACATCGAAAATAGGTTCCCGAATGAAGATACTGCTTGGGATATGCTCAATTATGTAGCATCGCAAGGTGTTATCTACTTTGCTTTTACAACAAAGATTAGCGTATGTAAACATAAGCACGCATTTATAAGTGAACCTAAGTGTCCTGTGTGTGGCGAGCCAATAGCAGATACATATGCGAGAGTCGTAGGGTAAACTTGGTGTGAATTGCCCAATGCCTTAGTGATAAGGTAACGCGACCTAAAATAAGAAATCCCGAATATGCGGGGAAGCCCTTAGAGCCTTCATCACCTTTGGGAAACCGGTAATAGTATGAAGGATTGGGTAATCCGCAGGCGACGAAAGTTAGCCCCAACGACTACCAAGGGATATCTACGATGTAGATAATTGTATAGTCTATTCCGTAATATGAAAATATGAGAGGACAGAATTGCTATGAATTATATAGGACAAAGATTTGGTAATAGAGAGGTAATAAGAAATTACTGTTGTGATAACGATTGGACAAAAATTGGACTAAAAATTCCATCACGACCTGATAAATATGTGTTAACTAAATGCTTGAATTGTGGCGCGATTCTACCGTCCGAACTTCGGAATTTAAGAACACAACCACCAAAGAGGTGTGTAATATGTTCTAATATCGGTAATCATTCAAATATAGCCACAGAAACAAATTCTTGGGTATCATATAGTGAATATGCGGTATGCAATATTAACAGCAATAATCAAGTAATCAGTTTTTACATTGATTCAGAAGATTACGATGTAGTGAAAAAGTTTGTATGGCGTGTAGTAAAGAAACGACAGAAGTATTATGTAATTACAGGTTCGTTTAAGAAAGGAGCTGCAATATACCTACACGACTTAATAATAAACGACAGTAAAGTTGGTCTTGAGGTCGACCACATTGATGGAAATAGTCTAAACAACAGAAGAAATAATCTCCGTCTTGTAACAAGGCAGGAAAACATTGATAACCAAAGAGCAACGAGGATAGATAACCAAATCGGAATTAGAGGTGTAGTTTATAATAAGGCTGGTAGAACTTATAAAGTCGATTTTTATCACCACGATAAAAGGTACTACACCAAGGAATGGAAAACAATTGAAGAGGCTGTCTGGTGTAGGTATTGTTTCGAGGATTACTTTGGATTAAATGCCATAAAATCAAATCCGCTTGCGGAGCAATATTATACACTTGATAGTGTGCGAAAAGAGGAAATCAAGCAATATGTTCTTAATAAAATACTCGGAAACGAGCGGTAATAAAGTTTACACACCGACAAGTTCCTACCAGAATATCCGAAAGAAAGAGTTCGATAAGAGACGCTGGATGAATGTTTTACAGGACGAGGGGATAATGCGATGAAAATCAAAGGAATTATAGACGAAGATTTCGTCAACTATAAAAAGCCGAGTATGGTTCTGCAATTTCCAAACTGTTCGTTTAAATGCGAAAAAGAATGCGGTCAGCAAGTGTGTCAAAATAGCGCACTTGCAACCGCACCAGATATCGAGGTTTCTATAGATAGTATAGTTGAACGATATTTAAAGAACAGTATCACTCGAGCAATAGTATGTGCTGGGCTTGAACCGCTTGATAGTCTTGAAGACTTACTGCTATTAATCAATAAGCTCAGGATTAAGAGCTGTAAAGACGAGATAGTTATATATACAGGGTACACCGAGCAAGAAGCTGCCGCATTTGAAAAGGTGTTCAATATGTATGGCAACATCATTGTAAAGTATGGAAGATATGTTCCGGGGCAAACGCCTCATCTTGACACACTTCTCGGTGTTAAATTAGCAAGCGATAACCAGTATGCGAAAGGATATAATCTAAATGAGGATAGAGTTAAATCCAGACAAAGAATTCGTAAATGAGTTCAAAAAGGAATTAAAAGCAAATAACAATTACTGCCCTTGCAGACTCAAAAAAACACCAGACACAAAGTGTATGTGTAAGGATTTCAGAGAACAACAGGAAGCAGGGTACTGCCACTGTGGATTATATCACAAGGTAGCAGATGACTAATTATACATCAGGAGGATGGATAATATGACAAAGTTCGATAGAGTAAAGAGGCTTAACGAAGAGGAATTTGCTAACTTTCTTATCCTATCCCATTGTATCCTATGTGATATAACCGATGAAGATACAATGAGGTCAATAGTTAAGCTGTTCGAAAAGAACGGTAATAAGAAAAGGATTGTTGACTGGCTTAAGGAAAAGGAAGTGAACTAATGGGTGCAGATTATTTTGTTTATACTGAAGCCAAAATCGGAGATAAGTGGGTTAGCATAGACCCGCGAGTTCCGAAGTTGGTTGATAAGCGTAGTAGTTGGCAAGAACCACATCAGTATGACGGAACGGTTGAGTATAAGCCGCAGTTAACATATTGGAATGGTTCACGGTCATATTTTGGTGAATCATACAATAAGCTTCGTCAACTTGGTTGGGAGATAAAATTCGCAGACCTCTCTGACGAAGTCAAAAAGGAATGGTCAAGCTCTTTAGAAGCAGAACAGGAGGAGCGCGACGATAGATTTTATTATCCAACGCCAATCTATGTCGACTATAATGATTTTAAGAAGTGCGTCGACTACAACCGATATGACTACCACCATCTTGTACATAAAGACCAATGGGTTTTGTTTGAAACTGGTGAGATAGAAGACATTTACGGAGTTGAGCACGAAGAGTTTGCAGAGTTAACACCAGAGGAAAAACAGTGTTATGAGTATCACGAGTGGGATGAGCCTATGGGCTGGAATGACCACTTCAAAACTCTCCTTAGATGTGTTAACCAGCGGATAACAGACTTTGAAGATATTAATAACTTAAACTGGGGAGATAGCGGTATCCAGTATAGGTTGATTGTGATACAGAGCTAATGCATTTTTTAAATACTATTACGACTGAAATGTTGCTCGGTAATTTTTCATTCTTAATCCTCGTCGTTGGGATTATGCAATGGCGAGAGATGAGAGTGAATAAGACATATTATAAACCGAAGGCACATTTCAAGTTAACCATAGAAAGAGATATAGATTAGAAGGTGATTATATGAAGAGCTTCTTATTGGGAATGTTGGTAATGTATCTTATCACAAGTGAGCTAATCGTGTTGAGCGAAAGATTTGATTGGGGTGGCGTTGATTGTTCAACAGATTATCCAATAACTTGGGTATTGGTCTTCCCTCAAACTGCTTTCTACAGTTTAGTAAACTGGCTCATATACAATAAACTAAGATATTACAATGTAAAAAGTGTTATTTATGACACATATCATAAAAGATGGTTCTATTGTGACAGAGAGGATTTTGAATTATTTAAGCAAACATCTCAAAGAGCAGAAAATGAAGATGAATTACGCGAAGAATTATATAATCAATTCTCAGAACAGTTTGAAAAATTTTACAATGACAAATTACATAGCGGTTTTCGTGTTCCACATACATTGTTTAATACTCGATATGTCCCAAAATCGGTATGGGTTAACCTACCAAAGAAATCATTTGGGTTGAGTCATAAAGATTGGTTATGTAATGAATATGATAATATTTGTTGAGAGGTAAATTAAATGAGAGATGCGGTTAGAGATACAGTTATTGTTAACTTGTTTGGTGAACCCGGCGCTGGTAAAAGTACAGGCGCGGCATATGTTTTTGCAATGTTAAAGATGAATGGTATTGACGCAGAACTTGCCACGGAATTTGCAAAAGACAAATTATGGGAAGAGAGTAAAGCTGTTTTTGAAAACCAGAGTTACATCTTTGGTAAGCAATCGTTTAGATTATCTCGCTGCAAAGGCAAGGTTGATGTTATAGTAACCGACTCGCCAATATTGTTGTCAGTAATATATGACGGGAATAGCGAGGACACTGTCAAACACGATACTTTTGCTAACTATGTATTTGATGTTTTTGAATCATTCACAAACAAAAACTATTTTCTTACGAGAGTTAAGCCTTATAATTCTAATGGTAGATTCCAGACCGAAGAAGAGGCTGGAGAAATAGGTTGTGAAATCAGAGATATGCTCGACAATTTTGGAGTAGAGTATTCTTGTAAAGACGGATTTATTGATGGATACAACGAAATCGTAAACGAAATAATTGAGATTGTATCATCAAAGAAAGAGGCGAAAGAGGTGTAGTATGTCAAACATTGAATCAGTAAATAAACCACCAGTAGAGATTAACTCTGAGTTCGGTTTAATTCTTAACTGCGCTGTACGATATGCGCTGGGTAGAATGACATATATGCCAAGTTCTGTTATCAGATATATTACGCCCCTTTTACCATACATCGACGACAAGACGCTCGATTGTTTTATACAGGACATAACAAGATATGGTATTGATGTTGATAAAGGCATTGGCTCGTGGGGTATGGATATAGATAAGGAAGATTGGCTCAGCTTTTTAGAACTCTGTAATAAGGAGATGAGAAAACGAAATGAGAACTAATGACATCGAAATAAAACTTACTATACCGTTTTACTATAATACGCCAGATGGAAATGGGGTTACTTATACAAAAGAGGCAATTATCAATGCATTGAATAATATCAAACAATCATTACCAATTGTCTATCGAGGTGATAATGTCACCTATGATGAAATCTGTATCGGTTATACAAACGGAGATAAACCTATCATAGAGGAAGAACCTGAAAACAATAGATTTCTCCTAACCGTCTCAGGGGTGATTGACTGGGGAGGAACAAAAGAAGATGGTTTATGGTATGAAGATACAAAGACAATGACAGAGTTTACAATTAATACAATAGGTCTGTCTGAGGGTGATAAAAATGACCGATGATATGATTTGTATTAGTTGTGCCACTGTGTGTGTCTTCTGTGCGGTCTTCATATTTTCCCTAATATACTATACATATTATGATATAAATAATATGAGACCGCGACATTAATGATAATAAAACGACGATTTGATAACGGAGAAAGATATGATTAAGTTAAAATCAGATATAGCCACCGTAGAGACGATTGAACAGTGTAATCAGGAGTATCTTCCGCCTGTAAGAAAATTTATCAACTGTTCTGACTTCGGGAAAATGGATGGTATGTGTGGCTCTTGCCATTGGTGTTTAGAAATGACACCGTATCAATGGTATATGTGTAGAGACAAGGGGCACTTTGATAGGATTAAAGCAAAATACCCCGACCTCTCAGACATGTATATTGCAAAACAAATCGAAGCGTACAAGAAACGAGTCTATTCAAAATAAGGGAGATGATAAATATATGAAACCAGAAGTTAACATTATGAGAATATCAGCGCACGCAAAGATACCTACAAGGGGTTCAGAGTATGCGGCTGGATACGATTTATATTCAAGCGAGGATATAGTAATCGAAGCTGGTGAGACCAGAATAATCCCAACGGGTATAGTTATGGAGATACCTAATGGATATTTCGGAGCTATATATGCTCGTAGTGGTCTTGCCGTAAAACAGGGGTTAAGACCTGCAAACTGTGTTGGCGTTATCGACTCTGACTATCGCGGTGAGATTATGGTAGCAATGCGTAATGAGTCTGACGAATATAAGATTATTCAACAGGGTGACCGTATGGCACAAATTGTTATCACGCCATATCTCGATTGCTCTCTTTGCGAAGTTTTTGAGATGGATAGAACACAAAGAGGTGCTGGCGGCTTTGGTAGCACAGGCGTAAAATAATGTATAATAGAATTACCCACAGATACTCGTTATTTGTGGGTAATAATCTATAGGAGATGATAAGATGAATACACAAGAGAAATTACTTTGGAGTCTGGCTGAGGTCATAGAACTTACAGGCTGGGGAGAAACCAAGGCAAGAGAAATCTTAAAGAGAAAAGACAGTACATTTACTGTTAGGGTAGGGAACAAACTCTATGTAAACCGTAAGGCATTTGAGAACTTTCTTGATAGATGTGCAAAACATCAAATCTGTATATAATATATAACTTATAAATATTTTATCAATATATATTGCAATTTCATAAAAATGATGTATAATGTAATTGATACCGTAATATAGACTTTGATAAGGAGTTTACATTATGGGAAAAGATTTAAACGGCAAAGAACTTGGTAAAGGTATTAGTCAGAGGAGGGATGGTAGATACAACGCACGAGCTGTTATTAACGGAAGAACAATTAATCTTTATAACAGCAAACTCACACAACTTAAGAAAGAATTTTTAGAAGAAAAGGAACGCATAGCAAGATACGAGTATGGTAAAAACCCTAATATTACTCTTAACGAATGGTTTAATGAGTGGTTTGAAATCGCAAAATCACCAGTGTTGAAGGGTGAGGTTAATAGGGTAAGTTATCGAAGAAAAATTAAAAACACATTCTGTGCTATTATTGGAGAGAAGCGGTTATATGATATCACCCAAATGGATATACAGAGTGCTGCTAATGAATTAGTAAATGAGCATGGGTATTCCATCCGATTAGTTCGTGAGGCAGTATCGTCTTTGAGAGAATGTTTTAATTCTGCTATTGCTAACCAAATGATATATTTTAACCCGTGTATTGATGTTACGGTTCAGTCTCTCAACACACCAAAAGAGGAGCGAGTCGTGTTAACGCAAGACGAACAAAAAATGTTTTTAGAGTTCGCTCAAGGGAGTTATTATTATGAGGCATATCAAATATTACTTCAGACTGGTATGCGTGCAGGAGAGTTTGCTGGGTTGCAATGGGAAGATATAAATTTCCAAGATAAGTATATTGAAATTAAGAGGTCTTTGACTTCCGCATATATTAACGGGAAAAAGATATTAGAGTTTACCACACCAAAGACAATAAACTCATACAGAAAAATACCATTCTTTGACGGCACTGAGGAATTACTCAGAATTTGGAAGAAGAAACAGGATAAAAGAAGAAAAGAATTAGGTGAAAGATGGAGGCAACCTGAAGAGTTAGGCAACTTAGTTTTCACCACAACTATGGGGTCACCAGCGACCAGGTATGTGCTTCAGCGTGACCTACAACAAATCATCGAAAACATCAATGAGATAGAACGATATAAAGCAGAACAAGAGGGGAGACCATACACACCATTTAAGAAGGTTCATCCGCACGCATTTAGACATACATTTGCTACGAGATGCTTTGAAAAGAAACTATCTCCAGTATTCATTATGAAAATAATGGGTCATTCAAAATATGCGACAACGGTATCTTATACACACCTGCTCGACGACTTTAGTCAAGAGGAAATTCAGAAGGCAGGTTCGTTCATAGAAGTTGCGTAAAATGTTGTACTCAACTAAATATTGATAAAAGAGTTATAAATGAGTTAAAAGTCTACGCAAAAAACTTGCGTAGAGATAGATTGCCTAAACGCCGAAAGCGTTGCTATGAGTAGGTTTATATACAATAGTTAGCAAAGCAGATTAACGGTTAACAATTAAAGACATTAGGTATAAAATAAAGGCTTAAATACGCCGCTTTGGCGCGTTTAAGCCTTTTCTTTTTGTTTATTATAAACAATCATAATCATTCGACATTTAATGTGTTGAGTCGATTAGTGGTCGCGATATTGGTCAGAATTTTTGACTTAAAATTCTTGAAAAATGAAGAGGCAGTCCAATGGACTGCCATAATCATATTATTTTGCAATTTCATAATTTGTGTAATGATACTTGCGTGCCAGTTCTTCAAAAGTTTCTTCACTTGTGTTCAGTCGAACAAGAAAGTAAATTTTTGTTTCTGTGTCTTCTACATCAACTGAATACTCAATATGTTCCCAATGAGCCATTTTTAAGTATCTTTCGAGTGCAGAAGAACTTTTTAATCTAAGTGTAATCATTGTAATCCCTCCTTTGAAATTAGATAGCAAATAATGCTTCATTAAACAACTTGTAAAATTTGCGTAGTTACCGTCCGAAACAAACATATCATAAAATGGCATTGTAAACATTTAATATTTTTTTGTTTCAAATGTACTAATAATGGAATCTGTTATGCACATTGATAAAACTATTCTTAATGTTATTGATTTCATTTTTTTATTTTGCTATAATGATTGATAGGAGATGATAAGATGGATAACAATCGTAAAATGAATGTTCTTGTTTTAGGGGCGTCAGGCGCTGGAAAGAGTACATTAATCAAAGCAATCTCTGGAACAGAGATTATTACCGGAGTAGGAGAGGGAAACACTCAAAAGATTTCTGTTTATGAATCCAAAACTTGGCCAATTAGGTTTATTGATACTAAAGGGTTTGAGTACAACATAATTGAGCAAATGAAGACTATTCGTCAGGTTAAAAAGTATACTAAAGGACAAGTTACTAATGAACAAGGCGAAGATCTTGGAATTGATGCTGTTTGGTATTGTGTTGAAGGAACAGCGAGACGTATGTTTACAAACAATATCGAACTCATGAATAAATCTATAAAAGGGTGGAAAAATATTCCGGTTTTTGCTGTTATTACCAAGTCATATTCAGAAACAGATATTCCTGAAAATATTGAAGCTATTAATAATGCTTTTGCAAAAACTAAAAGCGTTAATTTGAAAGGTATTGTACCTGTTGTTGCAGAAGAGTACCATATTAATGAAGAAGTTAGTGTTGAACCCAAGAATATTGATGAGCTTTGCATCAAAACATTAAACTGTATGGATGAGGCAAAAGAAATTGCTAAAGAAAACCTTGACAGAATGGTGCTTGAACAAAGAAGATACACGGCTAATGCCGTAACGGCTGGTGCAGCAACAACAGCTGCTGTTATTGGTGCAGTTCCTTTTGAATTTGCAGATGCGATTATTCTAGTTCCACTTGAAACATCTTTAACAAAGGGCATATTTAAAATTTACGGGGTTGATTTTTCAGGTCAGCTTGTTACTGGAATCGTTGGTTCAGCTATGATTACAAATATTGCAAAAAGCATTATTAAAATTGCAACTGATAAAATTCCAGTTGCTGGAGCAGTATTAAATGGAACAGTTGCAGCTGTTATAGTTGAAGCTTTAGGACAAGCAATAATTGCAGCTGCGGAAGCTATTTATAAAGGACAACTTGATCCAGATAAGATTGATATGGTTGTTGATTTTATTGGCAATAAAGTTAAAGAAAGTAAATATGTGGGATCGACAGTTACATTTTTAGAAGAAAATGCAGAGAAACTTCAAGGAAAGAAAGCAAAGGAAATATATACAGCAATCAAAGGCTCAATTGAGAGCGCGGTATCGGAGAAAGAGTTAAGTAATGAATAATAGTCTTACACAATATGAAAATAAATACATTAGGCTAATTGCTACTGATAATGAAATTTATGAAGGTTTTGTAAGTGATTACATTGATCCGATAGATAATGAAAATAACATGGAAAGCATTATATTGGATATTGAAAACAAACTATATCCAATTGAGTTTTATCCTTATGAAATTGCTTCTGTTGAGATACTTAAAAGATGATGGTTTATAACAAAAATGGTAATACATATCATGATACAGTAAGTTGTTAATTATTTAGGATTACAGCCAAACTT
Source organism: uncultured Eubacterium sp. (assembly GCA_905233545.1). GTDB lineage: Bacteria > Bacillota > Clostridia > Oscillospirales > Acutalibacteraceae > Eubacterium_R. Next base: position 109,199 of record CAJOEV010000008.1, on the reverse strand, counting down.
CACAGAAGAAATCTGGAAAGCAAACTTATCCGAAGAAAGCTTTGGTCAATTTTTTGGACAAATTTTGGGCAGGCTGTTTGAAAAATCCCCATTTTATGCGGGTTTACAGCCAAACTTTGCCTTTCAGATTAACGGCTAATTGAATACTTCAAAACGTTTCACCTTTTAGGGTGGGCAGCTAAGGGATTTGACAGCCTTAAACAAATTATTCCTGTGCTTTTTGCCTTGTCTTACACAAAAATCTGAATTTTTGAGGTGCGAAGCAATTTTGAGATAGGAATTTTTCGTTAGAACAACGAACAAATAAGGGTTAAGGCTGACGCCTTAACCCTTATTTTGAAGCAGTTATAGCGGAAAATAACATTTCAAAATCTGTTAAATCCCTTAGTTGCCCACCCTTTGGTGAGGCGTTTTTCTTTTGAGTGACAAGTGGTTAGTGATTAGTGGATAGTTCGGTTTATTTAATAGTTGAAAAAATATCAAATATATGTTATATTAAAAATGAAGTAGTTTAACCAAGCAGGTGATATTATGAAAAACATAATAAAAAAGACTCTGGCAACCCTGATGAGCCTGACGCTGATACTTTCGGCGTTCTCAATCGGGGTTAATGTTGCTTCTGCTGCAACAAGCGGAGACTGTACTTCGACAATTACATGGTCGTATGATACATCAACAAAAACTCTGACCTTAACGGGAACTGGCGCTATGCCCGACTACCGTGCAACAAATATCGGAAGTAACAGAAAATCTCCGTGGGAGAGCGAAAAAATCGGCGACAATACGATAAAAAGCGTTATGGAGCACCTTGTTGTCGGCGAGGGAATAACCGAAATCGGCGAGTATAATTTCTTCAACTGTGTTTCTTTGAAATCGGTTCAGCTTCCTTCAACTCTTAAATCAATCGACGGTATGGGTGCAGGAACGGATTTAGCTTCTGCAAGTTATGGCGCATTTCAGAACTGTGAATCATTAACCGAGATTGCGCTTCCTCCCGGACTTGAAACAATTGAGCCGTATGCATTTAAAAACTGTAAATCGCTTAAAAGTATATCTTTACCGAATTCACTTAAAACTCTCGGTAAATGTGCATTCCTTCTCTGCGAATCGCTTGAAACAGTAACATTCCCGACGGGACAGCTCACTGAAACAGGTGAAAACACATTCAATTCCTGCGGAGTTAAGCGCATTAACTGGGGCTCGATAACAGATGTTTCAAATCAGTCGTTTTATTCCTGCAATATCAAGGATGTTGAATTCCCGGAACAGGTTAAGTCTATTGGCAGCCGTGCATTTGCAAACAACACTCCGCTTATGAATGTTAAGATTAACAATGCAAGTATGGAGTTTAAGGGAACAAACACCAAAACCTCAAACAATTTCTCGGGCTCCAATCAGACTGTAACAATCATCGGCCACAGCGCTTCAACTGCTCAGAAATTTGCTTCGGACTATGAATACAGATTTGTTTCAATTGATGACTGTGACCACACAAATACAAGAACTGAGATTATTGAAGAGGCAACCTGCACCGAAGCGGGTCTTCAGCATATTATCTGTAATGACTGTGAATTCCTTGTTAATGAAAGCGAAATCCCTGCGCTCGGTCACGATTATCAGCTTATGGCTGAAAATGACTCAACGGACCTTGATGGACATATTTACAAGTCCTATAAGTGCAAAAGATGCGGTCATGAAAACGAAACCGTTGAGCACTCAATGCAGAAAAACTCAATATACCATGTCTGGAAAGACGGATATTATGAAGAGTCATACATTGTTGAGCCGACTTGTACCACGGCGGGTATTGTTACTTATACCTGCACCGTTGACGGCTGTGTTAATGCGCTTGGCAGACCGACAAGCGACAGAATGACAGTTGAATCGGGACACAAGGTCGATGACGATAACTGGAGAGTGACAACTGCTGCAACCTGCACAAAGGCGGGAAGCAGAGTCGGAATCTGCTCTGAATGCGGTGAAACGGTAACCGAAACAATTCCTGCAACAGGTCACACCTATGAAGACGGCGAATTGATTGATACGGAAGATAACGAAGAAAACGGTCATAAATATTACTATTTCAAATGTAAAACCTGCGGTCAGTTGGTTGAAGAAAAAGAACACATAAAGTGGGTAAGCGGATGCTACGTCAGAAAAGAGGTAACAAAAGCAACCTGCACAGTTCCCGGACTTGCAAGAGATACCTGCAGAATTTGCGGAGAAACAAGAACGCATACCATTCCTGCAACTGGTGAACACGATTATAAGGAAACCGACCGCAAAGAGCCCACTTGTACCACCAGGGGAACAATAACATATACGTGTAAAAACTGCGAGCAGACCAAAAATGAATATGTTCCTGCAAAGGGACACGAATATATTCTTGATGAAGAGGCAAGCAAAACGCCGACTTGTACTGAGAGCGGTAAGAATGTATATCTTTGTTCTGTGTGTTCTGCAACAAAAACAGATACCGTTCCTGCAACAGGACATACTCCGGCTTCCGGAACATACAGCGTTGTAACTCAACCCACCTGCACAAAAACAGGTCTGGCAGTTGCAACCTGCGCCGTTTGCTCAACTGCTTATGAACAAACGCTCGAAGCTCTCGGACACGATTTTGAGAATGCTGAAACCGATTTAACATCTGAAGGCAAACCGGGTCATGTCCTTTCAGTTCCTACATGTAAGCGCTGCGGTGTAACTGAAACGGGAAAGGTTGTTCATAAAGATTGGATAGAAGGTTACTACACAACCTCGGGCACAAGCGTTGAAACATGTGAATCAACTTATACAGTTGACACCTGTACTATATGTAACGAAAGAAGAAGTGTTGAAAATCCCGGTGTAGGTCACGAGTTTATATTTGTAAACCAGACATATGAGGGAATAACACTTATTTGCAGACACTGTGCAACAAGAATTCTTGTTAACCCGCAGACACTGCTTGATTATTGGAACGAGGTTTCTCCCGTCAATTCGGCTCCGAACAGAACGGAAACCGATAATTCGGGATATCTTGATATGGACGGAAACCGCATTCTCAATGCAAAGGACTATGCAAGAATCGTCAATGCATGTAAAAAAGCTCCGAAACTTATAGAAGAGCACGAGCAGAAAATCATTGATGACTACAACAGAGAATATGCAAGCGGCGGTGCAATCACTGCAGGCAAAACAGGAACAACAGTGGATATTAAAGATAACGACGGAACAATTACTCCGGGTTATGAATATACTTTTACTCCGACTAAGAGCGGAACATATACCTTCTATTCACTGGGCACTGTTGACATTTCGTCTATAAGCGATTTTGACCTTTCGGCGTTGGAGGGTCTCGACACTTCAAGCATAGATCCTTCGGCAATTGATACCTCGGAACTTGGCGATATTGATGCCGAGGCAGCACTTATTGACACTATTGCATATCTGAGTGTTGACGGTGCAGATGATTGGTTAGCATACGACGATAACGGCGGAACCCTCAGACATTTCAGATTCTCATATGAATGTGTACAAGGCGTAACCTACCGCATTAGAACCGGACTGAGCGATACCTCTGCAACCGGAACATATAAGCTTTATGTCGTAAGAGAGGGTGCCGACGGTGAAAACTACACCAGAAACTTTGTTGACGGCGGCGAGATTTCAGAAAGCAATTACCTCGGAAAAGAAGTAAGAATTAATGATGAAAACTGCTATGATTTCACTTTCACTGCTTCAAAGACAGGCAAATACCGTTTCTATTCTGTAAGTACTAAGGAAACATTTGCATACTTCGAGCCCGAAGGTGCAGAAACCTGGGCTGAGTACAGCGAAGGAGGAACATTGAACGCTTTCTCAATCGAATACGAATGTGAAGCGGGCAAAACCTATCATCTTAAAACAGGACTCATGAATGAGAACGAAACGGGAACATACCGTGTACTTATTGTTGCTCCTGTTGAAATCAATACATAAGCTTTAATTCAGGCGGAAGAATATTCTTCCGTCTGTTTTTTTACCATTTTGTAACTTATTTTTAATTAGATATACTTTACTTTAACTATTATTTATATTATTATATTAAAGAGCAAAAATATAACTTGGAGGTCATGTTTATGAGTGTTAAGTATAAAAGAATTCTGCTGAAAATCAGCGGAGAGGTTCTTGCAGGTCCCTATGAAAAGGGAATCGATAACGAAACTGTATTAAAAATCTGCAAGTCCATTAAAGAGGTAGCCGATAAGGGCGTTGAAGTCGGAATTGTTGTCGGCGGCGGAAACTTCTGGAGAGGAAGAACAAGCGAGCATATGGACAGAACGCGTGCTGACCATATAGGAATGCTTGCAACCGCGATGAATTCACTTGCTCTTTGCGATGCACTTGAACAGCTCGGAGCAACTGTCCGCGTTCAGACTGCGATTGAAATGCGCCAGATTGCCGAGCCCTACATCAGAAACAGAGCAATTCGCCATTTTGAAAAGGGAAGAATTGTTATTTTCGGATGCGGAACAGGTTCACCTTTCTTCTCAACCGATACAGCAGCGGCTTTAAGAAGTGTTGAAATCAATGCAGATGCTCTGCTTAAAGCAACAAATGTTGACGGCGTTTATGATAAAGACCCCAATAAGTTTGATGATGCAGTTAAGTTCGATACTGTAAGCTTTATGGAAGTTCTTACAAAAGACCTCAAGGTTATGGATTCAACCGCATTCTCGCTTTGCAAGGATAATAATATGCCGATTATCGTTTTCAATCTCAACGACCCCGACAATATGGTTAAGGTTGTTGACGGCGAAGAAATCGGAACAACTGTTAAGAATTGATAATTGAGAATTTCGGGCGGGACATCCGCACCCGATTTATAAAGGAGTAATTTATGGAACAGGTATTTGAAAAAACTAAAAGCAGAATGGAAAAAACACTTGATGCTCTTGACAGAGAGTATTCAGCAATCAGAGCAGGAAGAGCAAATCCGAAAGTATTAAATAACATCGTTGTTGATTACTACGGAACTCCGACTCCGCTTAATCAGATGGCAGCTATTTCAGTTCCCGAGCCGAGACTTTTAACAATTCAGCCCTGGGACGCTTCTATGCTCAAAGAGATTGAAAAAGCAATCAACACTTCTGAAATCGGAATCAATCCTCAGAACGACGGCAAGGTTATCCGTCTGTCATTTCCCCAGCTTACAGAGGAGCACAGAAAGGCACTTGTTAAGGATGTTTCCAAAAAGGCAGAGGAAGCAAAGGTTGCTATCAGAAACATCAGAAGAGATTCTATGGACGACATCAAGAAGCTTAAGAAAGACAATGCAATAACCGAAGATGACCAGAAGGATGCCGAGAAGGAATTGCAGAAAATAACCGACAACTATATCAAGCAGATTGATGAAATGAGCGATAAGAAAGAAAACGAAATTCTTTCAATCTAACTATAATCATTATTGGGCGTGGCTGAACTTGTTTAACGGGCGAAGCACCGCCCTAAAACTATTTTTTAAGGATGAATTAAAATGGCTTTTTTTACGAAAAAAGATATTAAAGCAGCTCCCGAATTTGAATCCTTGCCGACTCATCTCGGAATAATTATGGACGGAAACGGCAGATGGGCAAAGAAAAGGGGACTTCCCCGTTCAGCAGGTCATAAGGCGGGCGCTAATGTTTTCAGAACTATATCCGATGAATGTGCAAACCTTGGAATAAAGTATGTAACCTTCTATGCGTTTTCAACAGAAAACTGGAAAAGACCGAAGGAAGAGGTTGACGCATTAATGGCGCTTTTCAAGGACTATCTGCTTGAAGCAAAAGCTGATATGGTTAAAGCCGGCAACAACAAAATCAAGTTTATCGGTGAACGCGAGGGAATAAACAGTGAGCTTCTAAAACTCATGGATGAAGCGGAGGAAGAAACCGCTGCTCACACCGGAACAACGGTTTACCTTGCAGTTAACTACGGCTCACGCCAGGAAATAGTAAGCGCTGTTAACTCTCTTATCAAAGAGGGGAAAACCGAGATTAACGAAGAGGATATTTCGAATAATCTTTATACATATCCCGAATGCGATTTGATAATCAGACCTTCGGGTGAACAGAGGATTTCAAACTTCCTGCTCTGGCAGGCGGCATACAGTGAATTCTGGTACAGTGATGTGCTTTGGCCTGATTTCACAAAAAGAGATTTATACAGAGCGCTCAAGGATTTTGAAAACAGAAACAGACGCTTTGGCGCATAGTAGTGGTCGGTAGAGGACGGCGACCTCGGCGTCCCGTAGGTTTATGGAGGTACTAAAATGAAACAAAGAGTTATAACCGGAGCGGTGCTCCTTGCACTTCTTGCCGTTGTTGTATGGCGTATATACACACCGATTTTTGTTATAGTATTTTCAATTCTTTCTGCAATTGCGGCAAACGAGATATTGAAATGTGCAAAAATCAAAAACAAATTCATTGTTGTTTTCGGAACAATTGTTGCATTTGTTATTCCTTATTTTTCAAGTGCGTCAATTCTTGAGCCGATTGTCAGTACTGAAATGTGGTTCAAAATCAGCGGATTTGTTCCGAAATTCGTTTGGGTAACAATAATTATTATCATTTACTTCCTTGCAATGCTTAAGGATTATGCAAACACTAAGTTTGAGGATGTTGCAATCGCCATTGTTGCAAGCTTAATTGTTCCCGCTGTATTTTCAATCTTCGGAATATTAAGAGATATCTCAGGTTTCGGAAATCAGCTTGGAATATATTTCATTTTCTATGCGCTTATCTGTGCGCTTGCAACCGATACGGGCGCTCAGCTCGGTGGTATGGCATTCGGAAAAACAAAGATGAGCCCGAATATTTCACCGAAAAAAACAATCGAAGGTGCAGTTTGCGGAATTATTTTCTCAATCATTCTCAATGCTGTTGCAATAATTATCTATAATAAATTTGCAACCTTCGCATTGACCCAGGTTCAGGCAAGTGCTGTTCTTATTGCCGCACCGTTTATTTCGTTTATGGGAATGATGGGCGATTTAACCGCGTCAGTTCTCAAAAGAAACTTTGATGTTAAGGATTTCGGAAAAATCTTCCCGGGTCACGGCGGCGTTATGGACAGATTTGATTCATCAATGTTCACCCTTCCGCTTGCATACTGTGTTGCATTATTTGTTGTTTGAGGAGAGCTATGTCAAAGAATATTTCACTATTGGGCTCAACGGGCTCAATCGGAACTCAGTCGCTTGATGTTTGCAGAATGCACGGCTACAACGTAAAATGCTTAACTGCAAATTCAAAAGTTGACATTATAGAAAACCAGATAAGAGAGTTTGCTCCCGAGCTTGTTTGCCTTATGAATGAAAGCTCTGCAAAGGAGCTTAAAACAAGAATTGCAGATACGAATACAAAGGTTGTCTGCGGTATGGACGGTCTTATTGAATGTGCAACCTATGAGGGTGCAGATACCGTTTTAAATTCCGTTGTCGGAATGGTTGGGCTCAGACCGACACTTGAAGCAATTAAGGCGAAGAAAACAATTGCCCTTGCAAACAAGGAAACTCTTGTTGCGGGCGGACATCTTGTAACAAATCTCGCAAAAGAGATGGGCGTTGCAATTCTTCCCGTTGACAGCGAACATTCAGCAATCTTTCAGGCGCTTCAGGGATGTCCGAATGATAAGGCGGTTAAGAAGATAATTTTAACTGCTTCGGGCGGACCGTTTTTCGGCAAAACGCTCAGCGAGCTTGAAAACGTAACCGCTGCCGACGCGCTTAAGCATCCCAACTGGGATATGGGTGCAAAAATAACCATAGACAGCGCTACAATGATGAACAAAGGTCTTGAATTCATTGAAGCAAAATGGCTCTTCGATATGAAAAACGAGGATATTGAAATTGTTATTCACAGAGAATCGGTGCTTCACAGTGCAATTGTTTATCAGGATAATTCAATGATTGCTCAGCTCGGTGTTCCCGATATGAGAATACCAATTCAGTATGCGCTGACATATCCCGAAAGAGAGCCGAGTCCTGTTAAGGAGCTCAAGCTTTCGGACTATGGAAAGCTGACTTTCTTTGAGCCCGATTACGAAACCTTTAAATGTATAAATGTATGTAAAGATGCAATTGAGCTCGGCGGACTTCATCCCGCCGCTGCAAACGGAGCAAATGAGGTTAGCAACCGTTTGTTCCTTGAAGGTAAAATTAAATTCAGCGATGTTGCATATCTTAATAATGAAGCCATGAAGAATGCAAAGGATGTAAAGAATTTTACTCTTGAAGATGTCCTTGAAGCAGACAAGGCTGCAAGAAATTATGTTTTGGAGACGGTTGGTTGTTAAGTAATATTTGGAATACGGCATATCCGATTATAATTGCAATACTCTTTTTTGAACTGATAATAATAGTTCACGAAGGCGGACATTTTGTTGCAGCCCGACTGATGAAAATCAGAGTTAATGAGTTTTCAATCGGAATGGGACCGAAGGTTTTTCAATTTAAAAAAGGCGAAACGACATATTCACTCAGGTGGATTCTCTTTGGCGGTTACTGCGCCATGGAGGGCGAGGACGAAGACAGCGACGATGAACACGCCTTTTCAAATAAAAAGGTTATTCAAAGAATATTCGTTGTTGTTGCAGGCGCTTTGATGAATCTTATTCTCGGATTCATTATTGTCGGAATAATTGTCTGCTCTCAAAACCTTGTCGGCACAACAACTATTGCAAGATTTGATGAAAATGCAAAAAGTGCCCGGATGCTTATGGCGGGCGACACAATAAAGTCAATCGACGGTATGAGAGTTTTCACTTCAACCGATGTAACAACAGGACTGACAAGAAGCGCAGATAATAAACTTGATATGGTTATTATCAGAGACGGAAAAGAAATGACTGTTTCTCCCGAATTTGAGATGGAAGAATACGAGGGCAAACAGTATATCAAAATGGATTTCTGGATTCTCGGAGTTAAAAAGACTTTTTCAAGCGTTATCAAAGAAAGCGCTATGCAGTTTATTTCATATGCACGAATGGTTTTCCTTTCGGTGCATGATTTGATAACGGGGCGCTACGGCGTTTCGGATTTAAGCGGTCCTGTCGGAGCGGTCAGCGTTGTTTCAACCGCTGTTAAAACAAGCAGTACTTCAATGCTGAGAATAATGGCACTGCTGACAATCAATGTGGGACTCTTTAATCTGTTCCCGATACCCGCGCTTGACGGTTGGAGGCTGTTCCTTTTGATATTTGAAGGAATTTTCAGAAAAAAACTTCCGTCAAAATGGGAATGGACTATCAACGCAGTGGGGCTGGCGCTTCTGCTTCTTCTAATGGCGGTAATAACTTTCTCGGATATCTCAAAACTATTATAATGGCAATACGCAGCACCTGAGAATTCGTAACTTTTCAAGGGAGATAAAAATGAACAGACAAAGTAAAAAAATCAAAATCGGAAATACAACCCTTGGCGGTGATTCAAGAATACTTGTTCAGAGTATGCTCAATGTTCCTGCAGAGAATATCAAAGGAAGTGTTGAGCAGGCTGTTGAGCTTGAAAAAGCGGGCTGTGATGTTATCCGCTTTGCAATTCCTCACGAAAAGGCTCTCGATTTGGTTGAGCCGATTAAAAATGCGGTGTCCGTTCCGCTTGTTGCCGATATTCATTTTGACTACCGTCTTGCACTCGGTGCAGCCGAAAGGGGAATTGATAAAATAAGAATCAATCCCGGTAATATCGGCGATGAAAGCAGGGTTAAGGCTGTTGCGGATATCTGCAACCAAAAGGGAATACCGATTCGAATCGGCGTTAATTCAGGCTCTCTTGAAAAAGAAATCCTTGCAAAATACGGCTCGCCGACTCCTGAGGCAATGGTTGAAAGTGCAATGTTCCACGCTTCACTTCTTGAAAAATTCGATTTTGATGATATTGTTATTTCAATCAAATCATCAAATGTTCAGACTATGATTAAAGCATATGAGCTTGCGGCAGAAAAATGCAACTATCCTCTTCACCTCGGTGTAACCGAAGCGGGAACCGAAAGAATGGGAATAATCAAATCCTCAATCGGCATAGGCTCTCTGCTTGCTCACGGAATTGGCGACACAATCAGAGTCAGCCTGACCGACAATCCTGTTAAAGAGGTTTATGCAGCGTTCGATATATTAAAAGCGCTCGGTCTTAAAACCGATTGTCCATATCTTATTTCATGTCCGACATGCGGAAGAACAAAGATTGATTTGGTTTCTCTTGCAAATCAGGTTGAGGAAAGACTTAAAGACTGCAAAAAGCCGATTAAGGTTGCAGTTATGGGATGCATTGTTAACGGTCCCGGTGAAGCAAAAGAAGCCGATATCGGAATTGCGGGCGGCGACGGCTGCGGACTGATTTTCAAAAAAGGAGAAATACTCAGAAAAGTTGATGAAAAAGACCTCCTTGACGAATTAATGAAGGAAATAGAAAAACTATAACGAAAGCGAAAACATTTTTTAATGAATAGATTTTACAACTATTTTTCAAACTACATAAACGAGAGCGATTTACCTTCTCTTGCCTATGCTCAGATTATGGGCATAAGAGTATTCAAGGATGAAAGAAGTATGGAGATTGATTTAACTAACGACTCCGTGCTTGATTATTCATTGCTTGAAAGGGCTCAGAAATCGCTTTGTGATAAAATGAACTTAAAAAAGGTTTTGATATTGATGAAATATCCCAAAAGCCTTTTTGAAATAGATAATATTCAGAAAATCATTTCTCCGATAAGACAGACAATGCCCGTTGTAAACGGATTTTTCGAGGGCGTTGACGCGGAGATTGAAGATAACACCTTAACTCTTTGCTTGAAAAAAGGCGGAAAAGAGCTTCTTGAAGCGCAGAAGGTTGATATCGAAATATCAAAACTGCTCTATAACCAGTTTGATGTTGATATTGATGTTTCATTTATGGAAGTTGAAAGCTTCGATATGGAAAAAGCTGTGCGTGAAGCTGTTCAGGCTAAGGCAGAGGAAGAGAAAAAACAAAAAGAGGAAGAAAAGAAGAATGTTGTTCACACGCTTCTCGGCAATACCCCTCTTTATGCAGATACAAGAAAGGTTATTTATGGAAATTCAATCCGTTCTCTTCCAACTCCGATTAAAGACATTACAACAGAGGATGACATTATAACAATCTGGGGTGATGTTCTTAATCTTGAATGCAGGGAAACAAAGAGGGGATACTCAAAAATACTCACCTTTGATATTTCTGATTATACCTCCTCGATGTCTGTTAAGATTTTCGAAAAGAGCAGTGATGTAGACTATACTCATAAAGCGCTCGAAAGCGCAAAAACTCTCATAGTTACGGGTGCATATCAATACGATAAATTTAACAATGAATATGTTCTGATTCCAAAGAGCATTGAAAAGGTTGAGAAAAGTGAAAAGAAAGATGAAGCTCAGAGAAAAAGAGTTGAGCTTCATTTGCATACATCTCTATCCGAAATGGATGCTATCAATGCGCCCAAGGAGCTTGTTGCGCGTGCTGCAAAATGGGGACACAAGGCAATTGCCGTAACAGACCACGGCGTTGTTCAGGCGCTTCCCGAAGCATACGGCGCAGCCAAAGCAAACGGAATAAAGCTCATTTTGGGTATGGAGGGTTATCTTGTTGATGACGAGAAGTATCCCAATTTCATGGAACTCAAGCGTTCGGCATACAGCCGCCACCATGTTATTCTTCTTGTGAAAGAGGATACCTCAATGGATGAAAGCATTCCTAAGGAAGAGCGAAAATACGGAAGAAAGAATCTCTATGAGCTTATTTCTCACTCCAATGTTAAAACCTTTACAAATGCGCGCCCGATTATTCCAAAGTCTCTGCTTGCTCAGAAGAGGGACGGAATAATTATCGGCTCAGCCTGCGAGCAGGGTGAAGTTTACCAGGCAATTGTCAGAGGCGAAAGTCAGGAGGAAATAGAAAGAATTGCTTCCTTCTATGATTATCTTGAAATTCAGCCAAACGGAAATAATGCGTTTATGATAAGAAGTGATAAGGAAATGTATGCTCACATAAACAGTGAGGATGACCTTATCAATATCAATAAAAAGATTATTGAAATTGCGGACAAGCAGGGCAAACCCGTTGTTGCAACGGGCGACGTTCATTTTCTTGATGAAAAGGACGCTTTGTTCCGTGCAATAATTATGGCGTCGAAAGGTTTTGATGATGCTGATATGCAGGCTCCGCTTTATTTCAAAACAACTGATGAAATGCTAAGCGATTTTGCATGGGCAGGGGACAGAGCCGAGGAATTTGTTATCGATAATCCGAATAAGATTGCCGATATGATTCAGGATAATATTCCTCCGATTCCTCCCGGAACATTCCAGCCAAGCATTGAGGGTGCGGATGACGAGCTCACCGAAAAATGCTGGAGCATGGCTAAGGATTTATACGGCGACCCCGTTCCCGAATACATTGCTAAAAGACTTGAAAGAGAGCTAAATTCAATTATTTCAAACGGTTACGGCGTATTATATGTTATTGCAAAACGCCTAGTTGAAGAGAGCGAAAGAAACGGCTATCTTGTCGGTTCAAGAGGCTCGGTAGGCTCATCACTTGCCGCTCACTTCGGAGGAATATCCGAGGTTAATCCGCTTGCACCCCACTACTACTGCAAAAAGTGTAAGCATAGCGAGTTCTTCCTGAACGGTGAATACGGCTCGGGCTTTGATTTGCCAGCTAAAAACTGTCCCGTCTGCGGAGAACCTATGAAGCGCGACGGTCATGAGATTCCGTTTGAAACCTTCCTCGGATTCGAGGGTGATAAGGCTCCCGATATAGACCTTAACTTCTCGGGTGAATATCAATCCCGTTCACACAAATTCACCGAAGAGCTTTTCGGTAAGGAATATGTCTTTAAGGCGGGAACAATGGCAACGGTTGCCGATAAAACAGCCTATGGTTATGTCTGCAAATACCTTGAGGAAAGAGAGCTCCTCGGTATCACTCCGAGAGCGGAGATAGACAGACTTACAAAGGGCTGTACGGGAATAAAGAGAACAACGGGTCAGCACCCCGGCGGAATGGTTGTTGTTCCTTCCCAGTATACTGTTGAAGATTTCACTCCCATTCAGTATCCTTCAAACGATGAGAAGAAGGGAACATACACAACCCATTTTGACTTCAAAAATTCACTTCACGATACTCTTTTGAAGCTGGACGAGCTCGGTCACGATAACCCGACACTTTACAAATATCTTGAGGACTTAACGGGAATTCCCGTTATGGATGTTGATTTATCGGATAAGAATCTGTATAAACTGATAACCTCAACCGAGCCGATAGGAGTCAGCCCCGAGGATATTGACTGCCAGACAGGAACGCTTGCAATTCCCGAAATGGGAACTCCCTTCGTTGTCGGAATGCTTACGGAAGCACAGCCGAAAACCTTTGCCGATTTGCTTCAGATTTCAGGACTGTCGCACGGTACCGATGTTTGGCTTGGCAACGCACAGGAGCTGATTCAGGGCGGAACCTGCACGATTTCCGAGGTTATCGGATGCCGTGACGATATTATGACCTACCTTATTCATAAGTGCCAGGACTATGAAGCAAGAACGGGTGAGCAATCTCCGCTTTCAAATAAAGACTGCTTCAATATTATGGAGTTCACCCGTAAGGGTAAGGCAATGAAAATGCTGCCGCCTTATGAGGACAATATGAAGAAGGTCGGCGTTGAGCAGTGGTACATAGACTCCTGCTATAAAATCAAGTATATGTTCCCGAAGGCGCACGCTGCTGCATATGTTATTGCGGCGCTCAGAATTGCGTGGTATAAGATATACTATCCCTTGCAGTTCTACTCTGCATATTTCACCGTTCGCGGTGATGCTATTGACGCTGTTGCAGCTGTTCAGGGAAAAGCTGCAGTTAAGAAGAAAATGCAGGAAATCAAGCTCAAGGGCAATGATGCAACCGCAAAGGAAGAAGCGCAGTATGTTGTTCTTCAGATTGTTATTGAAATGCTTGCAAGGGGATTTGAATTTCTTCCCGTTGATTTATATAAATCCGATTGGAGAATATATAAAATCGAGGACGGAAAAATCAGACTTCCGTTTGCTGCAATCGACGGAATAGGCGAAACCGCTGCGCGTTCAATAGCGGACGCAGTTGAAAGAAATCCCGAAGGTTTTATTGCTTCGGATGACCTTGCAAATGAGCAGGGAGTCGGAAAATCAGTTGTTGATGCGCTCAGAAATGCAGGCGCTCTCGGCGATTTACCCGAATCAAGACAGATTTCATTATTTTAATTATATATTTTATATATTGACAGGCGTACTTTAATGTGTTAGCATATTAGCACGCTAAAGCGAAATTACAGCATATATCCGAAAGGAATATATAAAAATGAAAAGATTATCAAGATTAACTCCCGAAGGAAGCCGTGATTATCTCTTTGAGGAATGCGACGACAGACGCAATATTGAAAAAATTCTTGCTGATTTATTCAAAGCAAAAAGCTATAAGAAGGTTATAACCCCTTCAATAGAGTTCTTTGACGTTTTTAGAAACGAAAGCTCACTTGTTGAATCCGACGAAATGTTTAAGATGACGGATTCAAAGGGCAGAACAACTGTTTTAAGAGCGGATAACACAATGCCGATTGCACGAATGGTTGCAACAAGGCTTTCAAAAGAGGATTTTCCCGTTCGTCTTTACTACAACCAGAACGTTTTCACAAGAAATAATGATTTAAACGGAAGACCCAATGAAATCGCACAAAGCGGAATTGAGCTTATCGGCGACGGAAGTATGGATGCGGATGTTGAAGTTATCTCGATGGCTGTTGAGAGTCTTAAGAGATGCAATTTCAACTCATTTAAGATTGAAATAGGAAATGCTGCATTTTTAAATGCAGTTTTGAAGAATATGGACGCGCTGCCGTCAATTAAATCCGATATTGTTAAGCTGATTGAAGATAAGAATTTTTCGGCGCTCGGTGATTTGCTCGATGAGATGGAAGAAAGCAGGGAAGCAAAGCTGATTAAAAAGCTTCCGCGTCTTTTCGGCGGAGCAGAGGTTCTTGACGAAGCCAAAAAGCTCTTTAGTGAAAAAGAGGCAAAAGATGCTTTAAAGAATCTGAAGTCCATTTATGAAGCGCTTTGCGAAAAGGGACTCGGCGATTATATTATGATTGACCTTGCCCTTCTCGGTAGAAACAACTATTATACAGGCGTTATCTTCAGAGGCTATGCCGAGGGCTCGGGCTTAACTGTTCTTTCGGGCGGAAGATATGATAATCTTCTCGGTGAATTTGGTTTGCCTGCTCCTGCTATCGGATTTGCAGTTGAGGTTACCGATTTATGCCAGGCAATGAGGGAAACAATAAACACTCAGCGTCCTCTCAGAATTGCTTTAACGAAGGGCAGACTCGAAAAAAGCTCAATAAGGCTGTTTAAAACAATGGGACTTAACACCCATGAGCTTGAGAATAAAGGAAGAAGGCTTATTCTTCCCGTTGACGAATATGAAGCAGTTCTTTCAAAGGCGCCCGATGTTATAACATATGTTGAACACGGCGTATGCGATATCGGTATTGTCGGAAAAGATACAATTGTTGAGCACGGCTCCTCATTCTATGAAGTTATTGATTTGAATATCGGAAAATGCCGTTTCGCTCTTGCATGCCCAAAAGGAGTGGACTTCTACTCGGGCTACAAGAGAAAGGTTGTCGCTTCAAAATATCCCAAGGTTGCAAAAGAATTCTTTGAAAGCAAGGGAATGGATGTTGCCGTTATCAAAATTGAGGGAAGCGTTGAGCTTGCACCGCTTCTCGGACTTGCGGACGGTATAGTTGATATTGTTGAAACAGGTTCAACATTAAAAGAAAACGGACTTGTTGTTGTTGAAGAAATAATGCCTATTTCGGCGAGAGTTATTGTTAATATGGCATCAATGAAGCTCAGAAAAGCTGAAATTGAAAGCTTTCTTAACGACTTGGAACTTGCCAGCAAGGTATAGGAGATTTGGATATGAAAATAACAAAAGCAAACGGAAAAGTTGAATATACTCTTATAGAAAATTTAAAACTGCGTTCTCAGGAAACAGACAGAAAAATTGTTAAAAGAGTTTCAAACATTATAAACAGCGTCAAAGAAGACGGTGATGAGGCTGTCAGAGAATACACAGTTCGTTTTGATGGCGCACTTCCAAAGAAATTTGTTGTTGAAAAGGAAGAGCTTAAAGCATATCTGAATGAAGCTGATGAAGATTTCAGAAATGCACTTGAAAGAGCAAAAACAAATATTTATGACTTCCATTCACGCCAGATACAGCAGTCCTGGATGACAACAAAGGAAAACGGCGTTATTATGGGACAGCGTGTAAGAGGACTTGAAAAAGTCGGAATCTATGTTCCCGGCGGAACTGCTGCATATCCCTCATCCGTTCTTATGAATGCAATTCCTGCGAAAATTGCAGGAGTTAAAGAGATAATTATGGTAACTCCTCCGGGAAAAGACGGATATCCGAACCCGAGCATAATGGCTGCTGCGGCAATTGCCGGTGTTGATAAGGTATTTCTTGTCGGCGGTGCCCAGGCTGTTGCGGCGCTTGCATACGGAACCGAGAAAATCCCGAAGGTTGATAAGATTGTCGGTCCCGGTAATATTTTCGTCGCAACTGCAAAAAGACAGCTCTACGGCGTTGTCGATATTGATATGGTTGCAGGTCCGAGTGAAATACTTATTGTTGCAGACAAAACTGCTGACCCATCATTCCTTGCAGCGGATTTGATGAGTCAGGCAGAGCATGATAGACTTGCTTCGGCAATTCTTTTAACAACCTCAGGAGATATTGCAAAATCAACTCTCCATGAAATAGACAGACAGATTAAGTATCTTGAAAGAAAAGAGATAATCAGGGAATCGCTTGATAACTACGGCGAAATCATTGTTTGCGAGAGTATAGACCAGGCAATTAAATTTGCAAACGAGCTTGCTCCCGAGCATCTTGAACTTTGCGTTTCAGAGCCGATGAAGTATATCGGAAGAATTGATAACGCAGGTTCTGTGTTCCTCGGAAACTGGTCTCCTGAACCGCTTGGAGATTACTATGCAGGTCCTAACCATGTTCTTCCGACTTCAGGAACTGCAAGGTTCTTCTCGCCCCTTTCGGTTGACAGCTTCATAAAGAAATCATCATTTATTTACTACACAAGCAATGAGCTTGGAAACGCAAAGGATGATATTATCAAGCTTGCCGAAACCGAAGGACTTTCAGCTCACGCAAATTCAATAAAAGTTCGATTTAAATAAGGAGTTTTAACTATGAGACAATCATCAGTTGAACGCAACACAAAAGAAACTCAGATAAAATGCAATCTCTGTATTGACGGCGGAGATATTGAAATAAAAACAGGAATCGGCTTTTTCGATCATATGCTGATTGCCTTTGCTCATCATGCAGGCTTTGGACTTAAGCTTGATGTAAAGGGCGACCTCGAGGTTGACAATCACCACACTGCTGAAGATACGGGAATTGTTCTCGGAACAGCATTTA
This sequence comes from uncultured Eubacterium sp., assembly GCA_905233545.1. Classification (GTDB taxonomy): domain Bacteria; phylum Bacillota; class Clostridia; order Oscillospirales; family Acutalibacteraceae; genus Eubacterium_R. The sequence goes on along the minus strand of CAJOEV010000008.1, from coordinate 91,696 downwards.
AAGAAGCAATGGGTGATTTTTCGGGTATTGAACGCTACGGCTTTTTTTCAATTCCGATGGATGAGAGCCTTGCAAATGTTTCACTTGATTTGTCAAACAGACCGTTCCTTGTTTTCAACGCAACAATGGCACAGGAAATCTGCGGAGACTTTGAAACAGCGGTTTGCGAAGAATTCTGGAGAGCTTTTGCTATGAATGCAGGTATAACGCTTCATATTAATGTTCCATACGGAAACAATGCTCATCACCAGATTGAAGCAATATTCAAGGCGGTTGCTCACGCGCTGAAAATTGCCGTAACGCCGAATAAAGACGGAAGCACGCTTTCTACAAAAGGTGTTTTGTAGAAAATTAAGAATGAAGAATTGAGAATGAAGAATTGATGGCGGGACACCCGCACCCGATTTTATGGTGATTAATAATGATAATTTTTCCTGCAATTGATATTATAGACGGAAAACCGGTAAGACTTTATAAGGGCGATTTTTCAACAACCGAGCAGGTTGCCGAAAACGCTCTTGAAACTGCAAAAAGCTTTGAAGAAGCAGGTGCAAAATGGGTTCATATGGTTGACCTTGACGGCTCGCTTCAAAAAAAGCGAGTTAATCACGAGGTTTTCATTGATGTTGCAAATAACACAGACCTTAAGGTTGAACTCGGTGGCGGAATTAGAACGCTTGACGATATTGAATTCTATGCACAAAACGGAATCAGCAGAATAATTCTCGGCTCTGTAGCGCTCAAAAATCCGAAATTAGTTGAGGATGCGGTTAAGAACTTCGGGGATTTGATTGCAGTAGGAATAGACGCAAAGGACGGCTATGCTGCAACTGAGGGCTGGACTGAAAAAAGCGAGATTTATTATATTGACCTTGCAAAGAAAATGGAACAAATCGGAGTTAAAACAATTATCTACACCGATATTTCCAAGGACGGAACTCTTGCAGGACCGAATATAAAACAGTTAACCGAGCTCAACGAGGCTGTTTCGTGCGATATAACAGCTTCGGGCGGAGTTGCAACAATAGATGATATCAAAGCGCTTAAGGAGAACAATCTCTACGGTGCAATATGCGGAAAATCAATCTATAAGAAAACTCTTGATTTAAAAGAAGCTCTGAGGTGTGCAAATGATTGATGTAAAAAAGTATTTTAAAAAGAGCGAATTAATTCCTGCAATAATCCAGGAAACAGGAACAAACGAAGTTCTTATGCTTGCATATATGAACGAGGAATCACTGAAAAAAACTCTCGAAACGGGATACACCTGGTTTTATTCCCGTTCCCGTCAGGAGCTTTGGAATAAGGGTGCCACCTCGGGACATTTTCAGAAGATTGTTTCAATCAAAGGTGACTGCGACGACGATACACTTCTTATTGAAGTTGTTCAGACTGGAGCTGCCTGCCATACGGGAAATCATTCGTGCTTTTTTAATGATATAGAATTTAACAGGGTATAAGATTATGGACTACATCAGAAATGACTATGAAACTATTCTTGAAAGAAGAGAGGCAAAAACCGAAGGTTCATACACGAGCTATCTCTTTGAGCAGGGAATAGATAAAATACTAAAGAAAATTGGCGAGGAATCCTCGGAAGTGATTATCGCCGCTAAAAATGCAAAAAACGAAGAAACAATCGGCGAAATCTGTGATTTACTCTATCACACTCTTGTTTTAATGGCTTATCAGAATATCACTGTTGAGGATGTTGAAAAAGAGCTTGATAAAAGAGCGCAGAAAGCCGGAAATCTCAAGCAATTTCACAAGGTGGACAAGAATTCATAATGGCTCACAAAAAATGGGTTTTGCGCGAGGCAGATAAGGCTTTGGCAAACGATTTAAGCGAAAAATTTAATATCGACCCATTTATTGCCTATTTGGTTGTTGCAAGGGGTATTGACTCAGAGCTTGCATTTTCGGATTTTGTTTCCGAAAGTGTTAAGCTCGTTTCGCCTTTTGACTTTATTGATATGGACAGGGCTGTGAAAACAATTAAAGCCTCCATTGAAAATAATGAAAGAATCTGCATTTTCGGAGACTATGACTGCGACGGAGTTACCTCAACCGCAATTATGCTCAAATACCTGAAAAAGCAGGGCGCGGATGTTTTTCATTATATTCCCAGCCGTGAGGGCGAGGGCTACGGTCTGAATATCAATGCAATTGATGATATTAAGAAGAAAAATACCTCTTTGATAATAACGGTTGATAACGGAATCAATGCAATCGAAGAGGCTGAGCATATATATTCTCTCGGAATGAAACTTGTTGTAACTGACCATCACCAACCCTCCGAAACGCTTCCAAAAGCAGAAGCGGTTGTTAATCCGCACAGAAAGGATAATAATCTTGAATTCCATGAATACTGCGGAGCTGGCGTTGCATTCAAATTGATTTGTGCGCTCAGCGGTGATGTGACCGACAAGCTGATTGATGAATACATTGACTTGGCAGCAATAGGTACAATCGGCGATGTTGTTCCGCTTGTAAACGAAAACAGAGTTTTTGTCCGTGAGGGATTAAAACAGATAAATAATAATCCGAAAGCTCCGATTAAGGCGTTTAAGGATATTAACAGTGATAAGAAATATTCCGCAAATGATATTGCGTTCCAGCTATGTCCTAAGATTAATGCAGTCGGAAGAATGTCGCATGCCGATTCAGCGCTTGAGTTTTTAATGAGCAGTGATTATCGCGATTGCGCGCAGAAGTTTAAAGAGCTTTGCGGTGAAAATATTAACCGTCAGGAAGAGGAAAAAAGTATTCTTGACGATATTGCAAAAAAGATAGAGAAGAATCCGTCGCTTGTAACGAACAGAGTTATTGTTATTGCAGGTCAGGGCTATCATCATGGGGTTGTAGGAATTGTTGCAAGCCATATTGTTGAAAAGTATTCAAAGCCTTCGATAATAATCGGAATTGATGAAAACGGCGTTGCAAGGGGCTCTGCAAGATCAATTGAAGGATTCAATATTTTTGAAGCAATCAACGCCTGCCGTGATGATATTATTCAGTTCGGCGGTCATCCGCTTGCAGCAGGTGTAACGCTTGACGAAAATAATATTGATTTGTTCACAAAGCATATAAATGAGTATGCACTCAGAGAGTATGAAATAATGCCTCCGCAGAAAATTGTTATCGACAGTATGCTTTCTCCGTTTTATCTCAGCCTTGATTTAGTCAGCAATCTGAGTGTTCTTGAGCCGTACGGAGCTTCAAATCCCCAGGCTGTTTTCGGGCTGAAAAGAATGAAACTCATCAGCGTAACGCCGATGAGTGAGGGAAAGCATATAAGACTTGAAGTTGAAAAACGCGGAAGAATTATCAGAGTAGTGAAGTTTTCTTCACCCTATGACGAATTTCCTTATTCTTCTGGTGATTATCTTGATTTAGCCGTAAGGGTTTCGGATAATTACTTTAACGGAAAACGCTATCTTTCTGTTCAGGCGCTTGATATCCGCCTCAGTTCATCGAACGACGATAAGTTCTTTGACGAAAAGAACAAATACGAGCTGTATATCCAGACTGATAAATTTGATAAAAGTCTCTATCCAAACAGAAACATCTGTGCGGAGGTTTACCGCTGTTTATCTCAGAGCAAAGGTTATAAATACGGAGCTGAAAACCTGTATTTTCGTTTGCAGGATAAACTGACTTATGCCCAGCTTATGTTTTCCCTTGAAGCATTTAGGCAAACAGGGCTGATAAGCATCAGAGGAGACAGAATAGTTATAAACGAAGTAAAACGCAAGGTTAATCTTGAAGAAACCGATGTTCTTAAGTCATTGAAGGAGAGAATGGGTTTTGAGTAATGAAATAAAAAATGAGGAATATAACGACCATTTTGATGAGTTCTTCGAAAAGGTAAAGAGCAATCCCTCATACGACAGCGAAAAAATTGAAAAAGCATATTTGCTTGCCAGAAAAGCGCACAAGGACCAGCGCAGAAGAAGCGGCGAGCCTTATATAATGCACCCTGTTGCCGTTGCAAAAATTCTTTTTGAAATGGGAATGGATAATGAGTGTATTATCGCGGCGCTTTTGCACGATGTTGTTGAAGATACCGAATACAATCTTGACTATATCGGAAAAACCTTCGGAAGCGATGTTGCTTTGCTTGTTGACGGTGTAACAAAACTCGGACAGATTCCGCTTTCAACAAAGGAGGAAGTTCAGGCAGAAAACATCAGAAAGATGTTTATTGCAATGAACCAGGATGTCAGAGTTATTATCATCAAGCTTGCCGACAGGCTTCATAATATGAGAACGCTTCAGCATATGCCCAAGTATAAGCAAAGGGAAAAATCTCTTGAAACGCTTGAAATATATGCTCCGATAGCGCACCGTCTCGGTATCCGTCAGTTCAAAGAAGAGCTTGAGGACTTAGCAATTCGCTATCTTGACCCGATTGCTTACGAGGAAATTGAAAACTCTCTTTCAATGAAAACCGAAGAAGGCGAAGAGTTCTTAGCTGATATTGAAAAACAGATAAGCGACAAATTAACCCCGATAATTGGAAATGTTAAGATAACATCGAGGGTTAAATCTGTTCACGGCATCTTCAGAAAAGTATATATCAAAGGAAGAAGCTTTGATGAAATATATGATATTTATGCAGTAAGAATACTTGTTGATGACACAAGGGACTGCTATAATGCGCTCGGAATAATTCACGATATGTTTACTCCGCTTCCGGGAAGATTCAAAGACTATATTTCAATGCCCAAGCCGAATTTATATCAGTCACTTCACACGACTGTATTATCCAAAAAGGGAATACCTTTTGAAGTTCAGATAAGAACATGGGAAATGCACAGAACTGCTGAATACGGTATCGCGGCACACTGGAAGTATAAACTCGGAAAGAGCGGAAGAGACAGCCTCGACAGACAGCTTCAATGGATTAACAATGTTATTGAAAGCGATAATGCAGATAACGCAGCCGAGCTTATTTCAACCATAAAGGGCGACCTTTCAATGGATGAGATATATGTTTTGACTCCGAGGGGCGATGTTAAAAGTCTGCCGAGGGGCTCAACCGTTGTTGATTTTGCTTATGCAATTCACTCGGCAGTCGGAAACAAAACCGTCGGCGCAAAAATTGACGGAAAAATGGTTCCGCTTGACACGGTTGTCAGAACAGGGCAGGTTGTTGAGATAATAACTTCAAAATCACCCGACAAGGGACCGTCAAGAGACTGGCTTAACTTTGTTAAAACAGGCGGAGCACGCTCAAAAATCCGTGCGTGGTTCAAGCACGAGAAGAGGGATGAAAACATTGCTCAGGGTAAGATTGAGATTGAAAGAGAATTCAAGCGCAATTATATCCGTCTGAGTGAAGAAGAGCATGAGGAATTTATCCTCAAGCTTGCTGAGCGCTCTCACTTCAATGATGCTGATGATTTTTATGCTGCAATTGGCTATGGCGGAATTCAGCTTTCGCGCTTGATGCCGGGTATTAAGGATGAATACAACCGTAACTGGAAGCCAAAGGAAGAAGAGCAGCCTCAGGACATAAACGAAACAATTGAGAAGTTAAACAAACCTTCATCAAAGGATGTCGGCGGAATAATTGTTGAAGGTTTTGATAACAGTCCCGTTAATATGGGCAAATGCTGTAATCCGCTTCCCGGTGAAGATATTATCGGTTTCATAACAAGGGGACACGGCATAACTATTCACAGAAGAGAATGTAAAAATGTTCCTGTTGATATTTCCGCTTCTCCCGAGCCTGAACGCTGGGTTCGTGCAAGATGGAATGAAAGCATTCAGATTGAAGCAAGAGCAACAATCAATATTTATGCTATAAACAGAGAAGGCGTTCTGATGGATGTAACAACTGCACTTGCAGGCGCTCATGTTAAGATTATGGCAATTAACGGAAGGCCTATTAACGACGGAAACTGTGTAACGAATCTGACTATTGCCGTAAACGGAAAAGAGCATCTTGAGGCAGTTATCAAGCTTCTTAATAAAGTTAACGGCGTATATCTTATTGAACGCTCGGAACTTCAATTATAATTCAGGTTTTAGGTTTTAGGTTTTAGGTTTTAGGTGTCGGTACACAATAGATTATTAATTCAGGTGAATATATGAAAGCAGTAATTCAAAGAGTAAGTAAATCAAATGTTGATATTGACGAAAAAACAGTCGGTGAGATAAGTAAAGGTTTTATGATTCTGCTCGGAGTCGTTGAGGGCGACACAAAATCGGATGCTGATAAGCTTCTCAAAAAGGTTCCGTTTTTAAGAATTTTTGAGGACGAAAATGATAAAATGAATCTTTCCTGTCTTGATGTTGACGGTGAAATGCTTGTTATTTCACAGTTCACTCTCGCAGCTGACTGCTCTCACGGCAGACGCCCGTCATTCATCGGCGCAGCTGCACCGAGCGAAGCAATTCCTCTTTACGAATATTTTATTCAGGGCTTAAAGGACGCAGGAATAAGAAAAGTTGAAACGGGCGAGTTCGGAGCCGATATGCAGGTTTCCCTTATAAACGACGGTCCTGTTACAATAATTCTTGACAGTAAAGAACTATAAGGACGGCACTATCGTCCTCCCATCAAAAAAGGATGTGAAAAAATGAAAGTAAAATCTTTCTCCTTCGGCGACATGGGTAACAACTGTTATCTAATAATTGATGAAAAAACAAATAAATCAGCTCTTGTCGACTGTACCGAGTATTCTGAAGAAATGCTCGGTTTAATAGGGAACACAGAACTTGAATACATTCTTTTAACCCACGGTCATTTTGACCATATTATCGGAACAAAAGAAGTTAAGGAAAAGTTTGGATGCAAGGTTGCTATTTCTGCAGAGGACGCGGGAATGCTTACATCGGGAAGGCTTTCGCTTGCAGTTTTCTGTAATGCTCCGCAAAATGATGTTGAAGCCGATTTAATACTCAAAGACGGTGACAGCATAACTCTCGGTGAAACAGAAATCAGGGTTGTTTCAACCCCGGGTCACACAAAGGGCAGCGTTTGTTTTATAGCAGAAGATTATCTGTTTTCTGGCGACACACTGTTTTATTGTTCTTGCGGAAGAACAGATTTTCCCGGAGGCTCAGTTCCCGAAATGCTTGCTTCACTAAGAAAGCTGAGCAAGCTCGACGGGGACTACAATGTTATGCCGGGGCATGAAGAGCAAACAACCCTTGAATTCGAACGCAGATACAATCCCTATATGAAATAAAAATGATAATTAAAAACATAAACCACGATTTTTCATATCAGACCGAGAAAATCGCCTTAACCTTCTTTCCGCTTGAAAAGCTGAATGAGGGCGAGGATGTTGTTGTTATAACAAAACTTGAAAACGGCGTTATTTCAGCTGATGTGAAGTGCTTTTCAAAAACAGTTTCTAAAAAACGAATAATCAAGCAAAATGAGGATACGCAGCACTGCATATCCGTTTTGCTTTATGAGGCGTTATCCGAGTTAACAGGCTTTAAACCGCCATGGGGAATACTCTACGGTGTTCGCCCTGCAAGGCTAATGCATTCGAGAGTTGAAAAATTCGGTGAAGAAAAAGCGAGGGAGCTTTTCAGAGAGGATTTAACCGACGAAAAGAAAATATCTCTTGCCTTCGAGGTTATGCAGAGGGAAAACAGAATAATCTCTCTTTCAAAGGATAATTCTTTTTCACTTTATGTTTCAATTCCGTTTTGTCCGACTCGCTGTTCATACTGCTCCTTTGTTTCACACAGTATCCAAAATGCAGGTGAACTGATTGAGCCGTATGTAAGGCTTTTGTGCAGGGAACTTGAAGAAATAGGAAGAATTGCCGATAATCTCGGCTTGAATCTTGAAACAATCTATTTTGGAGGCGGAACGCCAACAACGCTCTCCGCTGCTCAACTCAATGATGTTTTAAGTGCAGTTGAGAAGAATTTTGATTTATCAAATCTAAGGGAGCTTACTGTTGAAGCGGGCAGACCTGATACAATTACCCAAGAAAAACTAAACACGCTTCTTGAACACAATGTCAGCAGAATAAGCATCAACGCCCAGAGTTTTAATGACGATGTGCTTAAAGCAGTCGGAAGAAAACACAGTGTTCAGCAGACTTTGGATGCCTTCGAGCTTGCAAAAAAGCTCGGCTTTAAGAATATAAATACAGATTTAATAGCAGGACTGAATTCAGATACACCCCAGTCTTTTGAAAGCAGTGTTGATACGGCGATTTCTCTCGGAGCGCAGAGCGTAACCGTTCATAATCTTTCGCTTAAAAGCGGAGCGTATCTTGTAACTGAAAATGAATACTTCGATATTGCGCGTAAACTTGAAACCGCTTATATGATTGACTTTGCATATCAGAAGTTAAAAAAATGCGGCTACAATCCCTATTATATGTACCGCCAGAGCAAATCACTCGGCAATCTTGAAAATGTCGGCTATGCAAAAGAAGGGTTTGAATGCCTTTATAACATCTTTATGATGGATGAAACCCACAGCGTTTTTGCAGCAGGAGCAGGAGCTGTAACAAAGCTCAGAAAAGGGAGCTATAATCATATCGAAAGAATATATAATTATAAATACCCTTATGAGTATATAAACAATTTTAATGAGGTTATAAACAAAAAATCCGGAATATCATTATTTTACAATGCATAAGTATTATTAATTATTGCAAACAGTATTGCATTGTTCAACGGATTGTAATATAATGATATCAGAGAGGTGATTCTGATGAAAAGTCTTAATGATATCTTTTCAGGTGTTGACCACGTTTTACACACTGCAAAACACGGAAATTTCGAAGAGGTTTTAACAAGAACAAAAAGCTATGCCGAGCAGGCAACAAAGAAGAGCGCTGAAAGGCTTGAAATATCCAAAAAGAAAATTGAGCTTCTTGATTCAAAAACAAAGCTTAATAAAGCATATGAGGCTTTCGGAAAGCTTCAGTATGATGCGTACACTGGTGAGAATGTTGATGAAGAAGCAATTCAGAAGGGTGTTCAGGAAATTCAGCTTCTTAAATCAAGAGTTGACATTCTTGAGGTTGAAGTTAAAGACCTCCACGACGCATTTGTTGAATCCTTGCGCCACGAGAGAAAAACAGCCGAAGATGTTGATGTTGATATCGATGTTGAGGTTGTTGACTCGGAATAATCAAATATTAATACTAAAAGGAAGTCTAAGTTTTTAGGCTTCTTTTTTTATTTGGTGATAATGTGAAATCAAAATATCTTTCATCCGCTTTTCTTTTGCTGGTGACCTCGGTAATAGTAAAAATTATCGGAGCGGTATATAAAATTCCATTAACTTCATATATCGGAGCTGTCGGCAGGGGATACTATGCAACGGCATATAATCTCTATCTTCCGTTTCATGCACTGATTATGGGTGCTTTTCCAATTGCGCTTTCAAAATTAACGGGGAAGTATAACGCAAAAAGTGACAAGGAAGCTCTTATACTTATCAAATCCGCTGCAAATAAACTGTTTTTCAAGGTCGGCTTAATCGGTATGGCGGTAATACTTATTATTTCAAAGCCATACTGTAATCTGATTGTTTCATCGCCGAAAAGCTTTCTTTCGGTTGTTGTTCTTGCTCCTTCAATTCTCTTTTCCGCGCTTGCTTCGTCATACAGGGGATATTATGAGGGTTTTATGAATATGAAACCGACTTCGTTTTCCCAGCTCATTGAAGCGCTTTTTAAAATGGTTTTCGGTCTGATATTTGCAAAGCTTTCAATGGCATATATGTATAATTCCTATCTTACAAAAGGAATTGTTTTAGGAAGAAAACTTTTGTCCGAAGAAGAAGCGTTTGCATTTATCTATCCCATAACCTCGGCTGCCGCAATACTCGGAGTAACCTTCGGATGTCTTTTAAGCTATATCTATGTTATTATTTATCATCAGATAGTCAAACCCGATGTCTGTATTAAAAACCGACAAAAAACTAAATACTATCAAAATGAACTTCTCTCTTTTTCGTTTCCGATAATGGTAAGCTGTGCAGTTCAGAGTGTTTTTCAGTTTCTTGATACTGCAAGCGTTCAGTGGGCGCTGTCTCTGATTAATACGAATGATTTGAAGAATATTTATTTCCAAAGTCTTTCTGCTGCAAACACATCGGTTGAGGATATCAAGGCATATGTTTTCGGAGTTCTTTCAAGCGCATCGGATTTTAAGAATCTTGTTCCGGGTATTACTATGGCACTCGGGGTTTGCGCTGTACCAGCAGTCAGCGCGGTATATGAAACAGCAGATAAAGAACATCTGACTTCACTTATTAATTCCGTAATTAAATACACATTTCTTATATCGTCTGCGGGCGGATTTATTATCGCGCTGAATTCAAAGGAAATACTCACATTGTTTTATGAAGGCTCAGCTCCCGATATAGTTATTTCTTGCGAAAAGCTGATAAAGTACTTTGCTTTAACAGTTCCCGTTTACTCCCTTGCAGGAACGGCAGTTTTCTGTGTTCAGGCAACGGGTAATGCAAAAAAATCAATTATGCCGTATATAGTTTCGGGAATAATAAGGGTGATACTGAACATACTTCTTGTAAGCAACGAAAGTTTTGTACTTTTCGGATGTGTTATTTCGGGTGCTGTCGGATACTATATTATGTTTGTCTGGAATTGCAGAATTTTGAAAAAATCCTGTCAAATAAAAGCGTGTAAAACCAAGAATTTGACAATACCTTTTTTAATAGCCGTTTTATCGTATTTTGTCGCATATTTTCTATATAAATATATAAACATTTTTACTTCAAATCCAATCAATTTATTGATTAAATCAGCTCTTTTTTGTTTCTTTTTCTGTATGTTGTGCTTTTTGTTAAAAGTGCTTAGTTTTGACGAGATTTTTTTGGTTATAAAAAAGCAAAAAAATGGCTTAAATACTTGATTTTTCGGGCAAAATATAGTATATTATTTTCAGAGAATTAATCTTGTTGAAAGAGAAGAATGAAATGTCTGTTGATTTTGAATTTAAAGATAAATATGATGTTTCTGATTTGATTTCAATAGTCAAAGTTCTTCGGGCTCCGGGCGGTTGTCCCTGGGACAGAGAACAGACTCACGAATCTATAAAAAAGAACTTTATAGAAGAAACCTATGAGGTCATTGAAGCAATCAACAAAAAAAGCCCCGAAATGCTCAAGGAAGAGCTTGGGGATGTTTTATTGCAGGTTGCTCTTCATGCCGAAATGGAACGTGAGACGGGCAATTTCGATTTTGATGATATTGCAAATGATGTTGTAACAAAGCTTATAATCCGTCATCCGCATGTTTTCAGTGATGTGTCGGCTCAAACGGAGGAAGAAGCTTTGTCATCCTGGGATAATGCAAAAGCAAAATCCAAGGGGATGAAATCTCAAAGCGAAAGTATGCTCAGTGTTCCCAGAGAGCTTCCCGCACTTATGAGAGCTCAGAAAATTCAGCACAAAGCGGCAAAGGTCGGATTCGATTGGGATAATATCGACGGTGCCTTTGATAAGCTGAATGAAGAGATTAATGAGTTAAAAATAGCTATTGAACGCGGTATCAAATCTGAAATTGACGATGAATTCGGTGATGTTTTGTTTTCCTGCGTCAATATTTCACGCTTTCTTAAAACCGACAGTGAAGAGGCTTTAACCTCTGCAACCGATAAGTTTTTGGAAAGATTCATTGAGGTTGAAAGATTGGCTGAAGAAAACGGCATTAACATGAAGGAATCATCAATTGAAGAGCTTGATAAACTGTGGGACATGGCTAAGAAAATAAAAAAAATGCGATTAAATCGCAACGGAGGAAATTATTATGAACAAAACTGATCTCGTAGCAGCTGTTGCTGCAAAAGCAGAAATTTCTAAGAAAGACGCTGAAGCAGCTGTATCTGCAGTAATCGCTTCTATCACCGACGCTCTTGCTGATGGCGACAAGGTTTCTCTTGTTGGTTTCGGTACATTCGAAGTTAAGACTCGCGCAGCTCGCACAGGTCTCAACCCCCGCACAGGCGAAAAGCTTTCAATTCCTGCATCAAAGGCTCCCGCTTTCAAGGCAGGCAAGGCTCTCAAGGACGCTGTAAAATAATTGAATTAAACTTTTCGACGGGGTTGCTTTGCAGCCCCGTAATTTTTAGTGAAGGAAAAATATGAGACTTGATAAATATCTTAAGGTTTCAAGAATAATCAAAAGACGAACAATTGCAAATGAAGCCTGCGATGCGGGCAGAATTGAGGTTAACGGCAAGGTTGCCAGAGCGTCATACAACGTTAAGGTGGGCGACAAAATAACCGTTAATCTTTCAAATAACAGCAGAAATTATGAGGTTCTTGAAATCAACGAGCATGCTCTTAAAGAGGATGCGGCAAAAATGTATAAAATAATATGAGGCGGTCGTTTCGGACTGCCTCATATTTTTTATGAGTAATTATTAACCCTGTTATACATTAACTGTTTCTTTTTCAGCTTCACTTTCAAAGTGCTCTTCTTCCTCTTTTTCATCTTCGGCAAGTTGAACAGTGTTATTTGAAAGTCTGAAGGTTGCCTCAACAAATCCGAGAAGGAACAAAAACATCATCATTTCCTTTGGACTCTGCAATGTGTGTTCAAAAACAGACATTGTTATGAATCCGATAAATGCAGCAATATATGTAAATGCCAACATTCTGTACTCTTTTGTTCTATACAGTGCTACAAGGTTTTTAACCACTGTAACGATTATTGCAAATGCAAAGATAATTCCGATTATTCCGCCTTCTGCAGCTATTTGCAAAAAGAGGTTATGTGTGTGCGCTCTGTCCACATGAAGACGGTTTATAAGAAGCTGGTGAATGTTTTCCGTTCCTGCACCAAGACCTAAAATCGGGTGCTCGGTAAAAATTCTGAAGCTTTCTTTCCATATGTTCATTCTTGATTGATTGGATACAAGTAAATCACCCGGAGGAGAGTTTTTATATCTGATAATCAGAATTGCAGGAAGACCGATTGCAAGAATGATTATAAACGGAAGCATCTTTTTGAATACTTTTTTACTGCTTAAAAGAAGTGTGAAAAATGAAAGCGCAACTGCAATATAAGCGCCTCTCGACTCGGTGCAAAGAAGTCCGCCGAGCGTTAAAAGCAGACAAAATGTGCTGATTGCTCTGTGCTTTTTTTCTTTGAAATAAAGCATTCCGAAAGCACCGAACGGAGCAGCCATAACTAAAAACGCCGCCAATATCAAAGGATTGTCAAATGTTGATGTTGCTCTTGACGGATAAACGTTATTAACAATACTAATCGGGAACAAATCGAAAACCTTGTCATTAATATTGTAATACAGCGGATTTGCAACAATGAAATTAAACCACTTGGTGTGTTTTGTCAGGTTGTATGTAACAAATTCCGCAATGCCGATTCCGCCCGTAATTCCCGCGGAAATATTTATTGCGGTTATTGCATTTTTCAGCTTTTCTTCGGTGTTGACTATGTTTGCAACCATAATATATCCGAGGAAACATCCCATCCATAACAGACCGATTAAAACGGATAAAACATGGGTATTGCTCCATATGCCGGAAATAACCATATAGCACATATATGCAAAGAATACTTTTCCGATATCGCCGAGTTTTGCGTTTCTGTTGGTGCTTTTAAAGTGGATAATAAAGTAGATATATAAAAAGAAAACAAAAAGCGGTGCAATATATTCAGGAAAAACAAAAGAACCGCCAAGCGTAACAAGAAGAAACGTAAAGAGTTTTTTGTCTGTTTGTGGGCTGCCCCCGGAGAGCATAATCTCACATCCTTGCCAATATATAATTATTAATACAATATTGATAATACCACAAGAGGTTGTATTATGCAAGATATTTGTAATAATATGTAGATACTCTAAAAAAATATTAGGTCTTGCATTATTAATTATAATATAGTATAATTAATACATTAATTTTATAGGAGTAGGATTATGAGCGATAAAATTAAAGAAAACGAGCTCGGAAAAGACGAGAATTCAAAGGAAGAATCGTTTAACCCGAATGAAGTTAAATATGAAGAAAATGACAATTGGGATTTCGATGCCAATTCCTGAAGAAAAAGAGGAAGAGAGTGCGCCTGCAGCACCGTTTAAGCCTGCGTCCGCGCCTGCAGCACCGCCTACTCAGCCAATTATTACAAGCAATAAACCTTCAAAAAATGCTATTAATGCTGTAAAATTTGCTTCTGCTGCCGCATTATGTGCAATTATCGCAGCTGTTCTTATTTTCTTCGGCGTAAGATACTATACGGTTCCTAACACAAATGAAAAAATGAATCCCGGTAACGTTGCGCTTACTGTCGACGAAACCGATGTTTCAATAGGAATGTATAACTATTATTACAATGCTGTTTCAAATAACTACATCAGCTATGCTCAGCAGGGTGGGGTTGACCTTGACCCGACAAAGGATTTTTCAAAACAAAAGACCAAGGATGCTGACGGTAACGAGGTAACTTGGGCTCAGATGTTTGAAAACGAAACAATTGAGCGTATTCAGTATATAACAGCTTATTATCAGGAAGCAGTTGAAAACGGCATAACCTTAAGCGAAACCCAGAAGGAATCAATCAAATCAAATATTCAGAGCATTAAGCAGTCCGCAAAGGATTCAAACCAGTCGGTTGATGCTTACATTTCCGAAACATACGGAGAATACTGCGGACTTGCAACAATCAAAAAGATTGTGAATCAGTCATTCCTTGCTAATAACTATTATAATAAGTACCAGGTTAACAACGAAGTTGACGAGAAGGAAGTTGAGGCATATTTCAACAAGCATAAGGATGAGTATTCAGTTGTTGAATTTGCATATCTTCCCTATATTGTTTCATCAACCGATGAGAAAGCTAAGACAAAGGCAGAAAAAGAAGTTAAGGAATATGTTTCGAAAATCAAGAATGTTAAAGATTTGAAAAAGCAGATTCCCTTTGCTTGTAAAGAGATAATTGATAACTATGTTTCTGCAGGTCAGTTTGAAAGTGCGGATGACTGTGCAGAGGAACTTGCAAAGAGTGTTGAAGTTTCAATAAGCAGCAGTGATACATCATTTACAGAAGCAGGAGTTAAATGGCTCTTTGATGATAAAACAAAAGTTAATGACTGCAGCTATTTCTATGATGAAACCAATTCAATGTTCTTCATTCTTCTCAAATTAAGCGAAGCAAAGATTGCTGATGATGAAGTATATTCGGTAAGACATATTCTGATTATGCCCGATACAGGTGAAGCAGACGAAAACGGAAAAACCAAAAAGGCAACAAAGGCTCAGTGGGCTGCAGCAGAAAAGAAAGCAAACAAGATTTACGAGGAATACAAAAAAGGCGACAAAACCGAATATTCATTTGCTCTTCTTGCTGAAAAGTATTCAGAAGATACCGAGTCAACCTCCAGCGGTTCAAGCGGACTTTACGGCGGTCTTTATGAAGGAACACAGCTCGGCCGTATGGTAAAGAGTTTTGAAAAGTGGTCAACCGATAAGAAGAGAAAATACGGTGACACAGGAATTGTTAAGTCGGAATACGGCTATCATATTATGTACTTCGTTGAAGATACAACTTCAACAAAGTTTAAATGCAAATCCGCTGTTAAAACCGAAAATGAATTGAAATATATCAAATCATTTGAGGTTAAAAAGCACAAAGGTGCAATGAAGAAAACAACGGTTGCAAAACCGCAGGCAGCTGAAACAGACGACTTGACAACTGCTGAATAAAAAAATACTTGTAATATCAAATATTTTATAGTAAAATATTGTGGATAAAAAATTAGCGTTGAAAGGCTAAGGGAAATACTATGGGAAAAGATATCGAAAAAGAAACTGAAGAACTCCTTGAAGAAAAGGAGAATAAGGCAGAAGATAAAGCTGACAAGGCTGCAAAAAAAGCCGAAAAAGCTGCTGCTAAAGAGCAAAAGGCTGAAGAAAAAGCCAAGAAAGCCGAAGAAAAGCTTAATAAAAAGAAAGAAAAGGCTGAAGCAAGAAAAACTGAAATCGTTGCTCAGGTGCGTGATCTTAAAGCTCAGATTGCCGAAGAGACCGATGAGAAGAAAAAAGCAAAGCTTCGCCGTCAGCGTGATGATTTAATTGCTCAGCGCGATGCAATCATCAAGAGTAAGGACGGAATGACAATTCCGCTTGCTCCGATTGTTCAGAAGAGAATTAAAGCTTGTATTGCAATTGTTATTGTTTGTGCACTTCTCTTTGCATATGTCCAGAGCGGTATGGTACGCCATGGCTTACTCGGAACGCTCAGCATTCCGCAGAGCACTTTAACAGGTATGGTTATTAAAGATGGTGACGGCAAGAAACACGCTGTTAAGGTAAGCACCTATAACTACTATTATGCAATGCTCTATAATCAGCTTCAGCAGACCCAACAGCAGTATGAGCAGTACGGAATGGAAGTTCCTGAAGACCAGAAGATTGACTTTGATAAAAAGCTCTCAGCTCAGAAGACAACTGATCCCGATGATGAGGACAAGGAAATCACCTGGGCACAGTATATGCACGACCAGGTTCTTGATAATATCAAATCAACCTACACATATTATTATGAAGCTGTTAAGGCAAATAACGGCAAAGAGCCCAAGATTAAAGACGACCAGAAAAAAGAGCTTAAAGAAGCAATTGATAACTATAAGGAAACAGCAAACGGCTACGACTTTACTGTAAGCGGATATCTCACCGCTGCAATGGGTAAGGGCGTAACAGAAGAGGTTTTCCGCAAGGAAGCTACTATTTCGTATATTTCCGAAAACTATCAGAGCGATTACCAGAAAGAGCTTAATTCAAAGCAGTATGATGAGTCTAAATATGAAAAGTACCGCGATGAGAATAAAGCAGATCTTGTAAGCGTTGACATCAAGTATTTTGAGTGCGACAGCGAGGATGACGCAAAGGCATTCAAAGCAGCTCTTAATGCGGACGGTTCAAACTTTGCAGAGCTTGCTTCCGAGTATTCATCATCTGACTTCGATAAAGAAGCAAACAAGAACGAAGTTGAAACAACATATAAGAACATCACAAAAGGAACCCTTCAGGGCATGAACGGTGCTATTGCAACTGCCGAGGATGATAAGTATCCCGGACTTGATTGGGTATTCTCTTCAAAGAGAAAAGCCGGAGATGTTAAGCAGCAGTCAACATCTGTTGTTTATATCATCACTCCTGCAAGACTTTCTGATGTTAAAACCGTAACAGTCCGCCACATTCTTATCAAGCCTTTCAAGAATGAAAAGGGCGACGACGGAAAAACAACCGAAACAGATGCTGAAACACCGAGCGAAGCTTCTGAAAAAGAGTGGACAAACGCTAAGAAGAGAGCCGACAAGGTTCTTGCTGAATACAAAAAAGGCGAAAAAACTGCTGAGTCATTCGGCAAGCTTGCTGAAAAGTATTCAAAGGACAGCAATGCAAGCGACGGCGGAATCTATGAGAACATAACTCCCAACCAGATGGTTCCCACATTCAATGCGTGGTGCTTCAATTCAGACCGCAAGACAGGCGATGTAGACATTGTTAAGACCGAGTACGGTTATCATATCATTTACTTCGAAAAGACAAATGACTTAACTGTTTGGGAGTACACTGCTCAGCAGTCACTTGCAAGCGATGATACAACCAAGACAATTGAAAAGCTTGAAAAGTCTTACACAATCAAACAAACCTGGCTCGGCTCACGCTTCTTCGAGACCGACACAGATATCGATTCATAATTAATAATTATGGCTATTTATCCTAAGAATAAAGAGAATGAACAACTGAGAAAAGAAAACGCAAGGCTTAAAGCGGCTCTGAATGAAGCTGAGTTTGAGAATCAGCGTCTTGAGATTATCAATGCAAATCTTGAAAGACAGCTTGCTGAATCAAACCGAGAACTCGGCGAAAACATCGAGATACTTCAAAGCCTTAAAGGCGATATCGAAAATTTGGTAAGCAATCTCAAAAATGTAGGAAAAGAGTAGTTATACAAACCTCCGATACGGCATATGCTTTATCGGAGGTTTTAAATTATGCAGGAAAGTTTTGAAAAGAAAAAACACAGTTTAATGATTCAGAACAGGGAATCGGTTGAAATAACAGGGATAAATGATGTTGCTTCTTTCAACGAGGAAGAGGTTAATGCAGCCTGTGACTTGGGCAATGTGTTAATCAAAGGGAGTCATCTGCTTGTTGAAGCGCTCGACCTTGATAACGGCATACTCAAAGTCAGCGGAAGAATAACCGCAGTTGTATACAGCGAGAAAACAAATGCAAAAAGCTTTTTCGGGAAGTTGTTTTCATAGAAAAAAGCCTGATTGCTTTCTTTGTTCTGGGAATTGGACTTGGAATTATATACGATGTGTTTTATATTCTTCGAAAACTGATAAATAATCGGATTTTTGAATTTTTTATCGATATACTATTTATGGTGGTTTGTGCTTTTTCATTCTTTTGCTTTTTAATCGCCTTCAACAGCGGAGAAATGAGAACATTTTTTGTTGTGGATACATTTGTTTCATTTCTCATATATCTGGCTTTATTCCACAGAATCGCTGAGTTTTCAACAAGTTGTTTAACAAAAGTTAAAAAGAAAAGATTAAAAAAGAAAAAATCAAAAAAACTGCAAAAAAATAGTGAAAAAGTTTAAAAAAACTATTGCATTTCACCTATATAATGTGTTATAGTAAATATACTAAGCGTATATGAAGTGTTTTCATATAAAAGTGTGTATGAGGCGATAGGATTGAATAAAAAAGTTTCGAATTTCATCAAAAGCAAATCATTTATCAAACTCGTTATTGCAATTTTCTTTATCGGGCTTGTTTCTTATTGCTCATATACTTTGATATCAAATTATTCCGATATCAGCAGGCTTAAAGCTCAGGCTGTTGAGCTTGACGCTCAGTATGAAGCTCAGGTAAAGGAAAACGAAAAGATTAAGGCAATTCTTAATTCCGATAACAAAAATGATTATATTGAGCAAAAGGCAAGAGAAAAGGGCTATGTAAAAGACGGCGAAACAGTTTTTTACGACATTTCATAAAATACTATTTGTAGGGGCGGATATCATCCGCCCGTAATTTTTTAAAGGATAAAACTATGAACTTACTTATGACCGCTCCGTGCCTTCTCGGTGTTGAAGGCTTGGTAAGCGACGAACTTAAACAGATTGGCGCTGAAAATGTCTGCTCCGAAAATGCAAGAGTGTTTTTTGAAGGTGATGAAACAATTCTTGCAAGGGCAAATATCTGGTCGCGCTTCTCAGAAAGAATTCTTATTGTTCTCGACAGATTCAATGCTGTAACCTTTGAAGAGCTTTTTCAGGGCGTAAAGAATCTTCCGTGGTCGGAATTTATCGGAAGTAATGACACTTTTCCCGTAAAAGGCTTTTCGATTAATTCAACCCTGCATTCAATTCCCGATTGCCAGAAAATAATCAAAAAGGCAATTGTTGAATCTCTCAAAGAGGATTATAAAATCTCTTGGTTTGAAGAAACGGGACCCGTTCATCAGATTCAGTTTTCTATTATAAAAGATGAAGTATGCATTATGCTTGATACAAGCGGTGCAAGCCTTCATAAAAGGGGATACCGTCCAAAAGGCAACGAAGCACCTATAAGAGAAACTCTTGCCGCTGCAATGTGCTCTCTGTCAAAGCTAAGGCATTATCACACACTCTATGACCCATGCTGCGGAAGCGGAACAATTCTTGTTGAGGGCGCAATGCTTGCAAACAATATTGCTCCCGGAATTAACCGCAATTTTGATGTTGACCGCTGGGGACTCATTCCCGAAAGCGTATGGATGAGCGAGCGCGAAAGATGCCGTGACTTAATAAAAACAGACACAGATTTTATCGCTTTCGGCAGTGATATTGACGAAAACTCAATCGAACTGACAAAAATCAATGCCAAAAACGCAAAGGTTGATAAATTCTTAAATCTTGATGTTAAAGACATAAAAGACTTTGCACCTTCAACTGAAAAGGGAACCCTTGTAACCAATCCGCCCTATGGAGAAAGAATGCTTGATTACAAGGAAGCAAAAAGAATCTATCACATTATGGGCGAAAAGTTCGTTTCAAAATACGGCTGGAGCTACGGAATTATTTCCCCCGACGAGGAATTTGAAAAAGCCTTCGGCAGAAAGGCAGACAAACGCCGTAAGCTCTATAACGGAACAATCAAGTGCCAGTATTATATGTATTTTAAATAAGTTGCGAGTTGCGAGCTCCGAGTTCCGAGTTCTCGGTTACGATAAAATATCTATAATGAGTAGGGGAGGCTCTCCCGAGCCTCCCGATTATATTTCAGAAGAGTTAGTTTCATTTTTAAATGCTTTGAACTTATTGACCGGAAGAAACCGACAACTCGGAACTCGGCACTCGCAACTCGAAACTAAAATTGATAATTATGCTTTGCTATAATTATCAATTTTACTATCATCCTTTGACAAAATATCCCCTCGTTGCAGATTATAATGAATCTGCAAGGGGGGATTTTTATTGTTATTTATGCAGATATTCTTTTCATCGTGAATTTCTTCATAACCTTTTTGCTGCTTGAAATATCCGCAAAAATTGCCAAAAGGGGCGCAAAGATTTTCCGAATTGTTTTTGCCTCCGTTATCGGAGGGCTGTATTCGCTGATAATCCTTCTTGATGAAATACCAATATACATATCCGTTTCATCAAAGGTGCTCTGTGCGGTGATAATGATTCTTATCTCCTTCGGATTTGTGAGAGTGAAAACCTTTTTTAGGATACTGCTGATTTTTCTGTTTTCAAACTTCGTTTTCCTCGGTATTATTTCGGGATTACAGATGCTATTCGGCAACAGCAAAATCTGCACTCATAACGGCGAAATATATTTTGATATCAACGCAAGGGAACTGCTTTTGAGTGCAGTGTTTGCATATATAATATCCTGCATTATTATCAGATTTTATAATAAAAAGCTCGGTGCAGGGGAAATATACACGCTGATAATTGAAAACAATTCAAAAAGCAAAAAGGTTTTTGCTCTGAGCGATACGGGCAATAAGCTTCGCGAGCCGTTCTCAGACTATCCCGTTATTATAGTTAAAAAAGAAAGCATTAAAGAGCTTTTTGACGAGAATGGCGCCAGGCTGATTCCTGCTTCAACAGTGAATTCCACCTCTTTTCTCTATGCGTACAAACCGCAGAGTGTTAAGATAAAAACATCAAGGGGGTATGAAGAAATAAGTAATGTATATATCGCGCTGAGCGATGAAATAAACTCCGAGAGCTTTTCGGCAATAATCAACCCCGAAATATTATCAGTATAGGTGATTTATATGAGTATCTTAAACAAAATATTCAATTTTATCGTTAAAGTAATTGCATACGAAGAATACTGCTGCTACATAAACGGACCCGAAACACTGCCTCCTCCGCTAAGTAAGGAGGATGAAGAATTAATTATTAATCAGATAAGAAACGGCAATAACGATAATCGGGATTTGCTTGTAACGCATAATCTTCGCCTTGTTGTTTACATAGCAAAGAAGTATGAGGCAAAAACCGCAAGCGCCGAGGATTTGGTTTCAATAGGAACAATTGGTCTTATGAAGGCGGTGAAAACCTATAATCCCGATAAAAATATCAAGCTTGCAACATATGCATCAAGGTGTATTGAAAACGAAATACTTATGTATTTAAGAAAAGCGTCAAACTCAAAAAGTGAGATGTCCTTTGACGAGCCTCTGTCCGTTGACTGGGACGGCAACGAGCTGACGCTGCGCGATGTTCTCGGCTCCGAGCCCGATGAAATTAGTCAGGGAATTGAGTACGAGGACGAAAAAAGGCTGCTTAGGTATATTGTTTCAAATCTCTCACAAAAAGAAAAGCATATTATGCAGCAGCGCTTCGGACTGGGCGGAGCAAAAATGCTCACGCAAAAGGAGCTTGCCGATAATATGGGCATTTCTCAGTCATATATTTCCCGTCTTGAAAAGCGTATTCTTGCAAAAATCAAGGACGAAATGCAGAGTCATATGGCGATTAAATAATTGAGAATTGAGAGTTGAGAATTGAGAATTTTGGTATCTCACTTCGTTCGGTCAATTATAATTATTGTTTGAGCGCAGCGAGTAACCGCAATTCTCCATTCTCCATTCTCCATTATCAATTTTCAATTCGTTCAGTCTTCAAGCGCTCTGTTTCTGAATAAAAGACTGATGCACCAGATTGCTGAAAGAGCAACAAGTGTGTAAATAATTCTTGCGAAGACTCCGTCCTGACCGCCGCCAATCCAGGCAACTAAATCGAATTGAAATATTCCTATGAGTCCCCAGTTAATTCCGCCTATGATTGTTAAAATAAGCGCAATTCTATCAAAAATCTTCATAAAAAATCACCCCTTATAGCTTAGTTTTGGCTTTAAGGGGTGTTTTTATACTATTAAATTTCAGTTACCAGAATTTCAATATCTCCGCTGATTTTGTATTCGCCGAAGTTTGCCGGAACAAAGAAGGAATCGCCCTTCTTTGCTTCTTCGTTTTCAACCTTTCCGCTGCCGTCAATAACAAGAATATGATTAAAGCTTTTATCATCTGTTTTAAGAGTTATTTCGTTTTTAACGGCGTATCTGTTAACGGTGAACAAATCGCATTTTGTTAAGAGCTGGGATATATTTGAATTTGTTTCAATTTCTTCGCCCTGAGGTTTTATGTCATATTTCGGTGGCTCGGTTTTCGAAACATCAATTGCTTTTTGAATATGGAGCTCTCTGGGTTTGCCGTCTTTGCCGACTCTTCCGTAGTCATAAACTCTGTATGTGCAGTTTGAATTCTGCTGAATTTCAGCTATCAAAGCGCCTTTGCCGATTGCGTGAACTGTTCCTGCTTCAATAAAGAATAAATCGCCCTTGTTGACCTTAACTCTGTTGAGCTTGTCAAGTAAAGTATTGTTTTCAATCGCTTCTTTGAATTCCTCGGAAGTGATTTTCTCATTAAAACCGTAAATAAGTTCAGCATCGTCAACAGCGTCAAGAACATACCAGATTTCGGTTTTGCCGAATTCATTTTCAACTCTTCTTGCGTATTCATCATCGGGATGAACCTGAACAGAAAGATTGTCGAATGCGTCAATAAGCTTTATCAGAACAGGGAAATAGGGGAATTTCAGGCAGTTTTTGCCTGCAATTTTTTCAAGTCCGATTTCGTCAAAAAGCTCCTGAAGTGTTTTGCCCTCATATTTACCTGAAGCCACGGTGTTCATTCCGTCCTTATGGCATGCGAGCATCCAGCCTTCAGCTGTTTTGTCAAATCCCGTATCAAAACCGTAATCGCTTTTAAGTCTGTTTCCGCCCCAGATATAGTCTTTAAAAACAGGGTTCAGTTTTAGTATTTCCATAATTAATCCTCTCACTTATCATATTATTATAATAATATCAAAAAAACTCTTTTAATTCAAGACGATTTGATGTAAAATAGAAAAGATTGATACTTAAGAAAGATTTGTAAAAAAATATGGCAGTTCTTGATGTTCAGAATTTAATGCTCTCTTTTGGAGAAAAAACGCTTTTTGAAGGCGTTTCTTTTGATATCAAAGAGAAGGAAAAAGTTGGCTTAATCGGATGTAACGGAGCGGGTAAAACCTCTCTGTTTAAAATCATTACCGGTGATTATGAGCCGACAGAAGGAAACTGTTTTATTTCAAAAAATACAAAAATCGGATATATGGAACAGCACACCTGCTCCGAGAATAAAACCGTTTATAACGAGCTGATTTCCGTTTTTGATGATTTAATTGAAGTTGAAAAAGAGCTTGAAGAGATAGCGCATAATCTTACAAACGGCGTTGGAAATCAGGAAAAGAATATCGAGCGCCAGGACTATTTAACCAATGTTTTCACTCGCGACGGCGGACTCACATATAAGAGTTTAACCCGTTCTGCTCTTATCGGACTCGGATTTGACGAAAAGGATTTTGATTTGCCGACCTCCGCGCTTTCGGGCGGTCAGAAATCAAAGCTCATTCTTGCAAAGCTTCTGCTTTCAAAGGCTGATTTTCTTCTTCTTGACGAGCCGACAAACCATCTTGATTTAAAGGCTCTCGAATGGCTTGAGGGCTTTTTGAAGGACTTTTCGGGTGCGCTTTTAATCGTTTCTCACGACAGATATTTTCTCGACAGAATAACCAATAAAACTATCGAGATAGAAAACGGAAAATGCCGTTCCTATCTGGGCAATTATTCCGTGTTCCTCAAAAAGAAAGAGGCTGAGCAAAAAGCCATTGAAGAAAAATACAAAAACGATATGAAGGAAATCGAGCGTATTGAAGGCATCATAACTCAGCAGCGTCAGTGGAACAGGGAAAAGAGTATTAAAAAAGCCGAAAGCGAAGAAAAAAGACTTGAAAAGCTTAAGGCTCAGATTGTTGTTCCCGATTCAAAGGTTGAGCGAATTCGCTTTGATTTCACGCCTAAATTCATCAGCGGTGAAGAGGTACTGAATGTCAGCAACCTTTCAAAAAGCTTTTCGGGCAAAAAGATATTTGAAAATGCGTCTTTCAGTGTCAGAAGAAATGAGCGGGTATTCCTTCTCGGTGAAAACGGCTGCGGAAAAACAACCCTTCTCAAAATTCTTATGAAAGACTACAGTGCTGACGGCGGATATTTCAAATTCGGTGCAAATGTTTTCACGGGATATTTTGACCAGGTTCAGGCAAAGCTTGATTTGAGCAAAACAGTTATTGATGAAATCTGGTCATCCTTTCCTGCAATGAGCGAAACCTCGGTGCGCTCGGCGCTTGCGGCATTCCTTTTTAAAGGGGAGGATGTTTTCAAAAACCTTTCCGAATGCTCGGGCGGTGAAAGAGCAAGAGTTGCGCTTTTGAAACTTATGCTCGGAAAGTTTAACTTTTTGCTTCTCGACGAGCCGACAAATCATCTTGATGCTTTTTCAAGGGAGGAGCTTGAAAACACACTTCTTGACTACAGCGGAACAATGCTCATTGTTTCCCACGACAGATACTTTATCAACAAGCTTTCAACAAGAATTCTCGAGCTTTCAAAAGATGGAGTAACTCAGTATTATGGAAACTATGATGAATACCTTGAAAAGAAGAATAACCTTTCTCCCGATAACAGCTCATCCGATAACGCTCCTAAAGAAAAGAAGCCAAACGAATATCAGCTTAAAAAAGAGCGTCAGTCCGCTTTAAGAAAGGCTAAAACAAGGCTTTCAAAATGTGAAACGGAAATTGAAGAGGCAGAAAACGAAACAGCGCTTATTGAAGAAAAAATGCAAAACGCTGATTACGAGGAATTAATGGAGCTGACAAAGGCTCTTGACGAAAAAACAAAGCTCAAAGAAAAGCTGTATGAAGAGTGGGAAAATCTCAGTGAACAATTGACAGAACTCGACATATAAATTATAATATATAGTTATGAATAACAGAAAAGTGGTAATAATCGGTGCAGGAGCGTCGGGATTAATTGCAGCTGCAAGGGCAGCTTTAAGAGGTCTTGATGTTACCGTTGTTGAGAAGAACGAACGGCCTGCTCGCAAGGTTATGATAACGGGAAAGGGCAGGTGTAATGTAACAAATGCCTGCTTCGACATTAATGAATTAATATCAAATGTTCCAACCAATCCGAGATTTTTGTTTTCAGCGTTTTCGGCTTTTATGCCTTATGACACAATTGCTCTTTTTGAAGAGCTCGGCGTTGAAACAAAAATTGAAAGGGGAAACAGAGTTTTTCCCGTTTCGGATAAGGCTGTCGACATAGTTGACGCGCTTGTTAAATATGCAAAAAACAGCGGTGCCGGAATCATAAGCAGTCCTGCAAAAAGTCTTGAGATAGAAGACAGCAGAGTCAAAGCTGTTTTGCTTGAAAACGGGGATAGAATTGATTGTGACGCAGTTGCAATTTGCACGGGCGGAAAAAGCTATCCGCAGACAGGCTCAACAGGCGACGGATATACATTTGCAAAGCAGGCGGGGCATACTGTAACCAATCTGAAACCTTCGCTTGTTCCCCTTGTTTGTTCAAACAATTTCATCCCTTCATTACAGGGCTTATCGCTGAAAAACATCAGTATTACATTTCTTGATGGTGAAAAGACTGTTTACAGTGATTTCGGCGAAATGCTTTTCACTCATTTCGGTGTCAGCGGACCCGTTATTCTTTCTGCTTCGGCACATATGAAAAACCCTAAAGAGCGAAACTATAGGCTTGTTATTGATTTGAAACCTGCACTGGATTTTGAGGAGAATAAAAACAGAGATTTCATAAATTCTCTCTCAAAACTGCTTCCGAATAAAATCATTCCGACTGTTGTTAAACTCAGCGGAATTGAGCCATCAACAAAATGCAATCAGATAACAAGGGAAGAAAGAAGAAAGCTTGTAAATCTGTTAAAGAATTTCACCGTTGATATAACTGATTTCAGACCGATTGAAGAAGCGGTTATAACCTCGGGTGGAGTTAATGTCAAAGAAATTGACCCGAAAACAATGAAATCAAAAATTATTGATAATCTGTCCTTTGCAGGCGAGGTTATTGATGTTGATGCCTATACCGGCGGATTTAATCTGCAGATTGCCTTTTCAACAGGATATGTATGTGGTGAAAATATTTAAAGTTGCGAGCCCCGAGCCCCGAGTTCCGAGTTTTCGGTTTCTCGCTTTGCTCGGTCAATTAAATTAATGCTCATAAAAGGAGATTTACTATGATAAACATTGCTATCGACGGACCTGCAGGCGCAGGAAAAAGCACAGTTGCAAAAGCTGCTGCAAAGGAGCTCGGCTACATCTATGTTGACACGGGTGCGCTCTACAGAACTGTTGCGCTTTCAGCACAGAGGAAGGGCATTTTAGGCGACACTGATAAGATTATTAATATGCTCAGCGATATTGAAGTTGAACTTAAGTATATTAATGGTGTTCAGGCTGTTTTTCTCGACGGTGAGGATGTTTCATCATTAATAAGAACACCTGAAATTTCTATGGGCGCAAGCGCTGTTTCCGCAATTCCGAAGGTTCGCGAATTTCTTCTTGACCTTCAGAGAGATATTGCAAAAAAGAACAATGTAATTATGGACGGAAGAGATATTGCAACCGTTGTTCTTCCGAATGCCGATGTTAAAATATTCCTTTTTGCTTCTCCCGAATGCAGAGCTAAAAGAAGATATGATGAGTTGATTGAAAAGGGCGAGAGCGTTATGTATGAGGATGTTCTTGCAGATGTTAATCAGCGCGATTATCAGGATTCTCACAGAGAAATTGCTCCGCTTAAACCGAGCGAGGAATCAGTTCTTCTTGATACCTCCGAGCTGAATCTTGAAGAATCTATTCAGGCAGTTATTAATATCGTTAAGGAGAACATCTGATGAAAGAATTTGATTATTCACAAATTAAAGATTATAAACTCTACAGCTTTCTTAAAGTTGCCGCAAAGCCGTTTTTTAAGCCGTTTTATAAGCTTAGCTTCAAAGGAATTGAAAACATTCCCCAGGACACAACAAGATACATAGTTGCAATCAATCATACCTGTGCGATTGACCCTGTTTTTGTTGGCTATCCCAAGGAAATGCCCGTTCTTCACTTTATGGCTAAGGCTGAGCTTTTCAAAAATCCATTTGCAGCATGGTTTATTACCCATATGTACGGATTTCCTGTTAAAAGAGGTCAGGGCGACACTTCCGCCATTGACTACGGCGAGAAGATTATTGAGGAGGGTCATGTTATGGCAATATGCCCTGAAGGAAGAAGAATAAAGGACAAAAACGGCGTTCCCCAGAAGGCAAAATCGGGTGTTGCAGTTATTGCAAAAGCAACTAACGCAAGTGTTCTTCCTGTTGCAATTTACAGCAACGGACCAATTAAGGTCGGCTCGAAAATAACCGTTTCATACGGTAAGCTTATAACTCCCGATGAGATGGGATTTGATAAAGAGGATTTCGGTCCCCATGATATTAAGAGAGCTGCAAATCTTGTTATGGAAAGAATAACCGAGCTCTGGGAGGCGGAAAACAACCTTGAAAAAGATTAATCTCGCAAAAACCGCAGGCTTTTGCTTTGGAGTGAACAGGGCGGTTGAGCTTGTTTACAATATGGTTGATAATAACGAGAAAGTCTGCACGCTCGGACCGATTATTCATAATGCTCAGCTTGTTGACGATTTAAAGAGCAGGGGAGTCATTATTGCCGAATCTCCGTCCGACTGCAAAGAGGGATATAAGCTTGTTATAAGAACTCACGGAGTTGAGAAGCAAATAATTGATGAGCTTGAAAAAAGCAAAATTGATTTTGTTAATGCAACCTGTCCGTTTGTAACCAAAATACATAACATAGTAAAAAAGCAGGACAAAAATGTTACTGTTCTGATTGCAGGAGATGCAAAACATCCCGAAGTTTTGGGTATTGCATCGTACTGCAATGGTAAATTTTTTGTTTTCAAAAATGAGACAGAATTGCTAAAAATTATACAAGAAAATAATTTTGTCGAAAAGTCAGAGTGCATTTGTGTCTGTCAAACAACTTTTTCCAAAAAAGAATGGGAAAAATGCGAAAAAATTATTAAAAAGGTATGTACAAACTGTCAAATTTTTGATACAATATGCAATGCTACGTCCGAAAGACAATATGAGGCAGCTGAAATCTCAAAACAATCAGATGCTATGATTGTCATCGGAGGGCGTCATTCATCAAATACATGTAAGCTTCACGAGGTGTGTTCCGAAAATTGCAAGTCGTTTCTCATTGAAACGGCGGACGAGTTGAAAGACATTAATCTTGAGGATTATGATGTAGTTGGCGTTACTGCCGGGGCTTCGACACCCTCGGTAATTATCAAGGAGGTACTCAAATCCATGTCCGAAGAAATTAAAGAAAAGGAAGTTGAAACAACTTCAGCCGTAACTGAAGAAGTTGTGGAGACAGCAGAAACCGCTGAAACGGCTGAAACCAAGCCTGCTGTCGAAGCATCTGCTGATGGTGAGGCATCCTTTGAAGAATTACTCAATGAGTCTTTTAAGGAAAGTGACAACTCAAAAGTAGTAAAGGGAACCGTTGTTGGCATTACTCCCACAGAGGTTTATGTTGATGTTCCCGGAAGAAAGCAGACAGGTGTGGTTGCAATTGATGATTTAAGTGCAGAGCCTGTTGCTAAGTGCGAAGATGTTGTTGCAATTGGTGATGAAATCGACCTGGTTATTATGAAAACAGACGACCAGGACGGAGTTCTTAAGCTTTCAAAACGTCTTTTCGATGCAACAAAAGGTTGGGAAGACATCGTTGCTGCAAAAGAAGCTGACGAAATTCTCGAAGGTACCGTAACTCAGGTTGTTCGCGGCGGTATTCTCGTAACAACCAAAGGAACAAGAGTTTTTGTTCCCGCACCGTTAACAGGTCTTCCGAGAAATCAGGAACTCGATGTATTAATGGGCTGTGATGTTCAGTTCAAAATTATTGACGTAGACCCGTCAAGAAGAAGAGCACGCGCTTCAATCAAGGTTGTTGCAGATGCAAAGAGAAAAGAAGAGCAGGATGCTGCATGGGCTAAACTCGAAGAGGGAATGAAGCTCGAAGGAACAGTTAAGTCCTTAACTTCATACGGCGCATTTGTTGACCTTGGCGGAATTGACGGTATGATACATATTTCCGAGCTTTCATGGTCAAGAATCAAGCACCCCAGCGAGGTTGTTAATGTTGGCGATGTTGTTGAAGTAACAATCAAAAAGCTCGACGAGGAAACAAGAAAGATTTCACTCGGCTTCAGAAAGATTGAAGATAATCCGTGGGAAATCCTCAAGAGAGATTATCCAATTGGCTCTGTTGTTGATGCTAAAATCGTTAGCTTTGCAACATTCGGCGCATTCGCAAACATCCTTCCCACAGTTGACGGCCTTATCCATATAAGCCAGATTGCTTGGGAAAGAATTAAGACTCCTCAGGATGTTCTTAAAGTTGGCGAAGTTGTTAAGGCAAAGATTATCGATATCGACTTTGAGAAGAAGAGAGTTTCTCTTTCAATCAAAGAGCTTCTCGAAAAGCCCGAGGAAAATGAAGTTATTCCCGAGCTTGCTGTTGAAGAGGAAGCTCCTGCAGCTGAAGAGGCACCTGCTGAAGAGCCTGCAGAAGAAGCTGCTCCTGTTGTTGAAGAAGCTCCCGCTGAGGAAGCACCCGCAGTTGAAGAGGCTCCCGCTGAGGAAGCTCCTGCAGCTGAAGAAGCAACAGAAGAATAATAAAAGTATTTCAGGGACACTGAATGTGTCCCTGTTTTTTTATGCTAAAAGATTTTCTGAATAACTTCTTTTCCCTCATATGCAAGCTGGATTGTGTGCAAAACCTTTGTGAAATCGCAGACCATTGATTTTGGTTTGTTAATGCAATCGTCCATTCCTATGGGAATAAAATAATAGTTCTTGTAGTTCATAAGAGTTCCGATATTCTTTGCTGCCGCGCCGAGTGCGTCGTTTGTTGAAACGCCGATAACAACGGGGCGGGCATTTCTTATATGGGATTTAACTGCCATTGTAACCGAAGTGTCGGTAATTCCGTTTGCAAGTTTAGCTAAGGTATTGCCCGTGCAGGGAACAACGCAGAGAACATCAAACATCTTTTTCGGTCCTATCGGCTCGGCTTGCCTGATTGTATGAATAATGCTGTTTCCCGTAATGCTTATAAGTTCGTTCTGTATATCTTTTGCGTCTCCGAAACGTGTGTCCGTAGTGTAGGCATTTTCACTCATAATCGGTGTAACATCATATCCTGATTTAACTAGCTCTTTAACTGCTTCAATGCTCTTTGAAAAGGTGCAGAACGAGCCCGTTAAACAGTATCCGATTTTCATAAACCTTCCTCCTTTATCAGCTTTTCTATTGTCTGAGCAACAATTATTCCTGCGCTTTTCGGTGAGTATTTACCGGGAAGCCCTCTTGCGGTTATCAGATTGATTTTATAGTGCTTTGCAAAGTGTAAATCAACTCCGCCCGGAAACGACGCAAGGTCAATTAAAAGCGCGTTTTTCTTAATTGTTTTAAGCTCTTTTTCATTGAAAACGGGATGGGGAACAGTGTTAAAAATAAAATTGAAATTAGCACAGTTAAGCTTATCAAAACTAACTGCTTTTGCTCCTGCAGCTTGTGCAAGTGCCCGTTGCTTTGAGCTTCTTGCACAAATGGTAATATCTTTCGTGAATGCTTCAAGATACCTATGAAGTGCCTTTGCTATTCTGCCGTATCCGCAGATTAGTACTGGGGAGTTTATCAGGGTTAAATCACTGTTATCAATTGCCAATGAAAGAGCTGCTTCAGCTGTTAAATAAGCGTTTTTTATTGCAAAAGTTTCATCTTTTGTATAGTCAAATACGCCATTTTTACTAACATTACCTGCGAAAACAGGTGTGTCAAAATCCACTCTTTCGGGATTAACTCCAAGAACAGTAAAATCTGCATCTTCTTCGTTTTCAGTTGAAATATATCCGAGTTTTTCAAGCTCTTTTTTTGCATATGTTAGTCTTTTATCCGAAGTATCGGGCACATAAAACTTTTTAATCTCAATCACCCTCCAAGGTATTTTATGATAAAAATGGGAAATTGTGTTTTTTTATAATTGACATATGTCATAAATTATGATATTATCTTTAGGTAATTTAGCACGCTAAATTGTTAAATCAAATTATTTGGAGGGAAATTATGTTTAACAAAGCGAAAAAAATCAGTTCAATGCTGATTCTTTCAGTACTGCTTGTTATCTTCGGCTTAACAGCTCTTCCTGTTTTTGCTGACGATCCTGCACCTGCTGAAGGAAATGTTGTTGCGGTTGATGTTGACGGTGAAGTTTCCGAATATGACCTTGCAACAGATGAAGGTGCTGCAGAGTATGTTGATAGCTACGCAGACAATGTAACAAGTGACGAAAATTTTGAAACCAATATTCAGACGGCTCTTAAAAAGGTTCGTGAATCTATTTCAAAATATGCAACCTTCTGGGCACTTGTTCCGCCAATTATTGCAATTCTTCTTGCGCTTATTACCAAAGAGGTTTATTCATCACTCTTTATTGGTATCCTTGCAGGCGGTATTATCTATTCAGGCGGCAGCTTTGAAGGAACAATCGTTCATGTTTTCAAAGACGGATTCATTGATTCAATTACAGATGCTTGGAATATCGGTATTATCATATTCCTTGTTCTTCTGGGCGCGCTCGTTGCAATGATGAACAAAACGGGTGGCTCGGCTGCTTTCGGAGAATGGACATCAAAGCATATTAAATCAAGAATTGGCGCTCAGCTTGCAACAATTGCACTCGGCGTACTTATCTTTGTTGACGACTATTTCAACTGCTTAACAGTTGGCTCTGTTATGCGTCCCGTTACCGATAAGAAGAATATTTCAAGAGAAAAGCTTTCTTATCTTATTGATGCAACAGCTGCTCCTGTTTGTATCATTGCTCCCATTTCTTCATGGGCAGCAGCAGTTGCAGGCTTTGCAAAGGGCGCAGGCGCAGAAAGCGGTATGAGCCTCTTTGTTTCTGCAATTCCCTATAACTATTACGCTATCTTAACAATCGTTATGATGATTGTTATCTCTCTTGCTAAGTTTGACTACGGTCCGATGAAAAAGTTTGAAGCAGCAGCTCAGAAGGGCGCAGCTGTTGAAAAGCTTGAAGAGCTCACCGAAAAGGCAGAGGTAAAAGCTAACCCGAAGGGTAGAGTATTCGACCTTATTATTCCTGTATTGTTCCTCATCATTTCCTGTATAATCGGCTTGGTTTACACAGGCGGATTCTTTACTCAGGGCGAGGATTGCTACAAGGATTTCATTGGTGCATTCTCAAATAGTGATGCTTCCGTAGGTCTTGTTTATGGCTCATTTGTTACAATTATTTTTGCAGTTATCTACTTTATGTGCAGAAGAGTTATCTCCTTTAAGGATTGCATGAGCGCAATTCCCGAAGGATTCAACGCAATGACTCCTGCAATTCTTATCCTTTGCTGTGCATGGACTTTAAAGGCTATGACCGATTCTCTCGGAGCAAAGATATTCATCTCACAGCTTATCGAAGGTTCGGCATCTGGCTTACAGATGATGCTTCCTGCAATTATCTTCCTTATTGCAGTTGGTCTTTCCTTTGCAACAGGAACATCGTGGGGAACATTCGGAATCCTTATTCCAATCGTTCTTTCCGTATTCTCGGGAACAGACAGCAAGATTACAATTATCGCTGTTTCGGCTTGTATGGCTGGTGCTGTTTGCGGCGATCACTGCTCACCGATTTCCGATACAACAATTATGGCAAGCGCAGGTGCTCAGTGTAACCACGTTAACCACGTTTCGACTCAGCTTCCCTATGCGCTTACAGTTGCAGGCGTTTCATTCGTAAGCTACATTCTTGCAGGCTTCATTCAGAACGCTTGGATTGTTCTTCCGATTTCAATGGTACTTATGGTTGCAACACTCTTTATTATCAAAGCAATCACATCAAAGAAATCTGCATAGTACATAATTAATATGAGAGAGGGTGAAAACCCCTCTCTTTTTTATTTCTTTTCAATTTATTTTCATTGATTTATATATAATAATCTGTTATAATATTATGAAATTATTTGGAGTGACTCTATGAAGCAGATATTAAGAAAAACCGTAATAATGCTTCTTTGCGTTTGTTTTGCCGCAAGCGTTTTTTCCTCCTGTTCAAAAAAAGAAAAGGCAATTGATTTTATCTATCCCTTTTCGGGCGATGTGAACAGCTATGACCCTCAGGTTGCAGCAACAAGCGACGAATATCTGATTGTTGAAAACACCTTTGAAGGCTTAATCAGAATTGACGACAATGGCAAGGTCAGAGCGGGCGCAGCTGAAAGTTGGGATGTCAGCAAGAACGGTAAGACATATACCTTCAAAATTAAAAAAGGTCTCAAATGGGATATAGATACGGAAAAATACACCGAGGGCGAGAAAAAAGGCGAGTTCAAGGACAGCCGACTGCAGATGCTCGGTTATGAATTCAATCCCGATATAACTGCCCACGATTTTGTTTTTGCTTTGAGAAGAGCAGTTGACAGCAGCACAGATTGTCCGCTGTTTTCATCTGTTTCGTCAATTGAAAATGCAGTTGCAATTAACAGCGGTAAGAAAAAGATTGAAACTCTCGGCGTAAAAGCCGTTGACGACTATACTCTTGTTATAACGCTTAGCGGTGAGGATAATTCCTTTATGGAAGCCTTAACAAGCGCAGCGGCAATGCCATGCAACGAAGAGTTCTTTAATGCAACAAAAGGAAAATACGGTCTTTCAACAAAGTATACGCTTTTTAACGGACAATTCTATGTCAGCCAGATTCTTGAAAGCTCATATCTTTTGAAGAAAAACGAATACTATAAAGGTCCCTCTCCGACTAAAGCAACTGAGCTGACGCTGAAAATACCCGATGAGGACGAAAGCAAGCAGATTGTTGAAAAGCTTGTCAGCGGATATTATGACGCTGCATATATCTCTCCTCAGCAGAGCGAACAGATAAAAGATGATTCGGGACTGACTTTCATTCCATATAACGACACAACTCTTGCGTTTGTTTTCAACACAAACAGCGAAATCTTCCAAAGTAAGATGATGCGCCGCGCTTTCTGTCTCGGCTTTTCAAGATATGAGGAAACGGATAAGGAATACCTTGCTCCTGCAAAAAATCTGACACCTTCATCAAGCAAAATTGATTCCGAGAAAGCAAATAAGCTTATAGGAACTACGATTAAGGAAGAAAACCAGGAAAAAAGTAATGAGCTTTTCAGAAAAGCTATTGATATTTTAGATACTGAAGATATAACCGTAACAGTTGTAACAACTCCCGAGCTTGAAGATTCTGCAAAGCTTATGCTCCAGGGAATTCAGGGCGGTATCGGTGCTCAGACAAAGAACAAAAGCGGTGAAACCATAAGTTTTACGCTTAAGGTTAAAACTCTTGAAAAAAGCGAGCTTTCTGCTGCAATGGTAAAAGGTGAGTATGATATTGCATATGTATCGTATAAGGCAACTTCAAATTCGGCGCTTTCATTTTTGAGAAACTCGTTTTCATCAATAAATGGGGTTGATACAAAGAAGTTCGAAAAGGCACTTATTAATGCTGAAAATGCATCCGACATAAAAGATAAGGCTAATTATGTCAAGCAGGCTGAAGAGACGGTAATAGAGTCATATGCAGTTTGCCCCATGCTCTGGCAGTCAAGCTATTTTGCACAGGCAAAAGGCGTTAAAAATGTTCAGTTCCATGCTGGAACAGGAAGGGTGAGCTTTGTCAATGCCCAAAGAGAAGAGCAATAAAAAAGCGATTTTATTCTGGATTTTAACAGTTTTGGTTATGGGTATAATCTTTTACCTGTCATCCCAAAGTGCAGATGAATCATCTGAGCAAAGCGGATTTTTGCTTAATTTGATAATGAAGATTTTCGGAAGTGGCTTTTTCACTCAGTTTATTATAAGAAAACTTGCGCACTTCTGCGAGTTCACTCTGCTTTGCTTCTTATTTAACTGTTCCTTTTATTTCACATTTGAAAAACCGAAAAAACTGCTGTCACTCGGTTTGACATCGCTATATGCGTTAAGTGACGAAATTCATCAGATTTTTATTGAAGGGCGCTCTTGTGAATTCAGAGATTGGGTAATTGATACATTGGGCGCACTGATTGGACTGATAGTATTTGTATTGCTGAGTTTGATAATAAAAAAATGCGCTGAATCAAAGCGTGCAAAATAATAAAAATTTGTTTCCCGGAGGAAAAACTATGAATGTTTTAACATTTGACAATGAAGAACAAATCGGCATAGCAGCCGGCTACTATATGTGCGGACAGGTTTTGCAAAAACCCGATTCAGTGCTCGGCCTTGCAACGGGCTCAACACCTGTTAAGGCATATAAGCATATGATTGAGCTTTATAATCAGAAGGCTGTTGACTTTTCAAAGGTAACAACCTTTAATCTCGACGAGTATGTTAATCTCGATGTAAGAGATAAAAACTCATACCATACCTTTATGTACGAAAATCTTTTTGACCATATTAATATTCCCGACAGAAATATCAATTTCCTTGACGGCAATGCCGAGGATTTGGAAGAAGAATGCCGTGCATATGAAAGAAGAATAAAAAGAGCGGGCGGTATTGATATTCAGCTCCTCGGAATAGGCTCAAACGGACATATTGCTTTTAATGAGCCCGCGGAATCCTTCCAGAGATGGAGTCATGTTGTTGAGCTCAAAGAATCCACAATCAGGGATAACAGCCGTTTCTTTGATAATATTGATGAGGTTCCGACCCGTGCGGTAACAATGGGTATCGGCTCGATAATGCAGGCAAAAAGAATACTTATTATCGCTCTCGGTGAACATAAAGCAAAGGCAATCAAACAGCTTATAGACGGTAACGTAACACCAAGCTGTCCCGCTTCTGTTTTGCAGTTCCACACTGATGTAACTCTTATGCTTGACAAGGGCGCAGCGTCATTAATTTAATGCATGGATTTTAGGATGATTTTTATGAAAAAAACAATTTGTTTATTGCTTTGCGTTGCTATGGCATTTTGCGTTTCTTCCTGCAAAAAGGGCAGTGATAATAAAAATGGAAATGCTAACAGCACAGCTGTATCGTCTGAGGCGGAAAGCTCAGCAAACAGCAATAATACAAACAATAATCAAAATAGTAATAACCCAAAGAATAACTCAAAGGAATCAACAACAACCCCGATGCCTAAAACAAAGGCAAGTGAAGCTGTTTCAATTTCACAGGATGATGCACTCAAAAAGCTTTCCGATTTCTACGGAAGTGCATACCATGTTGAAGAAACAAAGAAAAAGGGAAGTGTTCAGCATTACGAGGTACGCGATAATACGGGTAACCTCTATGCCAAGCTTGAAGTTAATCTTAAAACCTCAAACGCAAAAGAAACAGTTGTTCACTCGGGCGAAGTGAATGAATTCAACCTATTAGTATAATTTCCAACAGTCAGGAGATGATTTTATGTCAGACAAGTTTTATATAACCACTGCCATAGCATATACCTCAAGAAAGCCCCATATCGGAAACAGCTACGAAATTGTTTTAACTGACGCAATAGCTCGTTTCAGAAGGCTTCAGGGCAAGGATGTTTTCTTCCTTACAGGAACCGATGAGCATGGTGTTAAGATTGAGGAATACGCTAAAAATGCGGGTGTAACACCCAAGGAATATGTTGATAAGGTTGCGGGCGAAATCCGAGGAATATGCGATTTGCTCGGAACAAGCTACGATAAATTTATCAGAACAACCGACCCTGAGCACGAGAGAGTTGTTCAGAAGATTTTCAAAAAGCTCTATGAACAGGACGATATATATAAGGGCGAGTATGAAGGAATGTACTGTACTCCCTGTGAGAGCTTCTGGACAGAAAGCCAGTTAGTTGACGGCAAATGCCCCGATTGCGGAGGACCTGTTAAGCCTGCGAAAGAGGAGGCTTATTTCCTGCGCCTTTCAAAGTATCAAAAACAGCTTGAAAAGCTTATTGAAGAGAATGAGGATTTCATTTATCCCGAACCGAGAAAGAAGGAAATGCTCAATAATTTCATAAAGCCTGGACTTCAGGACTTATGTGTTTCAAGAACCTCATTCAAGTGGGGAATTCCTGTCGATTTCGACCCTGACCATGTTGTTTATGTCTGGATTGACGCTCTTTCAAACTATATCACAGCCATTGGCTATGACCCCGACGGAAGCTCGGATTTATACAAGAAATACTGGCCTGCCGATGTTCATATTATCGGCAAGGATATTGTTCGTTTCCACACTATTTACTGGCCTATTGTTTTAATGGCGCTCGGTGAGCCTCTTCCAAAGAAGGTTTTCGGCCATCCGTGGTTACTTTTCGGTGAGGACAAAATGAGTAAATCAAAGGGTAATGTTATTTATGCAGACGATCTTGTTGATTTCTTCGGCGTTGATGCAGTAAGATATTATCTTCTTTCAGAGATGCCCTATACTTCAGACGGTTCAATCTCATATGAAACAATAATTGAACGCTATAATTCCGA
Source organism: uncultured Eubacterium sp. (assembly GCA_905233545.1). Taxonomy (GTDB): domain Bacteria; phylum Bacillota; class Clostridia; order Oscillospirales; family Acutalibacteraceae; genus Eubacterium_R. Next base: position 53,719 of record CAJOEV010000008.1, on the reverse strand, counting down.
CCTTGCAAACACAATAGGAAATCTTGTTAACAGAACTATTGCTATGCAGAAAAAGTATTTCGGCGGAGTTATTCAGGTTCCTACTGATACTGAGAGTGTTGATGATGAGCTCAAAGCTTTTGCGCTTGAAACAGTTGGAAAGGTTGAAAAAAGCTTTGATTCATACAGAATTGCCGATTCTGCTGAAGCGGTTCTTAACCTCGCAAAGCGTTCTAACAAATATATTGATGAAACAATGCCCTGGGCGCTTGCAAAAGATGAAGCAAAGCAGGCAAGACTCGGCACAGTATTATATAATCTTCTTGAAGCAATCCGCTTTATCGGTGTACTGCTTTCTCCCTATATGCCACAGACAAGCGAAAAGATTTTCGCTCAGCTCGGCAGCGATATAAACAGCTATGATTCTCTTTCTGAATTCGGAAAACTTGAAGCGGGCAAGAGCGTTAACGACCCTGAGCCGTTGTTTAACAGAATAGACGCTAAAGTTATCTATGAAGAGCTTGAAAAGAAACAGCAGGCTGCTCAGAAGGAAGAAAAAGAGGTTAAAGAAGAGGTACAGGGTGTTGCTGAAATCTCAATAGATGATTTTGCCAAGGTTGAACTCAAAGTTGCAAAAATCAAGGATTGCGAACCGATTAAAAGAGCCAAGAAACTTCTCAAGCTCAGTGTTGACGACGGAAGCGGAAAACCCCGTCAGATAGTATCGGGCATTGCACCCTGGTATAAGCCCGAGGATTTAATCGGCAAGAATGTTGTTATTGTTTCAAACCTTAAGCCTGCAAAACTTTGCGGAGAGCTCAGCGAGGGAATGCTTCTTGCAGGAGATATCGGTGAAAACGATGTTAAGGTCGTTTTTGTTGATATGCCCGAGGGAACAAAAATCAGATGAGTTATTTTGATATTTTTGATACTCACAGCCATTATGACGACGAGCGCTTTAGCGAGGATTTAAAGCAGCTTTTAAACGCTCTTCCTCAGAAGGGTGTTTGCAATGTTGTAAGCTGCGGATGTGATATTGCTTCAAGCAAAGCAAATCAGAAGCTTGCAAATGAATATGATTACTTCTATTTTGCCGCAGGCTTTCATCCCGAAAATCTTGAAGGCTTTGATATTTCTGATTTAGAAGGAATTAAAAGAATTGCTTCGGATGAAAAGTGCGTTGCTATCGGTGAGATAGGTCTTGATTATCACTGGATGAGCTCAACAAAGGAAAAACAGAAGGAATTCTTCGCCGCCCAGCTCGAGCTTGCAAACAATTTGAAAATGCCCGTTGTTGTTCACGACAGGGAAGCACACGGGGACTCATTAGAATTGCTGAAAAAGTATAAGCCCGAGGGCGTTATGCATTGTTTTTCAGGCTCTGTTGAAATGGCAAAAGAGATTATTAAACTCGGTATGTATATCGGTCTCAATGGCGTTGTAACATTCAAAAATGCAAGAAAAAGCCTTGAGGTGGTAAAAGAAATTCCGCTTGAGAGATTGGTCCTTGAAACCGATTGTCCGTACCTTGCGCCTGAGCCGAACAGGGGAAAGCGCAACGATTCCTCGCTAATACCCCATATCGCCGAAAAAATCGGTGATGTTCTCGGTATGAACGCGCAGGAAATTCTGACAATTACTAAAAACAATGCAAAAGAACTATACAGAATATAATAATAAGACCGGCACAAGTCGGTCTTTTTATTACTATTTGTATAATTATATTTGTTAAAAAAGTATTTATTTTTTCTCATAAATGTAGTATAATATTAAAGCTAAATTTTCAAATGATGTTTGGAGGCGAAAAGCTTGAAAAACATAGATAAGATATTAAAAGAAGTTAAAAGAGTTCATTTTATTGGAATCGGCGGTTCGGGAATGTGTCCTGTTGCCGAAATTCTTCTGTCGCTCGGATATGTTGTAAGCGGCTCTGATAACAATGATACCGAAACCTTCCGCCGTATTGAAAAAGAGGGTGCAAAGGTTTATCTCGGTCAGGTGAAAGAAAACATTTCCGATGATGTTGAACTTGTTATTTATACAAATGCTATATTAAAAGGCAACGAAGAACTTGAATATGCAAAAGCAAATTTTCAGTGCGTTGAAAGAGCAGAAGTTTTAGGCGCGCTGTCAAGACTTTTCACTAATTGCATTGGTATATGCGGAACACACGGAAAAACAACAACATCCTCAATGGAAACTCAGATTTTGATGGAGGCGGGTCTTGACCCGTCCGCTGTAATAGGCGGTAAACTTCCTCTTATTGATGCCTACGGAAGATACGGAAAGACACAAAATTTTGTTTGCGAAAGTTGTGAATTCAACAACACTTTCCTTCATATGAATCCTGATATTGCAGTAATTCTCAATATTGATGAAGACCATCTTGACTTCTTCGGCAATCTTGATAATATTAAAAAATCTTTTCGCGAATTTGCTGAAAAAACTACCAAGACAATAGTCTACAATGGCGACGATGAGAATACCGTTGACACAATAAAAGGAATAGAGGGCAAAAAGCTCATTTCTGTCGGAAGAAACGAAAGCAATGAATGGGTTGCTAAAAACATCAATATCCCCGGTGGATTTTACAGCGACTATGAAGTTTATCATAACGGAGAATTTGTAACCAAGGTTGAGCTTTCCGTTCCCGGTGAGCATAATATCCTCAATTCTCTTTGTGCCTTTGTTGCAGCTTATGAAAGCGGTGCAGATGTTGAAAGCATTTGCAAGGGATTAAAGGAATTTAAAGGTGCTTCAAGACGCTTTGAGCTTCTCGGCACATACAAGGGCGTAACCTTTGCTGATGATTATGCACATCATCCTGCTGAAATCAAGGTAACACTTGAGGCAGCAATGAAAATGGGATATAAGAATGTCTGGGCAGTTCATCAGCCCTTCACATACACAAGAACTTCACTTCTGCTTGATGATTTTGCCACTGTGCTTTCAATTGCGGATAAGTGCGTTATCAGCAAAATTATGGGCTCAAGAGAGGTTAACACCATTGGAATAAAAGCAAAAGACCTGTCCGACAAGGTACCGGGGAGTGTTCAGATTGACGAGCTTAAGGACATTGCAGAATATGTATGCAAAAATGCTCAGGACGGAGATTTGGTAATAACTCTCGGATGCGGAGATGTCTATAAGGCAGCCAGAATGATGGTTGAGAAAATGAAAAATGAATGATATGAAAATGCAAATTGAGCTTGAGAAGAAATTCTTAATTGAGTATCCCAAGCTCAATTTAATTATGGAAAAGTATAAACCAATCAAGTATGAAATAGAACAGATATATCTTTTTTCAAACGAAGGCTCAAGGCGTGTAAGAAAGCGCGTAGAAGGCGATAAAACTGTTTATATTGAAACGATAAAAGTCAGAATAAACGGCTCAAAATGCTATGAATACGAGCGTGAACTTACTGCAGATGAGTATGAGCTGTGCAAAGCTGATGCGGACCCGAACCGCAGTCCTGTTATTAAGGACAGATATGCTTTTCAGTATAAAAACAAGATTATGGAAATTGATGTTTATCCTTTCTGGAATGATAAAGCAGTTCTTGAAATAGAACTTGAAAGTGAAGATGACGAATATTTCATTCCACCTGAAATCAAGATATTAAAAGATGTTTCAGACAGTAAGAAATATAAGAACGCTCAGCTTGCGGCGGCACTAAAAAACGGTAAATTATGATAGTTGTAACACCAAAATATTATAAAGATTTCAAATGCATAGCAGGAGATTGTCCCGATTCCTGTTGCCAGGGCTGGGAAGTTGATGCTGATGTAGAGTCGCTTGAATACTATAAAACTCTGCCCGATTCTCTTGAAATAAAACAGAGAATAAACAGCGTTCTTGATAAGGATGAGTTTGAAAATACTATTTTTAGACTTGCACCGAAAAAACGCTGTCCGTTTTTGAATGAAGAGAATCTCTGTGATATGCACATAGCAATCGGAGGAGAACATACTCCTATAACCTGCAGAAACTTTCCGAGATTTATCTATGATTTCGGCGGTACAAGGGAAATGGGAATATCCTTTTCCTGTCCCGTTGCGGCAAAGCTTATTTACCATAGTGAAAATCATCTTGAATTTGAGCAGGAAATCAATTCGGATTTACCAGTATTAAACGATATAGACGCCGAATTATTTATGAAGATAAAGCAGGCAAGAACAAAGGCTTTTTCAATTCTTCAAAACGCTGAAAAGCCTTTAAATAAAAGGCTTTCAGAGCTTCTTGACTTTGCAAAAGAACTCCAGAAAGAACTTGATGATTACCCCGAGGGCTTTAATGATATTTCATTTAAAGAGGTATTTAATAACCCCGAATTAATCAATCCCGAATGGGAAGAAAAAGTTGAAAATCTAAAAGTAAAACCAATTGAAAATACGCTTTATAATGAAAATATTGCAGCATATTTTATTTTCAAGTATTTTCTTCTGTCGGTATATGACAGCGACGTATTATCAAAAGTTAAAATGGCAGTTATCGGAGTATTGATTAATACATATATGGGCGAAGGCGACTGGACCATGCACCTTTGGAGCAAGGAAACAGAACATTCGCAGTATAATATGGACAGATACAAAAAATTGCTTAAGAATGCAGACTGCCTTTCATATAAAAATCTAAAAAGCAAGCTTTAACGTTGGCAATATCACTAAAAAAGCAGACGAAAACTGTTGTTTTTCGTCTGCTTTTGTTAAATTTTTGTAAAATTTAATTTAATTTTAATTTAAATTGACATTTCTATATATTTATAATATAATAAACAAAATTCTGTAAGTATGTGGTTTTGTATGTTTGAGTTAAATTCCAACGAGGGTTACTTTCTTCATCTGATAAAAACAGAATTAAAGAACGAGCAACCCGAGGAAAAGCCAAGCGAGGTTGAATGGAACAAGGTTTTTGAAATAGGCCTCAGGCAAAACGCCGCAAACCTCGCATGGTTCAGCATTGAGAAACTGAATAATCCACCTGAAGGCGAGCTGTTTAATCAGTGGCAGGAAGTCTATGCAAAGGCTGCTTCAAAATGCTTGAAGCAAATGATGGAAACTGATTTGCTCTCCGAAGCGTTTACTTCAAAAAGCTACGACATAATGTTCCTCAAGGGAAGCAAAATCAGGGAATACTATCCTTCACCCGATATGCGAACTATGACGGACATTGATTTGCTTGTAAAAGCCGAAGACAGAGAACCTGTCAGAGAACTTATGAGAAGTCTCGGTTATGAAGATGACTTGCTCAATGACGGTCAGGTCGATGCATTCAAAAAACTTCCTGTTATCTACGTAGAAGTTCATTACGACTTTTCAGCTGAAAACCACATTTACCACGAAATGTTCAGTATCGATTGGGACAAGCTCGTTAAAACCGACAAAGACCATATCTATGAAATGACCTTTGAAGATTTATATTTCTTCAATGTCGGCCACTATGCAAAGAATATGCACAACAGGGGAATGGGCATAAGGGCAATTCTTGATTGTTTCGTTCTCTGGAACGCCGCAAATGATGAGCAAAAAGAAAACATACTGAAAAAATTCGAATCAACCGAACTAAAAGAGTTTAACAATAATCTTCTGAAAATTGCTGACATCTGGTTTAACGATACTGATGACGACGGCAGTCTTGATAACGTTCAAAGCTATCTTCTCAAAACCAAAACATATGGAAGTTACAAAAATGAGATTGTTTTGGGAGCAGCTCGTAACATTAACAGCGATTCAAAGCTTAAATATGTTTTTTCAAAGGTTTTTCCGAGTGCAGAATATCTTTACAAGCGATTTAATGTAAAGCAACAGCCTCTTTTATTACCAATACTATGGCTGCTGAGAATAATTCTTCTGATTTTTTCAAAAAAAGAAAAAAAAGAACATGTTAGAAACCAATATAATACTTTTGAACAGATAAGTGCCGAAGATATTGATTATGAAATACATGTAAGACGGGAATTTGGATTAAAAGGGAATTAATAAGTGATTATTGCATAAAATATTTGAAATGATTTAAGGGGAAATTAAGGATGTTTGTTGATAATGAAATGCTAAGACGTGTTCAGATGGTTGAACTTGAAATATTAAAGTATTTTGACAGCTTTTGCAAAGAGCATAATTTGCATTATTCATTATCTGGCGGAACTCTTATCGGTGCAATAAGACACAAGGGTTTCATCCCATGGGACGATGATGTTGATTGTATGATGTCAAGAGAAGAATATGACCGATTGTTTGAACTTTGGGATAAGTATGCCGATAAAGAGCGTTTCTTCCTTCAGAGAAAAGATAATGACAGCGGTTTTTCTCAGTCATTTGCAAAAATCAGAAAAAACAATACTCTTTACTTGCAGGAAAATGAGCCCAAAGGAAAGTATAACCAAGGTTTGTTTATCGATATAATGCCTGCGGACAGGTATCCAAACGGCAAGCTTGCCAGAAAAATATTCAAATTCAACTTTTTGTTTTATCAGTTATATACAAGAGAGTATCCTCCTGTAAAAAACGGAGGCATAGTTAAATTTGCTTCAGATGTTATTTTGTTTATTGTTCCTAAATCAATCAGACCAAAGCTTCGCAAGATGCATCTTAAAGGGTTAACAAAGTATAACGGTGATAAATCACTGAATTACATTTCGATTGAAACCTATGATTCTCTTCACAGAATATATTCACCCGATATTCTCGACAGCTTTATTGATGTAGATTTTGAAGACACAACGCTTTCTGTTACTTCTAAATGGGAAGAAATCCTTGTCATCGGATATGGCGATTATATGCAGCTTCCTCCGGAGGAGGACAGAGTTCTCAAGCATCATCCCCGTGAGGTTGATTTAGGGAACGCAAATTAGTTTAGATATATGAGGGTTGTTAAATGGCAGATATAACTGTTTTAATGGGAATTTATAATTGCGCAGAAACATTGTCCGAAGCACTTGATTCGTTGCTTAATCAAACATATACTGGCTGGAAATGCGTTTTGTGTGATGACGGTTCCTCCGATAATACGAAAGCAATTGCGCTTGAATATCAAACCAAATATCCTGCGCACTTTATTGTTATCGAAAATGAAAAAAATATGGGGCTGAATTTCACACTGAATCATTGTCTTGAATATGCCGATACTGAATTTGTTGCAAGAATGGATGGAGATGATATTTCTCTTCCCGAAAGATTTGAAAAGGAAAGAGAATTTCTTCTGTCAAATCCCGAATTTGATATTGTAAGTACACCGATGATTCAGTTTGATGAAACCGGAGATTTCAGAACGGGAACTGCAATTGAAAATCCGACAAAGGAGCAGGTAGTTATGAGAAGCTGTATCTGCCATGCTCCATGTATGATAAGAACTAAGGCAATCAAAGCGGTAGGCGGCTATACTGTCGCAGACAGCGTTCTCAGAGTAGAAGATGTTGATTTATGGATAAAGCTTTATGCAAACGGAAGTTTATGCCATAATCTCAGCGAACCTCTATACAAAATGCGCGATGACAGAAATGCCATTTCAAGAAGAAAATATAAATATAGAATTAATTCGACAAGGGTAAGGTTAAACGGATGCAAAAAGATGAATCTTGGAGTTAAATATAAGCTGAAATGCTTTAAGCCGATGATTATCGGATTAGTTCCAAAACCCATCTATTCATACCTTCACAGAAAGAAAAATTCTTAAATTAAGTTGGTAACAATTATGTATAAATTCTTTAAAAGAGTTTGCGATATAGTTATTTCGCTGATTGCTCTGATTATACTATCGCCGATTATGCTGATAACAGCAATTGCGGTTAAGCTTGAATCCGAAGGACCTGCAATCTTTAAACAAGACAGGCTCGGTCTCGGAGGAAAGGTTTTTAAGATATACAAATTCCGTTCTATGTGCCAGGGCGCTGAGCATACGGGAAGCGGAGTATACAGCGGAGCCGATGATATGCGAGTAACAAAGGTTGGCAAAGTCATTCGTGCAACAAGTATTGATGAGCTTCCGCAACTTTGGAACATTCTAAAAGGTGAAATGAGCTTTATAGGACCGAGGCCTCCGCTTACATATCATCCCTGGGAAATCGACGAATACACGAAGGAACAGCTTCATATGTTTGACGTCCGCCCCGGAATAACAGGTTGGGCTCAGATTAACGGCAGGAAAGATGTTGAATGGCACAGAAGAATTGAACTTAACTGCTGGTATGTTGATAATATTTCCTTGTGGCTGGATATTAAAATACTGTTTATGACAGTTTTTAAGGTTCTTAAAAATGAAGATAACGTAAATGTCGGTGCAACACTGGTAACTGACGAAAATGAAGAAAAGGAAACGGTTGAAACTGTTTAATTATGTCGCTTGAATATTTCTACATAACAAATAATCCCGATGTTGCAGCTGCCTGCGAAAGAGCAGGAGTTGACAGAATCTTTGTTGATATGGAATACATCGGGAAGGATAAACGTCAGGGCGGGCTCAACACGGTTCAAAATCACCATACGGTTGAAGATGTAAAAAGAATCAGAAGTGTTATAAGCAAATCAAACCTTCTTGTAAGAGTTAATCCCATACACGATAATTCACAAGAGGAGATTAATTCTGTTATTGAAGCGGGCGCTGATTATATTATGCTTCCGATGTGGAAAAGCGTCGATGATGTTAAAGCTTTTTTGGAAATTGTTTCATCAAGAACCAAAACTATTCTTCTTCTTGAAACAGATGAAGCAAGAATATGTCTGGACGAGGTTTTAAAGCTTAAAGGGATAGATGAAATATATATCGGACTTAATGATTTACACCTGAGTCAGAAAAAGAAGTTTATGTTTGAGCTTTATGTTGACGGAACAGTTGATGAGATAGTACAAAAGCTAAAAAGAGTCAATATGAAATACGGAATCGGCGGTGTCGGCCAGGTTAAAACCAACAATCTGCTTCCTGCCGAAAACATTCTATGTGAGCACTATCGTTTGGGTTCATCAATGGTTATCCTTGCAAGAGCCTTCTGTGACTGGACAAAGTATGATGTTGCTGAATTTGAAAATATAATGAAGCAGGGAATAACAAACAACAGAGAATACGAAAAAACGCTTGAAAATGCAGACACTGATTTTTTCAATACCAAACATAAAGAAACTAAAAAAACAATTGAGATGATAAAAAACAGATGAAATTGCTTTTAACGGGTGCTTTTAAGTACAGCGAAGAACAAATTGAATATATAAAATCCCTTGGAAATGAAATCGTTTTTGTTCAGGATGAAAGAGAAAAGTTATCTTTTAATCCCGATGATATTGAAGGCGTCATCTGTAACGGACTGTTTTTGTATAACGATATTAAGGATTTCAAAAGTCTTAAATATATTCAACTGACCAGCGCAGGGTTCGACAGAGTACCGCTTGATTACATTAATGAAAAAGGAATAAAGATTTTCAATGCAAGGGGTGTATACAGCATTCCAATGGCTGAATTTGCAGTTTGCGGAATACTGAATTTAATAAAGCAAACGGATTTCTTTTATGAAAACAAAAAGAACGCCATCTGGGAAAAGTCAAGAACCCTTGGAGAGCTTGCCGGCAAAAAAGCAGTTATTGTCGGAGCGGGTAATATTGGAGGCGAGGTTGCAAAAAGGCTCAGAGCATTTGATATGCAGGTTATCGGAGTCGATTTGTATACGAATGAAAATCCTTATTTTGACAGGGTTGAGTCTCTTGATATGCTTGATTTTGAACTTAATGCGGCGGATGTTGTTGTCTTAACACTTCCTTTAAACGAACAAACAAAGGGAATGTTCAATAAAGCAAAATTCGAATTACTGAAAAAAGATGCAATATTTGTTAATATTGCAAGGGGCGGATTGGTTGTTGAAAATGATTTGATATCTGCTTTGAAAGATAATACGATTGGCGGAGCTGTTCTTGATGTATTTGAAAGCGAACCGCTTGATGAAAAAAGTGAGCTTTGGAATATTGAAAACGCTGTTATTACTCCGCACAATTCCTTTGTTGGTTGTGGTAATTCCAAAAGAATGTTTAATTTGATTATCGAGAATTTGGAGCAATTTAAAAATGAGTAAAAAAGTTTTATTAACTGCAACGGTTCAAAGTCATATAGCACAGTTTCATAAGCCACTTGCAAAAATGCTTCACGATAACGGCTATGAGGTTCATGTTGCCGCCAAGGATAATCTTGCAGAAAAAAACGGGCTGAAAATTGATTTTGCAGATAAGGTTTTTGATGTCCCTTTCGAGAGATCTCCTTTAAGCCCTAAGAATCTTGGTGCATATAAAGCTGTTAAAAGAATTATTAACGAAGGTGATTATGAATTTGTACATACAAACACACCTGCGGCAGGCGTGTTTACAAGGCTTGCTGCACGAAAAGCAAGAAAAAGAGGAACCTGCGTTATTTATACAGCTCACGGATTTCATTTTTATGAAGGTGCTCCTAAGCAAAACTGGTTGATTTATTATCCGATTGAAAAGCTTTGTGCAAGAATGACTGATAAGCTTATTACAATAACAAATGAAGATTATAAGCTTGCTTCTCAGAAATTCAGAACTAATGTTTATCATATTCACGGTGTCGGAGCAAACAGTGAAAAGTATTTTTCTGTTGATAGTGAACAACAAGCAAAAATACGAGAAGAATTTCATATTGATGAATCAACAAGAGTTATTATCAATGTCGGTGAGCTGCTTCCAAATAAAAACCAAAAAGCGGCAATTCTTTCTATGAAGGATGTTATTAAAGCCTTTCCTCAAGCAAAGCTTTATATTGCAGGAAACGGTCCTGAGCTTGATAATCTGACTAATCTCGTTAAAGATAATGGCTTGGAAAACAATGTTGTTTTCCTCGGATACACTCTTGAGCTAAATAAGTATTATAACATTGCAGATTGTTCGGTTGCGTGCAGCTTCAGGGAAGGACTTCCGCTTAATGTTATGGAAGCAATGCTTTGTGAAAATGCCGTTGTCGCTTCAAACAACAGAGGACACAGAGAATTGGTTGATAATGAAAAAACAGGGTTTATTGTTGAGCCGAATGATTACTCTGCGTTTTCAGATGCTATTATCAAAGTGCTTAACAATCCTGAATTGTACTCTAAAAAAGCTTTTGAAAAGGCTCAGCTTTTTACTGACAAAAGTGTTTATAACGAATTGAAAAATGTTTATTTTGGTAAATAATAACGCTTAAATGAAGGTTTGTTTTCTAAATGAAAAGGATTTTGTTTTTAATACATGATTTAAGCTATGGCGGAGCAGAAAGAGTTCTTGTAAACCTTGCAAACGGTCTTGATAAAAAGAAATATGAGGTTTATGTTCAGACGCTCTTTGATATCGGGGTTAATAAACAGTATCTTAATGATGATGTTCATTATATTCCCGGTGCAAAGAGGGTGTTCAGCGGTAATGCAACATTAATGAAACTGCTTTCGCCAAAGGCTTTGGCAAAAATTGTTATAAAAGATAACTATGATCTGGTTGTTTCGTTTTTAGAAGGACCGTGTTCAAGAATTGTTTCGGGTTACAGCGGTAAAAAAGCTGCCTGGATACATATAGAGCATTTATCGGTTGAATCGCTTTCTAAGCATTTCAGAAGTTTTGATGAAATGAAAAAATGTTATAACAGCTTTGATTCAATATCCTGTGTTGCAGATACGGTGAGAGAAAACTTTTTAAAGCTTTCGCAAACTACTGCAAAATGTATTACGGTTTATAATGTCAATGACACAGATGATATAATTTCAAAATCAGAAGAAAAGCAGGAAACAATTAAAAGAGACGCTAATTGCGTTAATATTATCTCGGTTGGAAGATTAATTAATAATCATAAGGGCTTCGACAGGCTGATAAATGTACATAAAAAGCTTCTTGATGAAGGGATAAATAATAAGCTGTACATCCTTGGGGAAGGTCCGGATAAAGAAAATTTGGTTGAGTTGATTGAACAGCTTGGCATTAATGAAAGCTGTTTCTTGCTTGGCTTTCGGGATAATCCATATAAATATATTAAAGCTGCAGATTTGTTTGTATGTTCTTCTCATAAAGAGGGATTTTCAACAGCTGTTACAGAAGCTTTGATATTAGGAGTTCCTGTTGTAAGCACAGATGTCAGCGGTGCATATGAGCTTCTCGGTAAAAACAATGAATACGGAATTGTTACTGAGAATTCTGAAGACGGAATATATTTCGGAATTAAAGAAATGCTTAGCAAAAACAGCTTATCTGAATATAAAGAATTAGCACAATTCAGAGGAGAAAGCTTTAAAAGCGAGATTACTCTGAAAGAAAACGAAAAATTATTTGATGAACTGATGAGGTAAACAATGTTTTCATCTACAGCACAAGAGATTTTGTTTTATAATTACGCTATAATGCTTTATTTATTAGTGTTATGGTTTTTTAAATCAATTCAAAAGAGACGTGATCCTGTTTATCTTGATGAATATAACTACTATAACTATAAAAAGAGAACGTCTTTTAATTTTGCATTAATCACAATTTTGCCTCTTATTCTATGGGCGGGCTTTCGTCCTGATGTTGAGGATACGCGTAACTATCGAAATGGATTTTATGACTTGGATGCAAGCTTTGGCAACATCAAAAACATCTTGCAATCAGAAGGCAAGGGAAAAGGCTTCGGTGTTATTGAGGTTTTTATTAAGATGTTTATCGGAGAAAACGATGTTCTTTGTTTCATAATTTTTGCAGCAATGATTGTTGGTATTATTTCATATGTTTACCGAAGAACCGCAATTGATTATTCAATGGCTATGTTCCTTTACTTTATTTCAACAATGTTTTACAGTTGGAATTTTAATGGATTACGTCAGGGTTTGGCAATGGCATTTACTTTTCTTGCATCATTCAGATTGTTTGAAAGAAAGTATATAAGATTTGCAATACTTATCTTTCTTGCTTTTTCCGTGCATGCTTCTGCTATTGTATATCTTGTAGCTCTGTTTGTTTACGACCGTCCCCCTTGGTCAAGGCGAGTATTAATAACAGTTTTGGGATTTGCCACGGTTTTGCTTTTCCTGGATCAATTTACTGATATACTTGAAAATATTCTTGAAGATACAAACTATGCAGGAATAGTTTCAAGAATTGAAGATGGAACGGGAGTTAAATTCCTTAGAGTTCTTGTTAATGCAGTTCCATTGATTATTGCAGTTGTATTTTATAAAGATGTTCGCGATGAAGGGGACGTTGTTGTGAATTTCTCGGTTAACATGGCGTTTCTCGGCGTTGCATTTTATGTTGTTGCAATGTTTACCAGCGGTCTTATCGTAGGAAGACTTCCTGCATTCTTCACATTGTGGAATTTTGTTCTATTATCCTGGGAGCTTGACAGGCTGTTTGATAAAAAAGGCCATAAAGTTCTTATGGAAATTCTTATGGTTGGATTCTATTTTGTGTTTAATGTTTATGCAATGACAGGAAATATGCAATCTCAATTTGGAGAGGTCTTATAAAAATGGAAGAGATTATTTGCGGATTTACAATTAGTTTCAACGGTCCGTACTATAGCAACTTTGTTGCATCCATTATTTCTCTCGAAAAAAACCTGAAGAGCAGGGGAATAAAAACTGTTTATGTTTTTCCGAGTGAGGTAAAGGAGTTTGGTTGGATTTACTATCTTGAGAATCTGACAGATAAAATATACTATATCGATTATGCGCCTCATTCTATAAAGAATTTTGTTCAAATAAGAAAAATTCTAAAAAAGGAACGTGTTAACATTGTTTATTCAAGAATGAGCGGTTGGGATTTCCCTTCAAGACTTGCATTCCCTTTCTTGCCTGTAATATGGCATATGGATTACAGAGTTAATGTTGTTGATAAGAAAAGGCGATTCCTTAATTTTATTAAATTCAGATTATTGGGCTTCGGAAAAACATTTCATATTGCTTCCTCAATGCCGGTAGCAGATGCAATTAATACTTTAAAGCCAAAAAACAGAGCGATCTCAATTCCTAACTCGCTTGATTTTTCAAGATTGAATATTAGAGCGGAACACAGTATATCAAAACCTTATAAGCTTTTGATTTTTGGGTGGCTTCCAATTGTTAAGGGAATGGATACTGTCCTTGACGCGGTTACCAAATTGAACGATAAAGAAGATTTCTGCAAGCTGCTTATTTCTTCGCAGCCATTTACAGAGGAATATATGGAAGAACGGTATGGAGACCATCTTCCTGCGTTTATAAGAATGATTCCGCCTACAGATAATGTAAGTGAGCTTTATGATGAAGCAGATATTATGATTTCTGCAAGCAGGAGCGAAAGCTTTTCATTTTGTCTTGCCGAGGCGATTTATTCAGGACTGCCCGTAATATTTTCAGATATAGAAGGAACTTCGTGGGCTCGGGAATTTAAAGATGCATATGAGTTTAAAACCGCAGACACTGAAGACTTGATTCGTGTACTTAATACAATCAAAACTGATATTACTGAAGATGAAATTAGATTTAACAGAGATTTAATGCAAAAAAAGTATTCAATGGATGCCTGGTCAAATAAGATAAATAATTATATTTTGGAGATAATGAATGGCTTCAAGGACTAAAAAATCAGCTTTAAACAGCGCTGTGGGAATTGCTTGCAGTCTTATCAGCAGCATTCTTAGTTTTGTTTTACAGGCTGTTTTTATCAGGCTGCTTGGTGTGGAATATTCAGGAATTAACAGCTTGTTTACAAGTATTTTAAGCGTTTTAAACCTTGCTGAACTTGGTTTTGGCAATGCTGTTATGTTCAGGCTTTATAAATCGATTGCCGACGGTGATGATAACAAAACAAGACTGTATTTAACAGTCTATAAAAAGATTTGCTACTGCCTGGGCGCATTTGTGTTTGTTGGCGGTTTATGCTGTATTCCTTTTTTGGATAAACTTATAACAACAGAAAAGACTTTTCCTGAGCCGCTGTGGATTCTTTTTGTAATAACAATGTCCACTAGCGCAGCAACATATTTTAATAACTACAGAAAAATCCTTATCAATGCAAAACAAGACAGATATATCAATACTTTTATTGATTATGGATTCCTTTTTGCATGTCATGGATTGCAGATTTTAGGATTGCTTTTATTCAAAAATATTTACTTATATCTTCTGACAAAACTGTTTACAACTGTTCTTAACGGATTTGTTTCAGGCTTTATTTCAAAAAGAAAATACAAACTCAGCTGGAATTCAGATGATAAGCTTCCTAAAGAGGAATGGAAATCTTTATCAAAGGATGTTGGCTCCTTAGCATTTTATAAGTTTTGCAGAACGCTTGATGCTCACATAGATACGTTTTTAATCAGTAAATTTGTTGATATTGCAGTTAC
Organism: uncultured Eubacterium sp.; assembly: GCA_905233545.1. Classification (GTDB taxonomy): domain Bacteria; phylum Bacillota; class Clostridia; order Oscillospirales; family Acutalibacteraceae; genus Eubacterium_R. The sequence goes on along the minus strand of CAJOEV010000008.1, from coordinate 38,427 downwards.
GGGAATTTACGGAAGCCTTAATATGCTGCTTTCTGCTCTTAATGAGGTCCTCGGCAATTTCAATGATGGAATGATTGCAAGTATAGGTAATCTTTACGCCAGCGACAGTGACAAAAAACACGTTGAAGATGTTTTTTATCAAAGTACTCATTTTACATACTTTATCTACGGTATAGTAATAGCTGTTTTGGCTCCGTTTTTATCTCCATTTGCAGAGTGGTGGATTGGCTATACACTAAAAGATTATGAAATCTATGTAATGCTTATTAATTTCTATATGTATGGGATGGGAATGAATGTTGCAACCTTCCGTAACTCTATGGGAATATTTGTTAAGGGATGGAAGCGACCTGCATTTACTGCTGCAGCCAATTTCGTATTTTCTGTTGTTTTAGCAAGGCGTATAGGCTTAATAGGAACTTTGCTGGGAACATTGATTGCAAGAACTCTTACTCAAATCTGGTATGATCCGTATCTTGTTTGCAAATATGCATTAAATACTAAGCCGACTAAGTATTATATCAATTATTTAGGATATATGATTATCATATGTTTTGTTTCATTTGGGTTGATAAAGCTTAACGGAATTCTTCCTCCGATGGACAGTTTTGTTTCAATTGCTTGGCACGGTATTCTTTTGTCAGCATGTTCGTTCCTTGCATTCTTCTGTGTTTCCTTTGTTTTCAAAGAACACTTATCAGTAATGAAGAGGATGTTTGGACTGATAAAATCAATGTTTAATAAATTTGGCGGTGAGCAGAAGTAATTATGAGTGATAAAAAAGAGCATATGGATAAAGGCGAGGCAAGAGTGCTGCTGCTTTATCTTCTGAATAAACTGAATATGGTTTGTGAGGCAGCCAATATACCCTGTTATGCAAGCGGAGGAACCTGCCTTGGAGCAGTGCGCCATAAGGGATTTATTCCCTGGGACGACGATATTGATTATATGATGCCCAGAAAGTACTATGATCTTTTTGTCGAAACCTGTGAAAGATTGCTGGAAAAACCAGTAGTTATCCGAACAAGAGAAAATGACCCATATTTCTGCTGCGAATACATAAAGCTTTGTTTTGAGGATGATGAGCTTGGTTTTTCCGATATCTCAATTGATGTTTTCTTTCTTGATGAAACGAATCCAAAACGAAAACTTTTCAGAGCTATTCAAAACAGAATATTAACCGATTTCTATTTCATAAAGCTTTATAAGGTTTCAAGGCTGGGCAAGGGTGATGCATACACTCCTCATAATCCGCTTAAAAAAATTTACCTTGGCATTATGTCGCATATGAGCATAAAGAGAATAGATAGTATTCATAAAAAGACTATGCTTGCTGAGAAACAAGAATGTGATTATTATGTTAACTGGGGATCCTGCTATTCCTATAAAAAAGCAACCTATCTCAAGGCTGCACTTGGAACTCCTAAAAAGGCTGAATTTGAAAACACATACATATATATTGCCGAAAGACCCGAGGTTATTCTGACTCAGCTATACGGAGAAAATTATATGACTCCGCCGCCTGAAGATAAACGCACGAACCACGGAATCAGAACGATTAATTGCAGCACTCTTGATTTTGAAGCGGTTAAAAAAGAAGTTGGTGAATTCTGATGATAATTGGATACACTCAGGGAACATATGATATGTTTCATATCGGACATTTGAATTTAATCAAGCACGCAAAGGAAAGATGCGATTATTTAATTGTTGGCGTTAATACGGACGAGCTTGTTAAATCGTATAAGAATAAAACGGCAATTGTTCCACTTGAAGAGAGAATGGAAATAATATCAGCAATCAGATATGTTGACAAGGTCGTTGCGTGCGATACTCTAGATAAGGTGGAAATGCAAAAAGCGCTTCATTTTGACAAAATCTTTATCGGTGACGACTGGAAGGGAAATGAACGCTGGGCAAAAACCGAAAAAGAAATGGCTGAACTTGGAGCAGAACTTGTTTATTTACCGCATACAGAAGGAACAAGTTCGACTATGCTTCGTGAAAAGCTCAAGGATTATTAAGGTGTTGGTATGAGCAAAAAAGATAAGCTTATAGATTTCTGGGAAAACTCAATTTGCGAAGGAACCAATCGAAAAGCGGTAAAACGTTTTATGAAAGCCAACAGATTGTTTCATAAAGGTAGTTTTGCTTTTAAGGTTATCGCAATGATGATGAATAATAGAAATATAAAAAAATTCAACTGTGAAATATATCCTCAGGCAACTATCGGCGAAGGTTTTTATATTCCGCATTGTGTAGGAATAGTTGTCGGAAGCACAACTGTGCTTGGAAAAAACTGCACTCTTTATCCGAATGTAGTTTTTGGTGCAAAACTTTCACCCAACGGCGAAGCACCTAAGGGCAGAAGGCATGCCATTGTCGGAGATAACTGCGTTTTCGGAGCAAATTCAAGCATTATAGGTGATATAAAAATCGGCGATAATGTTACAGTGGGTGCAGGTGCAGTTATAACGAAGGATATTCCTGATAATGCAATAGTTGTTGGCGTTAATAATATAATTGGGTATAAAACCCAGTCTTAATAAGAGGTTATTGATGAAGAAGGTTTTAAAAAGCATTTTGCATATTATATATATCTTTGTCGGTAAAATAGTTTGTAATTTCAAACTGTTGAAGCATATTATCCGGGATGAAAAGAATCCTCCCGAGGAGGAAGCTATTCTCTTTGTTGCACATCCCGATGATGATGCGCTGTTTTTTAATAAATTCATTATTGAAAACAAGCCATATGTTGTTTTGCTTTATACGGGATGGTCTTTGAAGCGACTAAAGGATTTTGAGAACGTTATGAATCATTACGGAGTTCGTTTCAGAGCGTACGCAACATTATCAAAATATCCCTACGATTATAAAGAAGTACGACATATAACCGAAAAGCATATTAAAAAATCTCTGAAAACAGGGAATTTTAAAACTGTTGCAACTCATAACAGCACAGGTGAATACGGCCACACTGCACATAAGGTTGTTCATGAAAGCGTTTTTAAGGTTTGTGAGAACAATAATTATGAAATGCTTTGTCCTGTTTCTGTTGACGAGATAGGAAACTATCCTTTAAGTGAAGAAGAGCTTATAGGAAAAAGAATGATTTTTGAAGATTATTATAAAAGCGAAGCATGGGTAATGACCGAGGAGGAAGCAAAAACTCCGATTTGGTTTCGAAATGAAAAGCTTGAACGTGTAGTATAGCATTTTCCTTTTTGCTATAGCGTTTTCAAAAAATTATTACTAAACATGATATTACTGCGAGGATGCATTATGATTCCATTTAACAAATGTTCTGTAACTGAGCTTGAAGAAAAATTTGTGCTTGATGCACTCAGAAACAAACAGTGCGGCGACGGACCGTATACAAAGAAGGTTAATAAGCTTTTCAGCGAAAAGCTTGGCGTTGATAATATGCTGCTTGTAACATCTGGCTCAACAGCGCTTGATATGACGGCTCTTCTTGCCGATATAAAAGATGGTGATGAGGTTATTCTGCCTTCATACACCTTTGTGTCAACCGCTAATGCCTTTGTGTTAAGAGGTGCAAAGCCCGTTTTTTGCGAAATAGATCCGAAAACGATGAATATTGACGCCAATAAAATTGAAGCGCTAATAACCGATAAAACAAAGGCAATTGCACCTGTTCATTATGCAGGCGTTGTGTGTGATATGGATAAGATTATGGATATTGCAAGAAGGCATAATCTTGTTGTTGTTGAAGATGCTGCACAGGCTGTTGGCTCTGTTTACAAGGGAAAATATCCTGCCGGAACAATTGCTGATATGGGCTGTTATTCCTTTCATGAAACAAAGAACTATGCAATGGGTGAAGGTGGAGCGATTGTTGTTAAGGATAATGACCTTCTAAAAAAAGCCGAGATAATCAGGGAAAAGGGAACGGACCGTTCTCAGTTTATCAGAGGCGAGGTTGATAAGTATTCCTGGCAGATGGAGGGATCTTCTTATCTCCCAAGCGATATTCTTTCTGCTTTTCTTCTTGCACAGACAGAACGTTTTGATGAGATTATGGAAAAGCGTATGCACGTTTGGAATAAATATAACGACGCGTTTGAACAGCTTGAAAAAGAAGGCAAGGTTATAAGACCGTTTATTCCGGATTATTCAAACCACAATGCACATATGTATTATCTTATTTGCCGTGATGCAAAGGAGAGAAATGATATGCTTGCGTTTATGAAAGAAAACGAAATTGGCGCGTCATTCCATTATATTCCATTGCATACCTCACCAATGGGTGAAAGACTCGGCTATAAACCGGGTGATTTGCCAATAACTGAGGAATATGCTGCTCGCCTTATCAGACTTCCTATGTTTGCAGAGTTTGATGATAAAGATATTGATTTTGTTATTGAAAAGGTATTTGAGTTTTATAAATAATTTAGGTGTTGTATGAAAAAACTTGTTATTATCGGGGCAAACGATTTTCAAAATCAGTTAATCCTAAAAGCAAAATCCCTTGGATATGAAACCCATGTATTTGCATGGGAAGAGGGCGCTGTTGGAAAAGAAAACGCAGATTTCTTTTATCCTATAAGCATAATTGAAAAAGAAGAAATTCTTGAAGCATGCAAGGTTATTAAGCCGGATGGAATATGCTCAATTGCTTCGGATTTAGCAACAATAACCGTAAACTACGTTGCTGAAGAATTGGGCTTGCCCTGCAATAAAACCTGCTTTACGGGCATTCAGACAAATAAATATGAAATGAGGCAGGCTTTCAGTAAGGCTGGCGTATCCTGTCCTAAATTCGTTAAAGTAAGGGAGAAGGATAACTTCGATTCAAGTTGCGTTGATGATTTTGCATTTCCTATTATTGTTAAGCCAACCGACCGTTCAGGCAGTCGCAGTATAACCAAGCTTAAAAGCAAAAAGGGTATTGAAGAGGCTGTTAAAAGCGCAATTGCTGTATCATTTGAGAAATCGGCAATCATTGAGGAATATCTCGACGGCGATGAATACAGTATGGAAACGATTACGCAAAACGGTGTTCATCACTATCTTGCAACAACGAAGAAGTATACAACGGGCGCTCCGAATTTCATAGAAACAGGTCATAAGCAGCCGAGCGGACTCAGTGATGAACTTAATCAAAAGGCAAAAAATGTTGTTTTCAGAGCGCTTGATGCTTTGCATATTGAAAACAGTGCGGGTCACAGCGAATTCAAGGTTGATAAAGACGGCAATATTAAAATAATCGAAATCGGTGCACGTATGGGCGGCGACTGCATTGGTTCGGATTTGGTTTATCTTTCAACGGGCAACGATTTTATGAAAATGGTTATTGATGTTGCCCTCGGAAACCCGATTGATGAGATTGTTGATAACAAGGACTCTGCGGAAATACGATTTGTTTTTGATAAAACAGATTTTGAAAAAATGCAGAAATTTGTTAAAGAAAACGAAGAAAAGATTTATCGCATAAGCGATATGGAATTTAACGAGCAAGTTACAGACAGTTCAACAAGAGCAGGGTATTATATCGTTTGTGATAAGTAATACAAAACGGCTTTCATCTTTTACAGATGAAAGCCGTTTTGTAAATTCAGGATAAAAGTAATCAGAACAATGGGGAGTTTAATAGTAATACTGCCCCGAAATACATAATCCCGCACACAATCATAATAATTATCAAAATTATCAAAAAGATAAATGTTGTTTTTTTGATTTGGTCTTTCAGGAATATAAAGCGCTCTAAGCATATGATTGCCAGTAAAAGAGCTGCAAAATATATGCCCCAAATGAAATTCCCGTCGTTTGCTCTCGGTCCGGTTTCATAAATAAAGCTTCTTTCTGCATAGGCAACCAAAAACATAAGCCAGCCAAAAATAAGATTCCGCGATATGCATTTTTTCATTATGCATATTATGCTGACTATTATGATGAAAAGAAGCGAGCCGAAAATGTGCGCTGCAACGGATTGTAACGTTGCTGATTCAAAAAAACGTTTAAAACCAATTATTATTCCCGATGCTTCCTCAGCGGTATGTTCGTTGTTAAATAATACATTAAACTGAAGCAACAAAACGGGAAGGGATAAAAGAACGGCAAACCCGAATTTAACTATAACCATAGTTTTTTTGCCGCGCGTTTTGATGAAATCGTATATTAATTCAAAAAGCATAGCTGGAGCAAAAAACATAATAAAATTTGGTTTAAATGCATTTGTTAAGGTAAGTAAAACAAAGAAAAGAAGCCAGTGTTTTAAGGATATTCCGTTTTCGAGATAGTCTGTTCTGATTTTTAAATATAATCCCAGAACAAGAAAACCGGTTAAGCGCATTAACAGATATGTTCCGTTGTGATACGGCTGAGTAATAAATGATTGCTTGTAAAAAGTTGGAGCAATCAGAGGTATGTATAAACTGCCCAGATATAATAACGGGGCTGATATTACAAAACACTGAAAGAAAGATAAGTTCAGCTTATTGTCGGAATACTTTAACAGATGTAAAAAGAAATATGCTGCTGAAAAATAGGATAAGACCTGGCAAATGGCGAGAAATATAGCACATCCGACTACGGAATTTGTAATCTTATAAGAGAGCAGCAATAAGTAAGAAACCAGACTGTAGGCTTCGTTTTCACTTGTATCGAGTATTTTTGCGATGTGAACCGGAAGGTCCCAACCGTAGAGTGCTTGTCTGTAATAAAAAACAGACATTACTGCAAAGGTAATCACACAATAAAACAAATATATTAATATTTTTTGATTCTTTGTCGGCTCATTCCACGTTTTGTTTAAAAAATTTTTGAATTTCTGCAAGTATCTTCACCCCTTTTTTTAAAATATCTAGTTTAATATTGTAACATAATATTATAAAATAATCAATAAACTTTATATAATAATAAAATATATTATAATATTGACATTATAATTTTATATGCTAAAATATATGTGGGATTATATACAGTCAGGAAAAACAAAAAAATTGAGGTGAGTTAATGGATAGTAAAAGAATATTGGTTCTCGGTGCAGGCAGAGGTCAGGTCGATTTGATAAAATCAATAAAGAAATACGGACATACTGCGGTTGTGGCAAGCATTGAGGGTAATTATCCGGGATTTAAATTTGCTGATGAAATATGCTATGTTGATATTTCAAATCCTCAAGCTGTTTGCGAAAAAGCAAAAGAACTCAGAATTAATGCAATAACAACCGCTTGCCTTGACACGGGAATTGCAGCTCTCGGATATACCTGTTCAACGCTTGGATTACCCGGACTCTCAAAGGAAGCAGCCGAACTTTCCGGAGACAAGCTTCTTATGAAATCTGCTTTTATGCAAAAAAATGTTAATACCGCAAAATACATCAAGGTTTTAAAAACAGATGATGTTTTGAAAAAAACAGACGAACTCCAATATCCGCTAATTGTTAAGGCGGTTGATTTGCAGGGAAGCAGGGGAATAAACATTGTTCACAGCAAAGATGAATTAATAGATGCTTTTAATGATACAATGTGCGAAACCGGAAAGGATTTCTGCATAATTGAAGAATTTATTGAAGGTTATGAATTCGGCGCTCAGGCTTTTGTTGTTAATGGAAAGGTTTTATATGTTCTTCCATGCGGCGATATTACTTATCTAAGCAAAACAAATATCCCTGTCGGTCATTATGCTCCGCTTGAACTTGATGAAGAATTGTGGAACTCCGCAAAAGAGGAATCTGTAAAAGCCATCAAAGCTTTAGGACTTAATAATTGTGCTGTTAATATTGATATGATACTCAAAGATAATAAGGTTTATCTTATTGAGTTAACAGGCAGAGTCGGAGCAAATTGTTTGCCTCAGCTTTCATCAATATATTTAGGAATTGATGTTTATAAGCTTATTATTGATACTGCTTTAGGACTTGATCCATCGGAGTATTATTATAATAACATTAAGTCACCGACTCCTTGTTATGCAAAAATGCTTTATTCCGAAGAAAGCGGTGTAATTAAAGAGATAATTGATAAAAACAAGGGAGATGAGCATATTTATGAAATATCTTTCTTCGTTTCACCCGGCAATAAAGTGAACAAGTTCAAAAACTCTAAAGATTGTATCGGAGAGGTTGTTGTAAAAGGAAAAACACTTGAAGAGTGCAAAGCTATTTTAGACGGCGTTATTGAAAACATTGAATTTGTTATGATTTAAGTAGATAATTAACATCCAGCACATACGGATCAAAACTATAAACATTAGGAGATAATATGAAAAAAATACTAATTCTCGGCGCAACAATGCATTCAAAGCATATTATTGATGCTGCAAAAGAAATGGGAGTTTACTCGGTAGTAACCGACTATGTTAACAATTCTCCCGCAAAGCGTTATGCAGACAAAAGCTATGATGTAAGCACTCTTGACGAGGATGCACTTGTTGAACTTTGCAAAAAAGAGAATATTAACGGGATTCTTCCGGGATATGTTGATATTAATCTTTCTCCATATTATCACGTTTGCAAAAAAATGGGCTTACCTTATTATTGTGATGACAGGCAGATTTCTTTAACAATGAATAAAAAGAATTTCAAAGATTTATGCCGCAGGCACGGTATTTCTGTCGCTAAGGATGTTGATATCAACGAAAGCAATTATGATAATATTGAATTCCCTATTATTATCAAGCCTGCTGATTCATATAGCAGTAAAGGTATTTCGGTTTGTCATAATAAAGAAGAAATAAAACCGGCTGTGGACAAGGCATATTCCTTTTCAACATGCAAAGAAATTGTTGCCGAAGAATTTATTGTTGCTGATGATGTGTATTTGTACTTCACTGTTCAGAACGGTTATGTAAGTCTTTCAGCGATGGCGGACAGGCTTCTGAATAACGAACAGTACGGAAGTGCACCTCAGCCAATCGGATACTTTTTTCCTTCGAAATATCTTGAACTGTATATGCAGAAAACACATAGTAAGGTTCAGAAAATGATTAATGAGACAGGAATTAAAAACGCCTCTTTCTTTATGCAGGGCTTTGCTTTTAAAGATGATATTGTATTTTTTGAAATGGGGCTCAGATTATCAGGCGGCTGCGGTTATCTTCAGATAAGAAATCAGAATGAAATTGACCAGGTTAAGATGCATATTAATTATGCACTTACGGGCAATTTCGGACCGTGGGATTTAAAAAAATATGATAATCCGAGATTTAGCAAGCCTGCAGCTGTACTTGTAACATTACTTAAAAAAGGAAAGATTTCGAAAATTATAGGTCTTGATATAATTAAAAATGACGAATCTTTTGTTGATATCCTTCAGCTTAAAAAAGAAGGTGATGAGCTTTCTGAAATCGGAACCTTAAATCAGGTTTTTGCAAGAATTTATCTGTGCAACGAAAATAAAGAAAAACTCAATGAATCAATTAAAAGAATAAAAGAGAATTTAATTATTCTTGATGAAAACAACGAGAATATGATTTTAAATTGGTGATGAAAATGAAAATCAGTTTTGTTATTCCTTGCTACAGGAGTGAAAACACGGTTAGTGCTGTTATCGACGAGATTATCGGTAAAGTTTCCGAAAAGCCCGAATATGACTATGAAATAATTGCGGTAAACGATAGCTCACCCGATAATGTTTATGATGTGCTTGTTAACAGGGCGAACGAAAACACTAAAATCAAAGTTATTGATCTTGCAAAGAACGGCGGCAAGCATGCCGCGTTAATGGCTGCATTTGCCTATGTCAAAGGGGATTATGTTGTTTGTGTTGATGACGATGGTCAATGCCCGGTGGACAAGTTATGGGATTTAATTGAGCCTCTTGAAAACGGATATGATATGTCAGTTGCAAAATACCCGAAAAAGAAGCAGTCTTTTGGCAAAAACTTCGGAAGCAAAATCAATTCCTTAATGACAAGGATTATGTTGGAAAAGCCCAAAGATTTTGTTTTCAGCAATTTTGTTGCCAGAAAAAAGTTTGTTTGCGATAAGATTATCGAATACAAGAACCCTTATCCCTATCTTGAAGGTCTCTCACTCAGCATTACAAGAAATATTGCATTTATTGAAATGGAAGAACGTAGCAGATTAAGCGGAACATCAGGATATAATTTCAAAAAATCGCTTAGTCTGTGGATTAACGGTTTTACTGCTTTCTCTGTTAAACCGCTTCGAATATCAACTTTCCTCGGAATGGTTTTTGCAACCTTTGGATTTCTTGTGGGATTAATCGTTGTTATTAAAAAACTTATTAATCCTTTAATCCCTATGGGATATAGCTCAACAATGGCAGCGTTGCTTTTTATTGGCGGTATAATAATGCTTATGCTGGGAATGCTTGGAGAGTATATTGGAAGGATATACATAAGCATCAATAATTCGCCGCAATATGTAATCAGAGACACGGTTAATATTGAAAAATAAAAATCTGAATCTCAAATTAATTTTGTTATAAAGGAGAAAACTTTTGAATAATAAAATTGATAAGTTTAAATACTTTGCAGTGCTTCATATCTTACTTTTTGTATATTCCTTCAGTGGCGTTTTTTCAAAACTTGCTTCAAAGCAAGACTTCCTTTCAGTTAAATTTTGCCTGTGTTATATCGGCATAATCGGAATCCTGGGCATTTATGCAATAGTCTGGCAGCAGATATTAAAGCATATTCCGTTGACTACTGCTTTTTGTAATAAGGCGGTCGGTATAATTTGGGGAATGCTCTTGGGTGCATTGATATTTAAAGAATCAATAAAAATCAATATGATAATCGGTGCAGTAATTGTTATTATCGGAGTAATAATTGTTGTTAAATCCGATGCTCCAAGCTCAAAGGATGAAGAGGTGAGAGCGGATGGATAAGAGAATTCTTTTTTCGATAATATATATCGGCGGAGTTTTTATATCCGCTGTTGCACAGATTCTCCTAAAAAAAAGTGCAGGAAAAACATATGAAAGCAGAATAAAGGAATATCTTAATCCCTATGTTATTATTTCATATGCAATTTTCTTCGGAGCAACTTTTTGTTCAATATTTGCATATAAGGGAATACCTCTTTCGTTTGGTCCTATTCTGGCAGCGCTGGAATACATTTTTGTTGCTGTTTTAAGTAAATTGATTCTTAAAGAGCATATCAGTTTAAAAAAGTTTATTGGTTTATCAATAATTATTGCAGGTGTTATTATTTATTCACTATAGGAGTCAATATGAAAAAATTTTTTAGTAAAGATAATAAACTGTTATTTGCGGCAGGAATAAATATTATCATTTTGATTGTATGTCAGTTTGTTTTCAAACTTAATTTTGAGATTCTTGATGAAATAGTTTATTCAGAACTTATTGCTGACGGGGAAAAATTCACTTATTTTTCAAATTCATTTCTTATCGTGATAATCGGTGCCATACAAAAGGTTATATATCCGATAAATGCATATGCTGTTTTTGCACTTGCGGTTAGTCTTGCTTCAATGATAACGATTTCATATATATTTTTTGATAAGTTTGATTTTTACAAAGCTCTGATTCTAACGGTTCTGTTAAACGGATTTACTGCAACCAGCCACTATTCTATGATTTCGTTTACAAGAAATCCTGCATTGCTTTGTACTGCCGGATTACTATGTATTTTACATTTTATATATAAACAAAAATGGTTATCGGGAGTAATATGGGGCGCTGTTCTTGTTGTTGTCGGTTCTTTTTACAGATTCAAAGTGTTTGCGGTTGTTGCATTAGTTTTTGTTGTTTATGTTTTAAGTATAACGATTGTTAAGCATCTTGAAAAAGATAAAAAGGATTATGTAAAATCTTTTTTTAAAGATTTATTTGAGCCGAAAAGACTTGTTTGCGGAATACTTCTTGTGGCTGTTTGCTGCTCTTGCTACTATATTCATTTATCAAGTATTTCGAATTCTTCGGAGCTTTCTTATTATAGCTCATACACAAAAGCAAGATCGGAAATATATGACTTTTACACCCCTTCATATGAAGAATGCAAGGAAGAATATGACGCTCTTGGTGTGGACAGTGAAGATCTTTTCTTTCTTGATACAATGCGTTTTTGCGATGATAAAGCGTATCCACTTGAAAGACTTCAGAAGATTGGCGAAGTAAAAAATACTGTTTTGTCTAATGACTCGATAGTTCAGGTTGTTATCAATGCTGTTAAAAACGAAGCCAGTGATGCTCTTAATAAAACAGATAAGGCTGTTTTGGATTTAGCTGTTGTTATTGCCTGTTTGATGTTTTTTATTCTATTCAAAAAGAAATACTGGATTACTGAAATATCACTTTTATTAGTTTCCGCATTTCTGTATATTTATCTCCATAACTTAGGACGTGTTTTATTCCGACACGCTTACATATTCTGGTTACCAGTAATTGTATTCTTGATGTATACTCTTGATTCAAATGCAATTAATGAAAAGATAAAATTATTGTTTAAAAACATAGTTAAGAAAGTTAGTCTTAAGAAAATAACTGCGTTAATGCTTACATTCTCTATAATTCTTACCGCTGGATTTTCATATGCCTTCTGGTATAAAGCAAAATGTCAGGATAACGGCAGATTTGATCAACTGCGCGAATTAAGATCGGGAATCAGTGAATATGTTAAAGCTCATCCTGATGACAGATTTGAGCTTTGTAAAGAAGCTAACCTGTTTGAAGGAAATATTGATAATAAATCAATATATTTCATTAATAACGAGGGCAGAAACGGCAATTCGCATATTTTTCAGGCAATTTATTACAGGCTTCCGTATTTTAATGAATTTGATAAGCAGATTTTTGGTACAAATGACTTATATGGAAACCTCTTTAATCAAAATGTATATTATGTTGATTATAACTGTTGGACAAGTGATCATATGAAAGCTCACCTTCAGAAGTATTATACAGATGAGGGAGAAAACGTTTCATATGATATTGTTGATGAAGTGGATAGTTATCAAATCGTTAAGTTTTCAAAACAATAAAAATTAAATTGTATTCATTTGTTGGACATTAAGTCAATATGAATAATTATTGCATAGCTATATTCCAATATAATACGGAGAAACTTATATGAAAGAATTTGAAGGAAAAAGACTTTTGGTTTTAGGTGGCGGGTATGCTTCATACCACATCGTAAAAATTGCAAAAGAAGAGGGCGCATATGTTATTGCCACCGATTATTTGAAAGGCGGACAAGCAAAGGATATTGCCGACGAAGCAATTATGGTTTCAACCGTTGATATGGAATCACTTGAAAAGGTAGTTAAAGAAAAAAATATTGACGGTGTTTTCTGCGGTCCAAGTGAGTTTAATATAGTTAACGTTATGACTCTCTGCGAGAGAACGGGATTGCCGTTTTATGCAACAAGGGAACAATGGGACATTTGCTCTGACAAAGAACTGTTTAAAAAAATGTGCAGAGAAAACAATGTTCCGTGTGTTCCTGAATACAGTGTAACTGAAGAATTCCTTGAAGAAGATTTAGCAAAAATTAAATATCCTGTAATCGTAAAACCCGTTGATTCTTCAAGCTCACGTGGAATTACGATTGTTTACAACAGGGAAGAACTGATAATTGCATATAAAGAGGCTTTGAAGTTTTCAAATAAAGAACATGTTTTAGTAGAAAAGTATATCAGTAATGACTGTGCTTTTGCGGTAAGATATATTGCATATAACGGCGAAATCCATTTATTGCTAACTAACGACAGATATGTTGTTGATCCGATTGAAAGAAAGGCTTTAGTCGGTTATGTTGCTGTTTATCCTTCAAAGCTGAATGAAAAATACATGAAAACTATTGATCCTAATGTAAGGATTATGTTTAAAAAGCTTGGAATAAAAAACGGAGCATTTTTTATGCAGGCACTTGTTGATCCTGATGACGGTCAAATTTACTTCCACGAAATGGGATTGAGATTAAGCGGCGGATTAACTTATACTATTACGGAATCTGCAACGGGTATTAATGACGCAAAGATGATGCTTCGCTACGCATTGGGGATGGATTTTTCATCGCCGGATGAAATTAAAAAAATTGATACCGGCTTATGCGGTAAAATTGCAGTTTCCGTTTGTTATCCTTTAAAAAATGGAAGAATTAGCCAAATTCAGGGGATTGATTTATGTAAGAATAAGCTTAATGTTGTTGATTTTGTTCAGTACTATTTTGAAGGTGATGAAGTTACTGAACAACAAATCGGAACACTTGATCAGCATTTCTGCAGAATAAAGTTGCTTCTTAATGATTATTTCGAGATTGCATACTCTGTTGATTTCATTATGGATAGCTTAAAGGTTATTGATGAAAACGGAAATGATATGTTGTTTTCAAGATTTGAAACAAAACGTTTGAGGAGATAAAAAACAATGGCAGAAAAAAAGACTGTTTCTATAGCAATACCTTGTTATAAATCAGCGCACACAATTGAAGATGTTGTTGATGAAATTGTTCAGCAATTCAGTAAACAATCTGAATATGATTACGAAGTTGTTTTGGTTAACGACGGTTCGCCTGATAACACCTTTGAAGCAATTCACAGAATATGTTCGAAGAATGATAAGGTTACAGGGGTTAATCTTTCAAAGAATTTTGGTCAGAGTGCTGCAAAGATGGCGGCTATAGACTATGTTGAAGGCGATTATCTTGTTTATATGGATGATGACGGTCAGCACCCTGCTGAAGGAATTTTTTCATTGATCGAAAAAATCAACGAAGGATATGATATTGTTTATGCTCACTTCGGCAATAAGAAGCATAGCGGTTTTAAAAAGCTGACAAGTAATCTTCACAATACATTTTTGACTCACATAGGTTCAAAGCCAAAAGATGTTCATTTATCAAGCTTTTTTGCAACGAGTTCATTCTGTATTGAAGCAATGAAAACAAGTGGATGTCCTGTTGTTGCGGTTGCTGCGTATCTCAGACAGCTAACAAATAAGATTGTTAATGTTGAAATGCCGCATAGAAAAAGAAAAGAAGGAAAATCCGGATACACTTTGAAAAAGCTTATCAGGCTTTGGAAAAAATCAATTACCTCATTTAATACGGCTCTTCTTAACTATTCTATGACAGCAGGATATATTTGCGGCGGAGTAGGATTGTTATCTGCTGTTATAATAATTATTCGTAAGCTTGTTAATCCTCATTTAGCAATCGGATATGCATCAAATATGGCGGGTATGCTTATATTAAGTGGGTTATTAATGTTTTTCATTAATATTCTCGGTGAGTATATCGGAAAAATCTATTTAATTCTCTGCGGACTTCCTCCTTTTAAAGTTAGAGATGTTATAAAGAAAGAAACAATAAAAAGTATTGAGCATAAGGATACTAACGAATAGCAAGGATTAAAAGAGTGGTATTATCTTGATTAATAAATTTAAGAAAAAGTTTTCAGGCGGATTTAAGTATGCAAACGATATGGTGTTTACAATGGGTGCGACCGTTGTTATGCAAATCGTTTTGCAAATTATCCTTTACCCTTTGCTTAATAGGTGTTTCGGAGAAAGCATAACAGGAACCATACTTTATTTTATGGGAATTGTTTATATCTTTCCTCAGGCTGTAGGAACAGCTCTGTGCAACACAAGGCTTATAAGCAGAAAAACTATGGATACTACTAACGGTGACTTTTTAGGTATTCTTATAGTTTCAAGTACCGTTTGCGGTGCAATTTGCTTTTATTTCGGTTATAAGGATGATAAGGATTTATTATTTTCATTACTGTTTGCCTTGTTTACAATAGTATATGCATTTCGTATGTATGCATTGGTTGAATTCAGATTAAACAAGGATTTTAAAGGCTATTTTGTTAATCATTTATTAGTTTCGATTGGCTATTTAATTGGACTTGGAATATATTTTTTATGTCATTTTTGGTTAGTGATATTTTTCGTAGGAGAAGTATTAGGACTTGTTTATTCGCTTATAAAGGGGAATGTGTTTAAACCGGAAAAAGCGACGGGCAATTTAATGAAGAATATTAAGGATTATTCACTTCTTCTTATTTCGATTTTGCTTCGCGATGGCGTAAACCAATATGACAAGGTAATAATTTTTTCTTTAATCAGCTCGAATCTTGTTGCACAGTACAATGCGGTTTCGTTAATAGGGAAATCACTTCAGATGCTTATAAATCCTGTAAACACTTTAATAGTTACATATCTATCAGAAAAAGGTTCAGGATTTACAAAAACTAAATTCAGAAAATTCACGGCAATTTGTTTAGGAACAGGAGTGCTGTTTCTGCTGTTTTGCCAGATTGCAACACCGATATATATAAAGTTATTTTACAGCAGTTTTTATGATGAAATAATAGGTTATTGTTTTGTTGTTAATTGCGGCTTGATAATTGGTTTTGTTGCTTCCTTGTTTATGGCAACAATAATGTCGCAGGGTAAAACAACTGTTTATACAATTATTCAGTTCATTTGGGGCGGTTTGTATATTGCACTTGCATATTTTTTTACAAAGAAATACAGCATTGCAGGACTTGCAGGTGTATCGATAGCTGTTAATATGCTTAAGCTTGTTGCTTCAATTATTGTTGCAAGAACGACATGCCTGACAGACAATAATACAAACACAGAACCTCATACATTAAATGAGCAAACGGAGATTGAAAATGAATAAATCAAAAGATTTTATTAGTTTTTTGATAAAAATGAATAATGGGCTTTCTATTGATGAAGTTAGAGATGATATTAAGGATTGCATAATTGATTATTTGGCTTGCACATATGCAGGAAGTAAAATAATCGGTGAAAAAATTGAAAAGCTTATTAGCTTTACAGTTTCGCCGGGGAATTCTCCTCTGATTGGATTAAATAAGAAAACTTCACCTTCATCTGCTGCTCTTATCAATGCAATGATGGCTCATTCAACAGAACTTGATGACGGTCATAGATTTGCTATGCTTCATATTGAAGCTTCAATAGTCTCTGCGTTGATTTCTGCCGTATCAAGCGGTCTGGTTAAGGGTTCGACAGCGTTTTTAAAAGGAATTGTTATCGGTTACGAGGTAACATGCAGATTGGCACAGGCAATGCAGCCAGGTCATAAAATCAAAGGCTTTCACGGAACAGGAACCTGTGCAACCTGCGGCGCGGCGCTTGCAATTGGTTTTGCAGCAGGCTACACAGAGGAAGAACTAAATAACACATTATCCGCCGCAGTTGCTTCTGCATCAGGTTTACTCGAAATGATTGATTCACCCTCCCAGCTGAAACCTTTTACAGTTGGAAATTCGGCGAAAAACGGATATATTGCTGCATGCATAGGTAAGGCGGGATTTGTTGGTCCCAATGACCCGTTATTCGGCAAAAGAGGTTTTTTCAATGCCTTTGCAGATGAAGTTAATCTGGATGAGCTTTTTATAAAGGAAAAAAGCTATAAGATTCAGCAGAGATATACCAAGCCATATGCTTCTTGCAGACATTGTCATCCTGCAACCGAGGCTGTTTTGAATATTATAGAACAAAACAGTTTTGAACTTGGACTAATTGAAAGAATTGATGTTGAAACATATAAGCTTGCAATTTTCGGGCACGACAGTAAAACTGTTGATTCCGTAAGTGCTGCAAAAATGAGCATGCCGTTTTCAATTGCAACTGCACTTGTGAACGGAGAAGCAGGCTTTAATGCTTATAGCGAGGATGCTATAAATAATGAGGCTGTTAAAAACATTGCAAATAAGGTTTATATTAATGAATCGGATGACTTTAACAGCGCCTTCCCCAAAAAGCGCGGTGCAACCGTCAGAATCAAAACAAATGATAGTCAGGTATTTGTATACAAGGTTGAATATCCTCTAGGAGAACCTGAAAACCCGATGAACAGGGAAGCTATAGTAAAAAAGTTTTATCAGCTTGGTAATTATGCAGATAAAAACAACGAACAATTAAATTCAGTTTTAAATCTGACTTTGAATATTGAAGACTATTTAAATAATTGGATAGAGTTAATTAATAATTAGAGGAGTAGAGTATGAATAGTTCTATTAAATCCACAAAAGAATTCTTGAGTAAAATGGGATTGCCCGAGGGTGATGCATATGATTTGCCCACATCTGAAAAACGATTTGCGGATGGAGGTCAGTATCGTTTTGAGGTGCCTGGAATTCAGGGACCAAAGGTTATGAAGGCTCTTCTTGAAGAAATTGATTCTTACGGACTTTATCTTCACCGCGTAACTCAGACTCAGGGAATTATGCGATTAACTGATAAAGAGATCAGTGAAATGGTTGAGTTGGCAAATGAGTGGAACACAGATTTGCTTCTTGCAATCGGTCCCCGTGCAACCACCGATACTAGTGCATCAGTTAATACTCCCGAGGGTGTTCGAATGGGCTATCGTTTAAGAGGTCAGGATCAGGTAATAAGAGCAGTTGAAGAGGTTAAAAGAGCTAACCGTCTTGGATGCACCTCATTTCTTGTTTATGATGAGGGTTGTTTGTGGCTTCTGAATGAAATGCGTAAGGCAGGGGAAATCGATAAGAATTGTCATTTTAAGATTTCTGCCCACGCAGGACATGGTAATCCGTGTTCAGCAAAACTTCTCGAAATGATTGGTGCGGATTCAATTAATCCCGTAAGAGATATTCAGCTTCAGCAGCTTGCAGCAATGCGTCAGGCAGTAAACTGCGCAATTGATATTCATACAGAAAACCCGAAGTCTACTGGTGGATTTATAAGGCATTATGAGGTTCCGGAAATGATAAGAATTGCAGCTCCGCTTTATCTAAAAACAGGCGGTTCGGTTGCACAGACTCATAGCTGGGACAGCTCTGTTGATGATGCCAAGAAACGTGCAAAGCAGGTTCATCTTGTTCAGAGAATGATTGATGAATATTATCCTGAGGCAATCCAGTCTCCTAAAGGAACAAAATAATAATGAAAAAAGTTGAAATATGTGAAATATTCAGAGTTTCAAAAGAAATATTAATGGCTGTTGGCGTTAATGAAACTGATGCAATAATTATTGCAGACAGTATTGTTGATGCTCACAAAAGAGAAAAGCATACCCACGGTATGGGCAGACTTCATATTTATGTAAGAAAGATTAAGAGTAATCAAATGTCTGCAAATACCAATATGAATGTTATTAGAGATAACGGCGTGATTTCTGTTATTGATGCTGATAACGGCTTCGGACAGGTTGCTTCATACAAGGCGGTACATAAGTGCGTTGAAAAAGCAAAGATTTACGGTGTTGGTATAGTGGGTGTCAGAAACAGCAACAGCTTTGGAACGGCTTGCTATTTTGGAAATATGCTTGCCGATAGCAATATGATCGGTATCGTTATGGGAAATGCTTCTAAGGCACTTTGTCCTGCAGGTGGAAACAAAGCTTGTCTGGGAACAAATCCAATATGCTTTTCATTTCCCGGAACCCGGTATTATCCGAACATTGTGCTTGATATGGCGTGCGCTGTTGCCGCAAGGGGAAAGGTTCGCTTAGCTTTAAGGAATAACGAAACCATACCAGATAATTGGGGCAATGACGCATATGGGTATCCTTCAACCGATCCCGCTGAGGTTCTGAAAGGCTCAATCAATGCTTTCGGAGGATATAAGGGGTTTGGTCTTGCAACTGTTGTTGAAATGCTTGCAGGAGTAATTACCGGCTCTTCATTCGGTGATCAGGTGTTGCCTCTGAATACGCCTGAAGGCTATTCAAAGTATGGGCATTTTATATGCGCAATTTCTCCCGAATTCTTTATGAATAACGAAGAATACGGAGAAAGATTCAACGAACTGGTTGAATATATTAAGTCCTGCGGTGAGGCGGGAAAGGTGTTTTTGCCCGGTGAGCAATCACAGATAAAAAAAGAAAAAAACAATGAATCGGTTTATGTCCCTGATTCAATTATTGATGATGTTAATGATTTAACTGAAAAGCTATCAGTACAGATAATAAAAACATTTTAAAGGAGAATATATGAAGCATCAAAGATACAATCCCGATTTCAGTTTTTACCGAGAACCCGAGGAGTTTAACAGAGATTCAGATATGTCTTTTTTGAAATACTGTCTCGGGGCAGCACTTTATATGCCCGCTTATCAGGATTTTGCGACAATTGTTTTAACAAGAAAGTATAAGTGCTTAACAACTATGGTTGTTTGTTTTGAGGATGCGATTGATGAAACTCAGGTTTCTTCTGCTGAAAAAAGCGCCGTTGAGAACTTTGAGAGGCTATATTGTGCTTTGAAAGATGCCTCTTTATTATATGAAAACCTTCCGTTAATATTCTGCAGAGCGCGTTCGGTTGAGCAGTTTTATGAGCTTAAGAAAATAATTGATCCCAAGTATTATGATATAATTGCGGGATATGTTTTTCCAAAATTCAGTTCTAAAAACGGCAATGAATTCTTTAAGGTGCTAAATGAAATTAATAGTCAAACCGACCACAAGGTTTACGGAATGCCGTTGCTTGAAGGAACCGAGCTTGCTGAAAAGGAAACAAGAATTTCTGAGTTGATGAAGGTTAAATCAATAATTGACAAGAATAAAGATTATGTTTTAAATGTTCGTGTTGGAGCAACTGATTTTTCATCCGTTTTTGGTGCAAGAAGAGGTGTTGACTATACTATTTATGATATTATAACTGTTGCGGACTGCCTTCTTGATATTTTAAATACTTTTACAAGATATAACGATTATGTTGTTTCCGGACCGGTTTGGGAATATTTTTCAAGCCACTGGTCAAACCGATATGAGAAAAAGTTTGAACCAATTGACAAAAAGGATAAATCTGTTAAAACAATTATTCATAATGACAGTATTGTTGATTCTTCTATCGATGGTTTGATTCGTGAAACTCTGCTTGATATTGCAAATGGATTTACAGGAAAAACCTCTATTCATCCTTCACACATCAGATATATTAACGCTTTGCAGGCAGTTTCGCGTGAGGAGTATGAGGATGCCTGTCAGATTCTTGATACATCCGGCGGAGTTATCAAGAGCAAAACCTCAAATAAAATGAATGAAATAAAGCCCCATACAAATTGGGCAAACAGAATACTTATGAGAGCAAGAGCTTATGGTGTTTTGGAAAACGGATCAGATTTCTTTGAATTAGTTGAAGCACCAAAGCGATAAGGCAGGGGATATAGTTGAAGGTTTTGACAACGCCTTTTTCCGAGGAAACAATTGCGGGTTTAAAGGTTGGAGAAATAGTTAGTATTAATGGCTATATTTATTGTGGAAGAGATGCCGTTTTACCAAAAGTCTGCAAGTTAATTGAAGAAAACAAAACGGCGGAGTACGGTATTGATTTGAAAGGCAGTGTTATATTTCATACTGCGGTCAGTCCTGCAGGTGTTGGCCCTACATCCAGCAACAAACTTGAAATTGAAAGCAGTTTTATTCCGCTGTCTAAGGCGGGGGTAAAAATGCATCTGGGTAAGGGCGCAATTAGTAATGAAACGATTTCTGGAATAACAGAAAACAATGCTGTTTTTGCTGTTATTCCTCCTGTAACAGCGTTGCTTGGCAACAACACTCTTGAATGTGAACTAATTGCGTTCCCTGAGCTTGGTATGGAAGCTTTATACAGATTAAAGGTTAAGGATTTTCAGGCAATTATTGCTGCAACAAACAATGAGAGTGTTTATTAAGGAGAATACTTATGAATCAAATTATTGTTGAAGAAGTTGCAGCAACGCTGGTAAAAGCTGGCTCAACATTTCTTCAGGATAAAAAGAATGCTTATAGAAGAGCAATCGAAAGCGAAGAAAACGAAAAAGCAAAATGGGTTTTACAAACAATTCTTGAAAATGCTGAGGTTGCAGAGAAAAACAGTTCTCCGCTCTGTGACGATACAGGCATACCTCATCTAGTCCTTGACATCGGAAAAAACTGCGTTGTATCTGGTGATATGATTGAATCAATACAGGAAGGAATTAGAGAGGGGTTAAGACAGCTTCCCGGAAGACCTATGGCAATAAAGGGCAATGATTATGAAAGAATAAATCAGTCGCTCGGAATGTTTGAAGATCCAGCTGAATTGGCACCTGCTCCGATTTTGCTGAGACACACTGAGTCGGATAAAAATAAATTACATATTCTTATGTTTGGCGGGGGACCTGCCATAAGAGCAAAAACATACAGAGTATTTCATAAACACTCCACAGATGTTGTATTAGATGAAATAATTGAATGGGCAAAGGAATCAACAAAGCTGCTTGGTTGTACACCGTGCACTCTTGCAATTGGCATTGGAAGATCCCATTATGAAGCTTCATCATATATGCTTCAGGCGCTTGTGGACGGAACTTATGAAGTTCAGTCTGAAATGGAAAAGAAAATAACGGATAAAGTTAATAAAAGCAACGTCGGACCTCTTGGATTGGGCGGCAATCATACTGTTTTATCAACATTTATGAAGGTTGGACCTCAAAGAGCAAGCGGAGTTCGCGTTGTTTGTTTAAGACCTTGCTGTTGCTTTGAACCCAGAATAGCAACTGTAGAATTATAAAAATTTTATAAAAGCAAGATAATAGTTTTAAAAATCTCATGGCAAAAATGTTTTAACAGAAAGGAACTTTGTTATGAAAGGAATTATTTTAGCAGGAGGAAGCGGAACAAGGCTTTTGATTTATTATCCTTTAAGCACCCTTATGCTTGCAGGGATAGATGATATTCTTATCATTTCAACGCCAACTGACCTTCCAAACTTTGAAAAATTGCTTGGAGACGGAAGTCAGTACGGTGTTAAGCTCAGTTATAAGGAGCAGCCGTCACCTGACGGACTTGCACAGGCATTTATTATCGGAGAGGATTTTATCGGTGATGATTGCTGCGCTATGATATTGGGCGATAATATCTTCTATGGTGCAGGTTTCGGAACAATTCTTTTAAATGCAAAAAGGAATGCTGAAGAAAACGGAAGAGCAACCGTTTTTGGCTACCGTGTTGATGACCCGGAGCGTTTTGGAATTGTTGAGTTTGATGAGAATGAAATGGTTCTTTCTCTTGAAGAAAAACCAAGAAAACCAAAATCACATTTTGCTGTAACGGGTTTGTATTTCTATGATAAGCGTTGTGTAGAATATGCAAAATCGCTCAATCCCTCAGAAAGAGGGGAATTAGAAATAACAGATTTAAATAAGCTCTATCTTGAAAATGATGAGCTTGATGTTAAGCTTCTTGGACGTGGTTTTGCATGGTTGGATACGGGAACCATGGAAAGCCTTATAGATGCGGCGGATTTTGTAAGAACTATTCAAAGCCAGCAGGGAATTCGTATTTCTGCACCGGAAGAAATAGCTTTCAGAATAGGGATGATTGATAAAGATAAGCTTATGGAATCTGCCAAGAAGTACGGAAAATCCGATTATGGAAAGTATTTAAAGAAAGTTGCCAAGGGAGAAATCTGATGATTGAAAACAGAATTTATAAGTTCGCAAATAAATCAATAGCTTTTCTTTTTGAGATTCTTGCTGTTTTCTTTCTTTTAGGCAGAATTTGCAAAACCTTGTTCTCATCAAGTGAAAACATTATTATAAAAACTGTGATTCTCATAGGCATTTTAGCAATTTTTTCAGCTATAATTCTGCTGTGGGATAAAATAGATAAGAAAATTGCCTTTTTTAAAGAATGTATCAGAAAAATGTCTGTAAAAAGAATGATTTTATGCATTGTTATTGTTGGACTTATTACTAAGCTTTTTTGTTTGTTTTTGTTTCATCTGGATCCGACAAAGTATTCTGATTTCAGAATGACCTGGAGCTTTATCTGTCAGTTTACTGAAAAGGGCAGGATTACAGAAAACATTGAATTTGCAAACCGATATAAATACTATGTAATGTTTTCCACTTTCTTCTTGCCGTTTACAAAAGTATTTGGCGTTAAATCGGTTTTAATCCCAAGTATATATTTTTGTTTGCTTTTTACCGTTTGCGCGGTTTTGCTGTTTGATACAATAAATTATCATTACGGAAAGAATTATGCATTTGCAGCTGTTATGGCGTGGCTTTTAATTCCTGTTGGCATGCTTGAGCCTTTGATTTTAGTTCATGAAAATGTTTTGGTTATTCTTCATATTATAGTAATCTGGATATTGTTTAGATTAATTCTTTCAACAGATAAAAAGGTTTTAAAAGTCGTATATGTAGTGGCTTCGTCAATAATCCTCGGATATGCCGGAACAATCAATAAGTTTGCATATGTAAGTATTTTTGTATTAATAATAATGGCATTTATTATCTCTTTGAAAGAGAAAATAAAGCTTATTAATGTGATAAAATTAATAGCGATAATAATTCTTTTTGTTTCAATGATTTCTGTTTTTGGCAATTTGAAACTCGCTATTGTTGAAAAATATGTAGAACCTGCGCAAACCAATATAACTAAAGGTTATAATTTAAAGCTTGGTTGGCCTATATTTGTTGGCTCTAATTACGAGACCTACGGAACGTGGTCGCAGGAAGATTATGATGAATACTACAAATATTATGAATTCGACAATAAAGAAGATGCAATACAGTACCAAAAGGATTTAATCAGTAAAAGATTAAATGACTACAAAACGCATCCTGCAAGAATACTGTTTCATGTTATTCATAAATTTGAAAACATTTCGTATGATTTCAACCCGTTATATTATCAGATAGGGAATTCGGTTAACGATTTCCTTGTAAACGGACTTAATGGAATTGTTTATAAAATTATGGCGGGTTCGTTTATGCTGCTCAGTATAATCATATCTTTTCTTGTTGTTTTATCGTATAAGAGAAAAATGAGTGATGACAGTACATTGATGAGCTATTTTAAACTGTTTATGCTAGGCTGCTGTTTAATATTGCTTTTTGTAGAAGTAATGGCAAAGTACAGTTCACATTTATTGTTCGTTTATCTTAGCATAGCTGTGTTGAATTATAAAAATATATCATCAAATGCATTTTTAATAAGAAATAAACTTTTAAAACCGTTTAAAAAATCGGATTAACAATTAAAGTGATTAGGAGAAATATAATGACAATTATAGTAACCGGTGGTGCCGGATTTATCGGCTCAAATTTCATTTTCTATATGCTGAAAACACATCCTGATTATAGGATTGTTTGTCTCGATAAATTAACATATGCAGGTAATCTTTCAACCCTTGCACCAATTATGGATAAACCCAATTTCCGCTTTGTTAAAGCTGATATCTGCGACAGGGAAGCTGTTGAAAAACTCTTTGAAGAAGAGAAACCCGATATCGTTGTTAACTTTGCAGCAGAAAGCCATGTTGACCGTTCAATTGAAGACCCGGGCGTATTCCTGAAAACCAATATTCTAGGAACTCAGACACTTATGGATGCCTGCAGAAAATATGGAATAACTCGTTATCATCAGGTTTCAACCGATGAAGTATACGGTGACCTTCCGCTTGACAGACCTGATTTGTTCTTTACGGAAGAAACTCCAATTCATACATCTTCTCCGTATTCATCATCAAAGGCGGGCGCAGATCTCCTTGTTCTTGCTTACTACAGAACCTTTGGTTTGCCTGTAACCATCAGCCGTTGTTCTAATAACTACGGTCCCTATCATTTCCCGGAAAAGCTTATTCCGCTTATGATTGCAAATGCGCTTAACGATAAACCGCTTCCGGTTTACGGAGAAGGTCTTAACGTTCGTGACTGGCTCTATGTTGAAGATCATTGCAAAGCAATTGATTTAATTATTCATAACGGCAGAGTCGGTGAGGTATATAATATCGGCGGTCATAACGAGATGAGAAACATTGATATTGTTAAGCTTATCTGCAAGGAGCTTGGCAAACCCGAAAGTCTTATTACCTATGTTGCTGACAGAAAGGGTCATGATATGCGTTATGCAATTGATCCAACCAAAATTCATAATGAACTTGGTTGGTTACCCGAAACTATGTTTGCCGACGGAATAAAGAAAACAATTCAGTGGTATCTTGATAACAAAGAGTGGTGGGAAACCATCATTTCCGGTGAATATCAGGATTATTACGATAAAATGTATTCAAACAGATAAAAATATTTTTTAGGAGTTATTATGAATATAGTTTCTATTCTTGCTAACGGAGTCGGAGCCAGATTCGGCTCAAATATCCCGAAGCAATTCCATAGAATAAACGGAAAAATGGTTATTGAATACGTTGTTGATTCAATTCTTGAAGCAAAAACGGTTGACAGAATTGTTATTGTAACAAATGTTGAAGAAAACAAAAGCTATCTGACCAATCTTGCATTGAATGAAAAAATTGATTTTGTAGACGGCGGAAAAACCCGAAACTATTCGCTTTATAATGCGCTTGACTATATCCATAAAAACTTTAACTGCAAAAAACTCATTGTCTGCGATGCTGTTCGCCCGATGATAACAGGGGAATTATTGGATAAGTATTTCGCTTTTCTTGATGAAAATGCGGCAGTTGTAACTGCGCAGAGCATAACCGACTCGCTCGGATGTTATGATATCTCTAAGGTATATAGGGATAGATATTATTTAATGCAATCTCCTGAGGGCTTTGATTTTGAGTTGCTTTATAAGAACTTTGATCCCGAAAGCAAGCTTACTGAGGTAACTCAGCAGCTTCCTGAAAGATGCCCGATTAAGCTTTATTTTGATTTTAACAACAATTATAAATTAACATATCCTGCGGATTTGAAATATCTTGAAGCATTAATTAATGCAAGAGAGAATGAGGTCGACACAAGGGCCGTATTCGACAGCGTTCGCCGACTGAACCGTTATCTTTTTGAAAACTATCCCGCGCAGACCAAAAGTTGGATGACAAGACTTCAGGACGAGGTTTCAAGCCTGCTTCAAAAATGGCAGATAACGGATTATCAGGTTGTTAAAACCTCTCATTTTGGTATTATCTTCCTTGCTTCAAGCATAAACTACGGTGATTGTGTTATAAAAATAATTCCGCCTTTTATTGGAAGATATCAGCCTGAGAAAAGCTGCTATCAGAATTTACCTGCATCTTTTATGTGCGAGCTTTATGATTATGATGATACCTGTTCTGCAATTCTGCTTAGCAGAATGGAGGAGGATATTGATCAGTTTAACTTTGAAGACAAATCAATATTCAATTTCTTTAAAACCGCAATTGATTCATATAAAGAAACTGAATTATCGTCTGCTCATATTAAGGTTTTTAAAAACTATGCAGATGTTTTAAAGGATAAACTTGGCGATAAAGATTTTGAATACAGATATAATGAAATAATGAGCTATGTCATTAAGGCAAACAAGGTTTTCAACGATGTTTTCGGCAATGAAAAAGCATATCTCGTTCACGGAGATTTGCATCGCTATAATATTATGAAAACAGATAGCAACATAGTTGCTATAGACCCGATTGGCTATATTGCTCCGCTTGAGCTTGATATAGCAAGATTTATCGGAACAGAGCTTACGAATGCTACTGATAACAGAAAAGAGCTTAAAGAGCAGCTTGTTGAATACTTTTCTGATATTTCTTCTAAAGATAAAATTGAAGCAATGCTATTTATCGATATTGTTTTCAGACTTCATAATAGTATTTATGAAAACGACAGTTTTGAGCTGACTGATAAGTGGATTGTTATTTTAAAAAACTATTTTTGAGGTTAATTATGAAAAACAAAGTTGAGAATAATTATTACATACTGAGTAAATATCGAACCGAGTTAATGGGTATTGCTGCAATCCTTGTAATAATTGCACATAGCAATATGATGATTTCTTATTGGGATTTCAGTGTTGCATTGTATTATGTTCTCGGACAGGCAAATATTGGCGTGGACATATTCTTTTTTCTTTCCGGTATAGGCTTATACTTTTCGTTTTCAAACAAGAAATATAATTTCAAGCAATATTATGTAAAGCGGATTCTTAACGTCTATGTTATCTATCTGTTGATTGCTTTTCCGTTAATGCTGTTTCATGCAATAAGATTTGGCAGTACTGTTGCAGATTTTTTTCTTGATTGGTCAGGTATATCTTTTTATTTAGGAAGGCAATACGTTTATAAAAACCATGGCGGATGGTATGTTATGTTTATTATGGTTCTGTATCTAATTTATCCGCTGATTTTTAAAGTGCAGAAATATTTTGAAAAGAAAAAAACGGATTTGTTTTTTCTGATTGTTGTTATAGCGTTATATATTGCTTTTTGTTCGTTCTTCTTGGTAAAATATGAAAGCGTTTTTATGAGATATGAGGTGGCTTTAACAAGGATTCCTATATTTTTAATCGGAAGTTACATTGGAAAGCTTACTTATAACAAGGAAAAATTTGGTATCGGAACATATATTACCATTGTTTTGGGAATAGCCGTTTCTCTTTTACTCGCATATCTCAATTTGCCTTTTATTTCGTCAAGGTTTAATAAAACACTGATGGCAGTGGCACTTTGCCTGATATACTGTATGTTAAGATCTGTATTCAATTTCAGTATCATAATTAAACTTTTTTCTTTCATCGGAAAAATGTCGCTTGAAGTTTATTTAACGCACGGACTTGCAAATATTTTGCTTTTTAAATCAGGACACGCCTCAAGCGGAATTCAATATTTAATTATTGTTGCAATTTCAATTCCTGTAAGTTACCTGATATCAAGATTAAGGTTAAAACTTGTCAGCAAATACGATGAAAAATTAAAAACAAAAACATAATTTTTTGCTATTCGCAATTTGGATTTGAAAGATATGGAAAATGCAGTTAATAAAATTATTAATTCTAGAATTGAATATATCGATGTTGCAAAGGGAATAGGAATTTTTCTGGTTGTTTATGCTCATGTTTTGTATAATTGGAATTGGATTGCAATGAGCATTTGTTCATATCATATGCCGTTCTTTTTCTTATTGTCGGGATTATTTGCAATCAACAAAGATATTAAATTCAGGGATTATTTGTTAAAACAGTTTAAAACGTTGCTATTGCCGTTTTTTGTTTTTGTGGTAATTGATTATGTGCTACAATTTGCAGCAGCACTTTATACAAAGACTGTTAATCTCTCTGAATTCATCGCAAATTTCTTCCTTTCTTTATCGGGAATAAAGTTTACCGTTTTAAATGGTCCTATATGGTTCATTTTTTCCTTGTTTGTTGTTAAAATAATCTATTATTTTATAAAAAAGAATAATTTTTTAAAAATTGTTATTGGTTTGCTTTGTTTTTTATTTATAGTGTTCGTTATTTTTGAAGTTATAAAGATTGATCCTTTTTTACATTGCCTGTATTTAGAAAGCATTTGCGGATTGCTGTTTTTTATTGTTGGAAGTTATTGTAAACCGTATATTAAAAAAACAGAAAAAGTAATAAACAATCATAAAGTTATATCTGCTGTTATATTATTAATTCTTGTTTTTGCAATTATAAAGCTTGCAAAAATAAACGGTCATGTTTCAATGGCCAATTGTATTTTTGGGAACTATATTTCTTTGTTTATTTTGGATTCGTTTATCGGAACGGCTGTTATAATCATTATTTCGGTTTTGATTTCAAATATGAAATATTTCAAAAGTATTATTCTATTTTTCGGCGTTAACAGCATAATTGTTTTGCTTCTTCACGATTATGCTATAAAAGCAGTTGAAACTGTTTTATCGAGGTTTGTCAATACAGCTGATCTTCTTACAAATAATATATGGTTCCAAACTGCGGTTACTATTGTTGTTATGATAATAATTTCAATTGCAATTCCGATTTTCAATAGGTTCTTTCCGTTTATTATCGGCAAGAAGAGGGAAAAAAGTATTAAAGAACAGAATTAAAAAGGAAATCCAATGGAAAACACTTTAAAAACAAACAAATCAAGAATAGAATGGATTGATTTTGCAAGGGGAATAGGTGTTTTGCTTGTTCTTATCGGACATACAAAGATTCCGTATTTACCCAAGTATTTAGCTTATGCCTTTCATATGCCGTTCTTCTTCATTATTTCGGGATTATGTTTTTCTGTAAAAAAGGAAGAGAGCTTTCGGGTGTTTTTGCTGAAGAAAATAAGAACGCTGATTGTTCCTTATTTTTTCATTTCTTTTTTGTGGTTTATATATGATTGCGTAAGGGAGCATTTTCATAGTCAGATAACGCTAAAGTTTATTGTTGAAGATGTTTCTGTTTATTTAGTTCAGAGGCACTTTCATGCAATCTGGTTTTTAACCTGTTTGTTCCTTTGCGAAATTCTTATGTTTTTTATAGCAAGGATTTCAAACAGGAAAATACTTATTACGATAACAATAGTATTCTTTATTCTTTCATTTCTGTATTCGGAATATGTTAACATAATCCTTCCGTGGTGCCTTGATCTTGTATTAACTGCAGTACCCTTTATGTTAATAGGTTACATATGGAAAAAAGCCATTATCGGCTTTGAAATAACAAAAAAGAATCTGTATTTGCCGATTTTGCTGTTGGTAGTTTGCGTTGTTGCAAATGCTTATAATGTAAATGTTTTTAATAATTATAATACTATGCAGTTTATTTATAATATTTTCGGCTTGTATCCGTTATATCTTATTTCTTCAATTGCAGGCAGTTTCTCTTTAATATTCTTTGCCAAATGGTTTAAATATAATAAGCTGATAAACTATATCGGTACCAATTCAATATTATTCTTTACCGTACATCAGATAATCTTCTCTACTGCTGATAACTTAAAGGATATAACGGGCGACAGGGGAATGGCGTTTGATATAATAATATGGATAGCTTATATTATTCTTTCTATTGTTGTTATAACTATTATGAATGAAATAATGTTAAGAACTCCGCTTTGTGTTTTGATTGGCAAAAAATATAAGAAAGCATAATTTCTGAGCACAAATGTTTTGCTTAATACTTTGAAATTAATAGAGGAAACTAGCTTGAATAGTATTGAAAATGCAATTATAGTTGCAGCCGGTAAAGGTGAACGGCTGCAACCAATAACACTTTCTACTCCAAAACCTCTGGTAAAAGTTAACGGAATTCCGATGATTGAAAGCGTTATTGATGCGCTTAATAAAAACGGAATTAACAGCATATATATTGTTGTTGGTTATCTTAAAGAACAGTTTGAATATCTTCAGAATAAGTATGATGGTGTTGTTCTTATTGAAAACCCATATTATGAAAACTGCAATAATATTTCATCATTATTCGTTGCAAGAGAGCAGCTTGAAAACACGATTATTCTTGACGGTGACCAGATTATTAATAATCCTGAAGTATTAAATCCTGCTTTTGATAAATCCGGATATTGCGGCGTTTGGACAGATGACTATACAAACGAATGGCTGATGAGTGTTGATGAAAACGGAAGGGTTACTTCTTGTAATAATGCAGGAGGAAGCAAAGGATATCAGCTTTACAGCGTTTCAAAGTGGATTAAGAGCGATTCGGACAAACTCAGGAAACTACTTGAATTGGAGTTTATTGAAAAGAAAAACACTGGGATTTTCTGGGATGATGTCGTAATGTTTTGCCATCCTGATGAGTTTGAACTCTGCGTTTATGAAATGAATAAAGGCGATGTTGTTGAAATTGATAGTATTCAGGAGTTATGTTCAATAGATTCTTCATATAACTCGGAAATCACAGAAAATAATCAGGATAATCATTTTGCTTCTTTTATTCAAAAGCATAATGAGATTTGGAAGTTTATTAAGTTTTCATTTACAGGCGCAAGCACATCAATTCTTGAAATGACTGTATTTGCCTTGCTGCAGTATGTTATTTTTAAATCGCTAAATGAGGTTCCTGTAACAAATAATGCTGTTTTTTCATTTTTAGGAATTGAGTATAAAGGTTATTTATGGAGTTATTTCTTAAGCTCGGTTATTGGTTATACAGCTTCGTTTATAATGAATCGTAAGCTAACTTTTAAAGCAAATTCAAATATTTTTCTTTCAACAACACTCTATATATTAATGGTTGTAGCTACAATTGCTTTTAATACGTGGTTTGGTTCATTCCTCGGAACAATAATTAAAAACAATGGCTATGATAGTTTTATTATTGTTATGCTGACAAAGTTGCTTGTTATGGCTGTTCCGACGTTATGGACATATCCTTTGCAGAGATTTGTAATACACAGAAAAAGAAAGGTTGACAAATGAGTTGAGTGAAAAGATTCATTTCTTAAATACAGGCTATTCAGATTGCATTATTCTTGAAAGCAACGGCTTGATTGCAATGATTGATGCGGCTGAAGATTCTGATATTCCGGAAAACAAGCCATATCTTAAATATCCCGGATATGAAGATGTAGTTGTTAATTATTTGCTATCTCATTTTGCCGATGAAAACGGGAAAGTAAGAATTGAATTCGTTCTGGGAACCCATGCTCACAGCGACCATTTAGGAGGATTTGATACAGTTATAAATCATCCTGATATTGAGGTTAAAACGGCATATTTAAAACCATACGATAGCAAACAAGTCTTTATTTATGAACGCTTAATATGGGATAATGAAGAAGTGTACCGTCAAATGCTTAATGCAATAAAAGAAAATGGTGTTGAATTAATAGAAAGCTTTGATAATACACAAACAATACTTGGAAACATAAGTATAAAGTTTTATAACGGAGAATACAGAAAACATTTTTTTAAGTATGGTGAAAATGTTAATTCAGTTGTAACTCTTGCCGAGGTGTACGGAAAAAGATTTGTTTTTGCAGGCGATTTGAATTATAAATGCGGAGATGAAAAAAGGCTTGCAAAAGAGATAGGAAAAGTTGATGTGCTCAAAGTAGGGCATCATGGATATTTTTATTCAACTTCTTTTTACTGGGCAAAAAAGCTTTCTCCCGAATATGCAATCGTCTGCAATAGTAATAGGCGGATTTATCCGGATGTTAAATGGAAGCTGAAGAATATTTCACATTCGATAATTATTGCAACTGCTGATGTCAACGGAGTTATAGTTGAAGTTGATAAAAATTCTGGTATCAGCATTAAACCGAATAGCATGGAGAATTAGAGTTTTAGGAGATAAATATGAAAAAATACGACGTTTTGGTAATTGGACCGGTTTCATGGGACTGCAATATTGACTATCAGGGAAATAAGCGCGAGGAACTCGGCGGAGCAGTTGTTGCATCTGGTTTTGCCGCAGCTAAAAGCGGAAATAAAACCGCTTTATTTACAAAAGCAAAGGCAGATGATAAAGAGGCTGTTGAGGAGCGTTTTGCCGATTGCGGTGCAGATTTGTATTTTGGCTTATCAAATGACACCTGCTCAATTAAAAATCAGTATTTCACTGCTGATAAGGAAAAGCGCGAATGCACCTCAATGGGTGTTTGCGACACCTTTAAGTTTGAGGAGCTACCCGATATAGAAACAAAGATTTATCACTTTGCAGGCCTTGTTTACGGCGATTTCTACGGTGAGCTTTTCAAAAAGGCTTCGCAGCACGGAAAGGTTGCTGTTGATGTACAGTGCCTTCTTCGTCATGTTGAGGATGACAAATCTATGGCTTTTCACGATTGGGCAGAAAAGAAAGAATACCTCAAATATATTGACTACCTTAAAACCGATGCTGCAGAAGCTGAAATTTTAACGGGCTTAACAGATAGAGCTGAGGCTGCAAAGCTTTTATACTCATGGGGAGCTAAAGAGGTTTTGATAACTCATAATACCGAGGTTCTTGCTTACGACGGCAAGGAGATTTACACCTGCCCGATAAAAGCCCGTAATCTTTCTGGAAGAACAGGCAGAGGGGATACAACATTTGCAGGCTATATAACCGAGCGTCAGAGAGCTGATATTAAAGATGCACTTCAGTATTGCACAGCTCTGGTTTCACTTAAAATGGAAACCCCGGGACCTTTTAAAGGCACCAGGGATGATGTTTTAGAGTATATTAGAGAATTCTATTAATAATAAAGCGATTACTCACTTTCAGTAAGTAATCGCTTTTTTATAATCTGCTGAATTGTAAGTCCAATAAAGAAGCCGAACCAGTTTAGTATTATGTCATCAATATCAACATCTCCGCATTTAAATATGTATTGATATCCTTCTGCTATAAACGGAACCGCAATGCCGATTATTGCAAGATGGTACGGTTTCAGTTTCCTGAAAAATGCTGAAATGATAAATGGAAGCGGAACAAAAATAATTATATTTCCAAAAAATATTAAATACGGCTCAAAATTGATATTTGGATTTTCGATAATACGTTTTAGTATAATGAATGTTCCGTTTCCTAATTTGAAATTTGTTGTTAACCCGTTATTTGGAATTCTTAAAAAGCAGATGATTAAGGTGAAAATGTAAATCGGAGTTGCACATTTCCAGAAGCTGTAATAAAACCTGCTGTAGTTATCTGCCTTTGCAACGGTAAGAGTCAGAAAAACAGTTGCGCTTGCGGTGATAATAAAAGCAATCCACCATACTCTGTATAAAAACTGATTACCGCTTATCTGTGTTACATAATAGTCAAAAACAACAATAGGCGTTATCACCAAAAGAGTTATATTAACTGTTTTTGATATAAATAAAACGTTTTTTATGTTTTCAAGAGTTGCCCAAATAACTAAAAGAATTATTATAGCAAATTTAAAAAATAAAAACGCTGTTCCATGACTGCCGTTATATCCGTTAAATTCGCTGCTGTTCATAGTAAGGCAGGATAATGTAAAAACAACAATAAAAAGAAGCTGTTTTATTTTGTTCTTTTTTTCTTCTGTCATAAAATCACCAAAAAGCTGTTTTGAAATTAACAATATATTACCTTATTTGATAAAAGTTTTCAAGTATAATAATATTTATAGTCAAAACAGCTTTTATGTTGCAAGAAGGGTTATATAAATATATAATAATGTACAGGAGGGGATTTTATGAAAAATATCAAAAAATCATTAGCAGTTTTCCTCGGAATAGTAATTATTATAACAGCGTTTCCGATTGGTGCATTAGCAAAGAGCAAAGCGCCTTCAAAACCGACTTCACTTTCCTTTACTTCAAGTGCAACTACCATAACGCTCAAATGGAAAAAAGTAAGCACTGCAAAAGGATATACTGTTTATTTATATAATTCAAAAACAAAGAAATACTCAGCACAGAAAACAGTCACAAAGAATTCATATAAGTCTCCGAAACTCAGTTCCGGAACAACATATACATATGCGGTGAAATCATATAAATTAAATAAAAAGAAAAAGGTGTATTCTGCTTATTCATCAAAGCTGACCGCAACAACTCTTCCAGAAACTGTTAAAGGTATAAAAGCGTACGGACGCAATGTTTCAAGTGTTAATGTTTCGTGGAATAAGGTTAATAACGCTAAAGGATATTTAGTTAAGTATTCAACGGATAAAAATTTTAAAAGCGGTGTTAAAAGTGTGAGTGTAAACACACTGAACACAGTTATCTCATCTCTTCAAAACAAAACATACTATTTCAAGGTGTTTGCGTTTAAAACACTGTCAAATAAAAAATACTATTCTTCCTCATCTTCAATTATTTCATCTGCAGGAATTAATTCCTCTACATTATCTTCGATTAACACATCAATACAATACCAGACAATCAAAGGATTTGGCGCATCAGGCGAAAAGTGGGGACAGATTGTAGGCGGATGGGACAATGCCGAAAGAATAATAAAATACCTCTATGATAAAAAAGAGGGAATAGGTCTCAACATTTATCGCTATAATATCGGAGCTGGTTCAAAGAATGACAGTGCTTTTTCTGATGATTGGTCAAAAACGGAATGTTTTATTCAGAATGTTGATTTTGTTAATCAAAAAATAACATACGATTTTTCAAGGGATGAGCAGGCACAGAATTCTTTAAGAATTGCAAAAAAGCTTGCAGGTGACGGGTTAAATGTTTCGCTGTTTTCAAATTCGCCGCCAGTAACGCTTACAAAGAATTCCAAGGCATATTGTCCCTATACTGATGAAGATGATATCAGAGTCTGGAAATCAAATCTTGAGCCTGATAATTATGAACTTTTTTCTCAGTTCGAATGTGATGTTGCCGATTATTTTGTGAATCAAGGTTATAACATCTGTGATATTTCGCCCGTCAACGAGCCTCAGTATGCGTGGGCAGAAGAGAAAGACGAAGAAGAAACATATTATGTGAACCGTGAGGGCGCTCACTATAAACCCGATGAACTGAAGAATTTGTACAGCTCGCTTTTGCAGAAATCTCAAGGAAAAAGCTATGGAGTTTCAATGTTTGAAAGCGGTCAGGCAGAAGGGTTAACAGAGGACGGCAAGAATACAGTTTTCACAAATTATGTTAATGAAATCTGTTCACTGCCTTATAACAGAGATAATCTCAAAACGATTTCAGTACATTCATATTGGTCGAATGCAAAAACCAAAAAAGAATGCAGAACTTATGTTGATTCAATAGACCCTTCAATCACTGTTTCAAGTACCGAATACTGTCAGAATTACAATGATATAAGTTCGGGAATTCACGAAATCAGTAAAAAACTAAGCGGTGATGAACTGCGAGGATACACTATAGAATTCGGTGTTCAGATGGCAAGAGTTATCAACGAGGATTTAACAATACTTAATTCGGTTGAATGGGATTGGTGGACGGCATGTTCAAATAAAAATCTTCCCGAAGGGCTGATATATCTGAACGAATCTGACCATAATGATATAAAACTTACAAAGAGACTATGGTGTCTGGGTAATTATTCAAGGTTTATTGAAAGCGGTGCAACAAGAGTTGAAGTAAAAGAAAAACAAACAGACCTTCTTTCAAGTGCGTTTCTGAATCTCGACGGCTCTCTTGTGATAGTTTATGTTAATCAGACAGATAACGCTAAAAATGTAAATATTGATGCGCCTGACTATACTAATTATCAGGTGTATGAAACAAGCAAAAACAAAGACCTGAAATATGTTGCCGGCGGTGACTTCTTTGCCTCTGATGCTGTTTCACTTCCGGCACAGTCAGTTGTAT
This sequence comes from uncultured Eubacterium sp., assembly GCA_905233545.1. Classification (GTDB taxonomy): domain Bacteria; phylum Bacillota; class Clostridia; order Oscillospirales; family Acutalibacteraceae; genus Eubacterium_R. Next base: position 1,596 of record CAJOEV010000008.1, on the reverse strand, counting down.
CAGTAATACTTACAAAATAACTATGCAAAATTTATGCGATATGTTGAAAATAATCGAAGCGTATTGACATATATTTAAAATTACTATACAATTTATACAATAGATATAATGGAGGAAAATTTATGAGTAACATAAAAAATATCACAATAGTTGGTCATGCTTCAAAGGGTAAAACAACTCTCGCTGAAGCTATGCTGAATGTTGCAGGCGTAACAGAGAGAATGGGCAAAATAGCTGATTCGAATACTGTATCCGATTTCGACGCCGAAGAAAAGAAAAGAGGAGTAAGTATTTCATCCTCAGTTCTTCAGTTTAATTACAAGGACGCAAAGATTAACGCAATTGACACCCCGGGTCTTTTTGACTTTGCACTTGGTCCAGCTGAGGGAATGCGTGCTGCTGACACAGCAATCATCGTTGTTTCTTCGCGTTCAGGATTAGCAGCAGGTGCTGAAAAAGCATTCAAGACTGCAACCCAGAAGAATAAAGCAAGAATTATTGTAACAACAAAGATGGATGATGAAAGAGCTGATTTCTATAAAGCATTCAACGGTCTTGTTGCTAAGTTCGGAACATCAGTATGTCCCGTTGTTGTTCCTGTTATCAGCGGCGGTAAGGTTGCCGGATACTATAATATGATTGATGATAAGTCATATTCATATAACGGAATAAAATCAACTCCTGCGGATATTGCTCATGATGACGAAAGCAGATTTGAAGCTATCAAAGAGGTTTTCAATGAAGCAGTTGCTGGCGCTGACGATGAATTAATGGAAAAATACTTTGAAGGTGAAGCATTAACTTCTGAAGAGAAGATTAAAGGTCTTTCAATCGGTATTGCTGACGGAAGCATTGTTCCTGTATTTGCACTTTCAGGTTTAACAGGCGAAGGTGTTGACCAGCTTCTCAGTTTTATTGCTAACTGTGCTCCTTCACCTAAGAGTGAATATGCAAGCAATGAAAATGATGAGCCTGTTGAAGTTGCTGTTGACGCTTCGGGCGCACTTGCAGCAATCTGCTTCAAAACTGTTGCTGACCCGTTCATCGGTAAACTCAATTTCTTCAAGGTTATCCGCGGAAAGCTCACTCAGGGCGTAACAGTTGTTAACTCAAGAACAGGTGACGAAGAAAGAGTCGGCAAGCTTGTTTCAATGCTCGGTTCAAAGCAGAGTGATGTTAAAGAGGTTTCACTCGGTGATATCTGCGCTATAGCAAAGCTTTCAACATTCAAAACAGGTGACACAATGTGCGCTCAGAATAATGTTGTAACTCTTAACAGAGTTGATGTTCCAGGCGCTTCTTATTCAATGGCTATCATTCCTGAGAAGAAGGGCGACGAAGAAAAAATTGCCAATGCAGTTAATAAGATGGTTGATGAGGATCCTTCAATCAAATTTGAAACAAATAATGAAACTCATCAGACAATTATTTCTGGTCTCGGCGAACAGCATCTTGACGTAACTCTTTCAAAGCTTAAGGAAAGATATAAGGTTACTGCTGTTCTCATTCAGCCCAAGGTTGCATACAGAGAGACTATTTCTAAAAAAGTTGAGTGCCAGGGCAGACATAAGAAACAGTCGGGCGGACACGGTCAGT
>CAJOEV010000007.1:54024-78817 GCA_905233545.1 uncultured Eubacterium sp. | reverse complement strand
GGTTTCGCCCTTTGAGTGAGAGGAGGCGACCTTCTTCGCTTTGGGATAAACCTTTCTGATTGTGTCGTTGATATGCGCCTCGCACATACCGCACATCATTCCGTCAATTTTAATTGTTATACGATTCATATTTCTCCTAAAAATAAGGCGAATCAAAATGCCAAAGAACACCCGATTCGCCCTGATGAGTTTACAAGTCAACAAATACCATACTAATTTCGATGGCAATACTGCGCGTTCGGACAGCCCTTGCAGTTGCAGCCGCAGGAGGATTTGCCCGCCTTTTTGTTTTTGATAATCGAAAACAATGCAAAACCAACAAGCGCCAGAACAACAATAAGCGTTATTATAGTTACATAATTACTTTGTAAAAATGCAAGCATTGCTTTTCTCCTTTATTATTAATTACTTTTGATAGTTAAATGATTTTCGTCGTATTTGTTTTTTCTGAATAAGAAGTAGCATATTGCTGCAAGAGCCGCAATTGCCGCAATTATTCCGATTATATGTCCTTTGATATCTCCTGTGAATAAACATCCAAGTTGATAGACAATGAGCGAAACGACATATGCAAATCCGCACTGATAGCCGATTGCAAACCATGTCCACTTTGCGTTGTTCATTTCCCTTCTGATTGCGCCGATAGCTGCAAAGCAAGGAGCGCAAAGGAGGTTGAAGATAAGGTATGAATAGCCTGCAAGAGCACCGTGATTACCGCTGAAGGAATTAAAGTCAGCTGCAAGATTGCTCCAGATTTCGTCGCCGTTTTCGGCAAGCTCTCCGCCGAAGTGATAGAGCTGTCCGAAGGTTGAAACAACATTTTCCTTTGCTATCAAGCCCGTTACTGCCGCAACAGCGGTTTTCCAGCTACCCCAGCCAAGCGGGATGAACAGCCATGCAAAGAGATTGCCGATTTTAGCCATAAGCGAATTATCAACATCCTCAACCATACCGAAGCTGCCGCCCTCAACGCCGAAGGAAAGGAAGAACCATACAACAATAGTTGAAAGAAGTATAATTGTTCCTGCCTTCTTAATGAACGACCAGCCGCGCTCCCAAGTGGAACGAAGCACCGTGCCGACTGTCGGCAGATGGTATGCGGGAAGCTCCATAACAAACGGAGCAGGGTCGCCCGAAAACTTCTTTGTCTTCTTAAGCATAATACCCGAAACGATGATTGCCGCAACGCCTACAAAATATGCTGATGCCGCAACAAGACCGCTGCCGCCGAATAGTGCGCCTGCGATAAGACCGATAATCGGGAGTTTTGCAGAGCAAGGAACAAACGTTGTTGTCATAATTGTCATTCTGCGGTCACGCTCGTTTTCAATAGTACGGGAAGCCATAACACCGGGAACGCCGCAGCCCGTGCCGATAAGCATCGGGATAAAGCTCTTGCCCGAAAGACCGAAGTGGCGGAAAATCCTGTCCATAACGAAGGCAACGCGCGCCATATAGCCGCAACCCTCAAGAAATGCAAGCATAACGAAAAGCACGAGAATCTGAGGAACAAAGCCCAGAACAGCACCAACGCCACCGATAATACCGTCGTTTATCAGCCCGAAAAGCCATTCGGGTATTTTGCCCTCAAGCAGCGCGCTTACTCCGTTCGGAATCCATTCGCCAAAAAGAACATCGTTAACCCAATCCGTCGCGCCTGCTCCAACGGTTTGCATTGCAATATAGTAAACAAGGAACATCACACCTGCGAAAATCGGCAGACCGAGGAAACGGTTAGTTACGATTTTGTCGATTTTATCCGAGGTTGACAGCTTGCCCTTGTTTGCCTTTTTGTAACAGGATTGAATAATAGAAGCTATGTAAACGTATCTTTCGTTAGTGATAATTGATTCTGCGTCATCGTCAAGCTCATCCTCTGCCGCTTTGATGTCCTCGGCTATATGGTCAAGGTCTGCCTTGCTGACATTCAGCTTTTCGATAACCTTTTCATCGCTTTCAAACAGCTTGATAGCATACCATCTCTGCTGCTCTTTTGGCATATCGTGGAGAAGTCTTTCCTCAATATGAGCGAGTGCGTGTTCAACCACACCGCTGAACGAATGCTGAGGAACGGTTGCTTCGCCCGAAGCTGCCTTTATAGCTGTCTGTGCGGCTTCTTCAATACCCGTTCCTTTTAATGCAGAAATCTCAACTACAGGGCAGGCAAGCTGACGGGAAAGCTCCTCAACATTAATCTTGTCGCCGTTTTTCTTAACAACGTCCATCATATTAACCGCAACAACTACGGGGATGCCAAGCTCAACAAGCTGCGTTGTTAAATAGAGGTTTCTTTCAAGGTTTGTACCGTCTACGATATTTATGATAGCATCGGGCTTTTCATCAATAAGATAATCACGGGCAACAACCTCTTCAATTGTGTAGGGGGAGAGCGAGTAAATACCGGGGAGGTCGGTGATAGTTACATCGCTGTGTTTTTTTATTTTTCCCTCTTTCTTTTCAACAGTAACGCCGGGCCAGTTGCCAACGTACTGATTTGAACCCGTAAGTGCGTTAAACAGAGTTGTTTTACCGCTGTTCGGGTTGCCGGCAAGTGCAATTTTAATACTCATAATAAATCCTTTCTTGTTAGATGCGTCTAACTTATGCGCAAAAAATTATTCAACTTCAATCAGCTCTGCGTCACCCTTACGGATGGAAAGCTCGTAATCTCTAACCGTGATTTCAACGGGGTCTCCAAGCGGTGCAACCTTGCGAACATAGATCTGAACGCCTTTGGTGATACCCATATCCATAATTCTTCGCTTGAGCGCACCCTCACCGTGAATTCTTTTCACCGTACAGGTGTTTCCTACTTTAACCTCTTTTAATGTCATAATCTTTTCCTCCTTATATACCCGGGCGATTCGTGAATCGCCCTAAAACCTAAAACCTAACACCTAAAACCTAACACCTAAACATATATCTTCATTGCCATTTCCTTGCTAACAGCAACACGGGTTTCTTTAACCTTAACAATTATATTTCCGTTTTGTTCGGTTATAACGCAAACATCATCACCGATTGTGAAGCCGATATCCTCAAGGTGTCTTTTAACATCGGGCTTACCGCCGATTTTTTTAATAATGCCGTTTTCACCGTCACCGAGTGCACAAAGCGGAATCATATTACTCCCTCCTTTTAGTTAGATATCTCTAACTACTAGTCAAAAGATTTAGTTAGATATATTTAACCGACACTCAAAAATTATCGGTTAGACTTATCTAACCACCAATAATATACAACGGGTTTTGAATTTTGTCAAGAGTTTTTTGAAATTTCTTCGGTTGATTTTTCAGCGGATTTATGATAATATCTATACAAATACAAAAAGGAGGTCGGCATATGGAAAATAACGAAAAGACAACCGAGGATTATCTTGAAGCAATGCTTATGATAAAAGAAAAGCAGGGCTATATCCGTTCAATCGACGTTGCCGAGCTTCTCGGAGTAAAAAAGCCAAGCGTAACCTATGCAACAAAAAGGCTCAAGGAAAAGGGCTATATAACGATGGACGCCGACTCACTTATCACCTTCACCGAATCGGGACTGAAAATTGCGACTCAGACTTATGAACGCCACAAGCTTTTGACAAAAGTTTTCACAATGCTCGGCGTCAGTGAGGAAAACGCAAGAAAAGACGCATGCCTTGTTGAACACGATTTAAGCGAGGAAACATATAAGGCGCTCGAAAAACATCTGGAAAAATATTCATAGCATTAAAAAAGCTGTTTCGCAAAAACGAAACAGCCTTATTTTTTAATCCTTCGGAGTTACTCGGTAAACCTTTACACCGTGCTTTTCAACATTTGCCTTGATTGAGCTTCCATAGTCCCTTTCGTCGCTCCACAGCTCGTGAATCTCATAATTGTGGGATTTTGCAAAATGAAGATATTTTTCTTCCGTAAGAGAGTACAAATCAAACTCAATCGGCTTTCTTTTGCCTGTTTTATTGAAGAAGCAAATTGCAATATCGCCGTTGGTAAGCGGACGGGCAATGGTATCAATACCGCTCTTCCTTTTGATGAGCTTTGCTGATTTAACAAGTGAATCCTGGTCAATCAGAATAAGGCTCTTGTTGGTGAGAATCTTAAGAATTGCACCGCTTTTCTTAGTCCCGTCGGAGAGCTTTCTCAAATCGTTTCCGAGAACAAGGGGCGCTGCCATCATACACCAGAGGGTGAAATGCGATTTGTTTTCCTCAAGGCTGAGTTTTCCGTTTCCGACTTCAAGCATATCGGGGTCGTTCACATGAGCGGGTGAAGAATATTTAAATAGTTTTATATTTTTATTATATATACTTACTATTCTGCTCCAGTGGGGCGTAATATCCATTGTTGTGCGCCACATATTGCCCGCTTTTCTTCCCCAGAGCCACGGCTTGTTAAATCCCCATTCGCAGATAGAATAGGTTATGGGCTTTTCCTTTGCGCCTTTGTGAGCAGCCCACTCGGCAGAAGCAGATTTGAGCGCATCGCCCATTTTTTTATATTGAATGTATGCAGAATCAGCCTTTGTTGCAACGGGATTACAAAGCTTGATAAAGTTATCCCCTGCATTCAGCCTTGCAGTAAGCTGAACGGTTGCATCGTGGGTGAAAGCAAGTCCCTTCGGGAAGAATACCTCGTGAACATTTCCGTTGACAACAATCTGCATATACTGCTTTTTGTGGTAATAGTTCTTATAGTAGTGAACGGTGAAAACATATTCGCCGCCCGAAGGAACATCAAGCGTATAAAGCGCGCTTCCTGCACCGTGATTGAGAAAACCGATACCCTGCTTGCTCGGCAAATCGGAGCATTTAACCGCCTTTGCCTTTCCCGAAAACTTTGCATGGTCGGGACGCAGTCGGATTTCGGCGCGTTCCCCTTTTTTGCTTATGTCTATGTATTCGATAATCGGGGTTGAGCCGCTAATAACCTCGTTATGGCAGTAGTCATATTTAACATATTCAACTCCCCAGGAAGCAAATGTTCTTGCGTCAAGCTCCTCGTTTCCGAGGGAAGCGGGCATATCCTCACAGGTCATTGTTCCGTTTGAGGAATATATTCCCATCTTCAAGCCGAGCGAATTAATCTTTCTGCACAGCGCCGCCATACCCGAGGGAAAGGATTCAAGATTGCCCTGGAGGTGTCCGCCCTCGTCCCTGAGAGAGCTCTGCCAGCAATCATCAATATTAACATATTTATATCCTGCTTCGGCAAGTCCGCTGTCGCAGATTGACTTTGCAGTTTCGTAAATTGAATCCTCGCTTATATGATTTCGAAGTGTGTTCCAGCTTGACCAACCCATAATCGGAAGATTTGAAACATAGTTTTCATAATCCTCAACTTCCCTTGTGTTAATCGTCAGCTTTGAAAACGATAGCCTTTTAAGCGCACAAAGCGGGCACTTTCCTTCGGCTGCCATTGAAAAAAACCAAGTTAAAAACACAACCAGCAAAACTGAAATAATTGTTATCAATATTATCAGAAATGTCATATTAATCCAATCTCCTCAAAATAGCTGAGCTCTTTTTTTGCCATATCCTTTGTTTGCTCACTGCCTAAAGTTTTTGTTGCTTTCTTTACGAAAGCGCGTCGGTTTTTGAAATTATAATAAAATCTGTATACCCATGCCGCGCCGATTAAATACGGTTTTCCTTCAATAAAGCTGATATACGGAATGTTTTTCATCTTCTCATACGAAGGAAACGCAAGACGGAGCCTTGTTTTGAGCTTTGAGGGGTCTTTTCCCTCTTCAAGTTCTTTTCTTTGAACAACCGCTGCCTTGTTTCGGTTAAGATTTCCGAAAGCGCCGAAGGAAACAAGAAATTCCTCGGTTGTTTTTGTGTCCTTATCAAAGGCTTCTCCCTCATCAAACCACTTTTTGCAGACGCTGAGAATGACCTTTGAAAACTCCTCAAGACCGATTTCGCTCATCTTTTGGATAACCGCATTCAAGTCGATTTTTTCAGCACTCAGAAAGGCTGCTAAGTCCAGAATCAGCTTTATTCCTGCGCCGTAGAACCAGAAATGATGGGCAATATGAGTTAAAAGATATGCAAAATGATAGCTGTTATCAAGCTTGCCCCTGCAGCCGTCGAACTCAGCGTGTTCCATTGCATCGAGGAAGCAGGTTTCGGCGTTGCTTGAGCCAACCTTTCCGCTGATTATTTTTGTATGCACCTCAACGGTTACATCATTTTTTGAATAATCATAGACGGGACCGTTTGAATTAACGAGCTTGTATCCGTTATCGCATAAAAGCTCCTTTGCCCTGTCCCTGCATTCGGGATAAATCAGAACATCAACATCGCCCATAACGCGAGCCTCGCAGACAGGATAGTAATCCCGAAGCTGAGCGCCCTTGAAAAAGACATGCTTTATTTCGTTTTTTTCAAAAATTGAGGAAATTTCCTCAATAACCGAGCCCTGCAGGGAGTATCTGAAAACGGCGTTATAAAAATCGTCCTCAAAGCTTTTGAAAACCGTTTCATCAATTACGCTTTTATTTTCTGCATTCTTTAATACGCTGAAAACAACTGCGCTTAAATTATGAGCATTTGAAAACTCAAAGAGCATTGAATAATCAATGCTCTCATCAAGATTTGGTATGTTGCTGCTTAAAAAATCGCTGCAAAGCTTTACTAAATATTCTTTTTCTTTCGTCATTTTAAAATACCGCTATATTGAATCCCAGGCTGAGTACTGTAATAATCAATCCTGCAATAAAAACGCCCACGCATATAACGCCGAAGCTCTTTTTTCTGTCGAGATGAAGAAGCGACGCGAGCAGAGCGCCCGTCCATCCGCCCGTTCCGGGCAACGGAATTGCAACAAATAAAAGCAATCCCCAGACTCCGTATTTATCAATTTTATCGCGCTTTTTCAGCGTTTTTTCCTCAAGCCAGATTATCGGCTTTTTTACTCCCGGAATCTTTTTGAGAAGTTCAAAAATCTTGTTTATCAGAAGAAGGATGAACGGAATCGGAAGTATGTTGCCGAGAAAGCTTATAATAAATCCAATGATGGGATTCATTTTCAAAAGCACTATTGCCGTAAACATCCCAAGTCTGCACTCAAGAATCGGACATAGTGAAATAATGAAAACAACAAGCCAGTCGGGAATACCGTGCGCGCTTAAAAATTCCTGAATTGTTCTGCAAACCTCTTGCATATCAAACTCCTAAATATAGTTATTATTGTTAAGAAACTCGTTTGCCGAGCGAAGGATATTCTTGTCGTTATCAAACTTGAGAAGATTCATTGCTTTATCATAGGTAAGCCAGATATAGTCCTCAATCTCCTCAATTTGAATTTTTGTTGAAGTATCCTTGGTTGTTCCGACGAAAATTGAAACGGTTTTCTCAACTCTGTCACGGATTTTATATCTTGAAACAGATTCAAATCCCTCAATAATATTGATATGAATTCCCGTTTCCTCCAATACCTCGCGGTATGCAGTTTCCTCTTTTGTTTCGCCGTCTTCAATATGACCTTTAGGGAAGCCCCAGTGAGCCGAGCGCTTGTTTTTGATTAATAGATAGCGCACCTCGCCCTTGATGTCGCGGAAAACAACCGCTCCGCAGCTGCTTTCGTAAAGGCAATCGAGCTGATAGGAGGGAAAATCCCTTTCCATATTAATATAACTTTTGATATCGTTGATAATGAAGCGGGTGCTTTTCGGGGCAACAATCCAGATATATTTTTTATTCTTTCTGTCGCTCATTATGGCGATAACCCTTCCGTCGAAATTACGCACGGGATGATGAATTCCCATAATAAAAGCAGTCTGTTTCTCGTTGCCGTAAACTGTTCCGTAGTTAAGTGGATAAGTAAAACCCGCTCCGTTATCAGAGCCAATAGGTTTAACGACCTTGACTCTAACATATTTACCGAGCATTTTTTCACCACCGAGTATGGCAGATTTAACTATCATTCCAATCTGCCGGGATAACATAGCTATATTATACTAAAAAACAGATAATTATACAAGAGAAAATTTTTGTTTAATAAACAAATATCTATTTTTCCTTTATTTTTATATATTATATTTATTATCATTATGATTTTTATTTTTATTATCATTATGATTATGATTATCATTATGGGTATTTTTGGTATCCATTCGTATACGACCGTATACGGTTGTAACATAGAGGTGTGTCCCTGTGAGAAATGTAGGGAGCGACGACCCCGGCGCTCCGTTGCAGCAACATTCCTTCTGCAATAACAAATAAATGAAACGAACCCCTTCTCTACGGCGCGTCCGGGGGTCGCGCCCTACAAATTATATAACCGAAACTCTTCACTTTTATCTTTTCATTCTTCACTTTTCACTAAATAAAACGGGAGGGTGCAAAAGCCATCCACACAAATTTGAAAACAACAAAAGCCGCAGGAATTCTGCGGCTTTAGTGATATGTTTAACTTCGTTAAACGTGTTATTATTTGCTTTGCAAATAGTGATATGCCGAGTTTCACTCAGCGTGATATGAAATAAATCCTCAATTTATTTCGTTGATGCCTTTGGCATCATTTTCCCCAATTCTTGATTACCTCTTCAAGCTTATCGGGGTTCCTTGTTGTTATATTATCGGGTTTGATTACCAGCGCGCGCTTCATCTGGCGGGTTGTGTCGAGAGTCCAGATTGAAAGCTGATAGCCGTTTTTGTGAAGCAAATCCGAAAGTGTTCTTGAAGCGTTTGCATAGTTGCAGTTTATTCCGACTGCGCCCGTTTCTTCAAGCATTTCAATAAGCTCCTGCTGGTAATCGTCCGAAAAGATTTTCACTCTGCTCGGAACGCAGTTAATATAATATTCAACCTCGGGGCAGTTTTCAACAACCGCCTTGACCTGATACTGCTCGATTCCCGTTAAGAAAACCTGGTCGATAATTCCGTATTCAACAATCATATCGTGGAGAGATTTAAGAACTCTTGTTTCCTTGATGTCAAGATTAAGGCGAATATCCGTATCCTTGATAATATCGAATGCAGAGGCAAGCTCAACACCGTCGCTGTTTGTTACAATAATATCATGACCCATAACCAGAGTTCCGTCGGGTCGCTGGCGAATATCAATTTCAATAACCTTTATTCCGTGGTCGATTGCGGTTTTTATTGAATCAACAGTGTTATCCGTTGTGTCAAAAGCACCTGAGTGAGCCGTTATTGTAAATCCGTCCACAAATGTCAACTTCCTTCCGTCGTATGATTTGGTAAAGGCATAGGTTGCAACGCCTGCAATCATTGCGCAAGATACAAGAAACGCAAAAACCTGATATGAAAAATGCTTTGCCCAGGTTACGGTCATATTCCGTTTTAAAAAGCGTTTGAACTTCTGCCATTTAGTTAGCTGTTCAGACATTGCATCACCCGAATTAGTCTAAAAATCGTTTTTATTTGCTTCCCGAATAGTTGGGAGCTTCTTTTGTTATATAAACGTCGTGCGGATGGCTTTCAATAAGACCTGCGCCCGTTATTCTGATGAACTCGGCATCATTTCTGAGTTCTTCAATATTATGGCAGCCGACATAGCCCATACCGCTTCTTAGACCGCCCATCATCTGGTAAACTGTTTCCGAAAGAGGTCCTTTGTAGGGAACGCGTCCCTCAACTCCCTCGGGAACAAATTTCTTTGAGCCCTTCTGGAAATATCTGTCCGCCGAGCCCTTGTTCATTGCGCCGATTGAGCCCATTCCGCGATAAACCTTGAACTGTCTGCCCTGCCAGATTTCAGTGTCACCGGGAGACTCTTCGCATCCTGCAACAAGTGAGCCGACCATAACAACCGAGCCGCCTGCTGCAATAGCTTTAACAATTTCACCCGAATATTTAATACCGCCGTCAGCGATAATCGGAATGTTGTATTTATCCGCAATCTCTGCGCAGTCGCTTATTGCCGTTATCTGCGGAACACCGATACCTGCAACAACACGGGTTGTACAGATTGAACCGGGTCCGATACCAACCTTAACGGCATCCGCACCCGCTTTGATAAGTTCCTCGGTTGCGGCTGCAGTTGCAACGTTGCCTGCAATAAGTTCAATGCTCGGGAATGCATTTTTAACCTTTGAAATATTATCAATAATATTCTTTGAATGACCGTGTGCCGAATCAAGAACAAATGCGTCAACGCCTGCATCAAAAAGTGCTTTTGCACGGTCGAGAATATCATTTGTCACCCCAAGTGCAGCTGCACAGAGCAATCTGTCGTTATCGTCTCTTGCAGTGTTGGGATACTTAACAGCCTTTTCAATATCCTTGATTGTAACAAGTCCCGTAAGTCTGCCGTTTTCATCAACAAGGGGGAGTTTTTCAACCTTGCTCTTCATCAAAACGGTTTTTGCCTCTTCAAGAGTTGTTCCTGCTCTGCCCGTTACAAGCCTTTCTTTCGGGGTCATAACATCACTGATTTTAATATTATAATCAGTTAAAAAGCGAAGGTCGCGGTTTGTAAGAATACCAACAAGAATTTTGTTTTCATCGCAAATCGGAACACCGCTGATATGGTATTTGCCCATAAGCTCTTCCGCATCTGAAACAGTGTGCTCGGGTGAAAGATAAAACGGATTCGCAATAACGCCGTTTTCACTTCTTTTAACCTTGTCAACCTCGGTTGCCTGCTCTTCAATGGTCATATTCTTGTGAATAACGCCGATTCCGCCCTCTCTTGCAATTGCGATTGCCATCTGAGATTCGGTTACGGTGTCCATTGCCGCAGTCATAAGAGGAATATTTAAGGTGATTTTGTTTGTCAGCCTTGTGTGAAGGTCAACTCCGTCGGGGGTTACATCGGATTTTGCGGGAATAAGCAAAACATCATCAAATGTTAAACCCTCTTTTGAAAACTTGTTTTTGTAATCTTTCATATTGCGCCTCCCTGCTTTTAATTTTTAATATAATATCACTTGAGAAGTTATATATCAAGCAAAAAAAGTATTTATCTGCAAATAATCTTCTTTTTTGCACTCCATGCGGAACTAACCCTGCAATCCTTACCTGACGCAGATTTATATTCTTTGAACGCACGAACTCTTACATAATACCTTTTGCCTTTTTCAAGCTCTTTGATTGTTTTTTTTGTTGCCGAAGAAGAAGCAGTAACGCTCTGTGCGTTATTCATGGATTTATTTCTGCTGTACTGAATTTCGTAGCCCGAACAGTAAACCTTTTTCCATTTCAGAGTTATGCTTTTTGATTTTGATGAAACGGATTTTGCTTTCGGTGTCTTCGGTTTTGTTGCGGTTTTTAATACTTTGCTGTATTCACCGTAGTACTTTCTTGATGAAACAGTTACATATATTCTTATTCTGAAACTGCATTTTCTTGCAGCCGTAAGCGAGTTTATTTTTGCTGTTGTTGCAGACGATGAAACAGTTTTGACGGTTTTCCACTGCCCGTCCTTATACATCTGAATCGCATATCCCGAAATCTTTTCGCTCGGTTTTTCCCAGCCCAGAACAATATAATCCGTGCCTCTCTCCTTTGTTGAAAGAGAGGGAGAACTGATTTTGTAGGGCGTTATAATGAAATCCCTGTGAGAGAGCACTCTCTTGCTTTCGGAGGAGCAGATATTCACCGTTGCCTTACCCGAATTCACATTGTTTTTATATGAAAAAGTACAGCTTTCGGGCTCGCCGCTGCTTGAAACGGTAACCTTGGGAGTTATTGCACTTCCCGTATAAGCATAGGTTGTTTTTGGAAGGGATATAACACTTTGGGAATACAAATTCTTATTCTTTGCATTATAGTTGCTGCCGTCAATAAAGCTTCTGTAATTCGTCTGAAAATATTCCGTACCGTAGTATCTTTCATCGAGCTTGTGTTCGTTTCTGAATGAATCATCGGCTCTTAAACTCGAATAATTCACAAGAAAATATGAGTACGGTGACTGGGAAGAATTCGAATCCATATAAATGTCGTCCCAGGTTGTGTCAACAAAATAGTATTTGCCGTCGAGCTCAACAATATTCCAGGCATGGCATCCCTCGTTATACGGAGAAGAAACAAATCGCGCACTGTATCCGAGTTCTTTGCATATTCTGTAGAATGCTACTGCGTAGCCCTGGCAAATGCATTTTCCTCTGACTAATGCTCCGTATGCTGTTGCAGCATATTCCCTGCCCTGAATGTTGTAAGCTGCCAAATCATCATAGGTTGTGCCCGAACATATGAAATTATGGATTTTTTTAATTATTTCATAATCCGTCATTGAATTGGTATCGATGGTTGAAATAAATGAGTTAACAGCCTTGTCAACCTGCTCTTCTTCCGCAGCAGAATCATAATATTCAAACATCAAATCAATTGTATAGTAGCAATAACCGTTATATGTATAGTCAAGCTTTATGCTTTCCGAATCATTTGGAAATCCATAGGAATATATAGCCCAGCGGATATAGTCCCCGTCAGTTGCGCCGACAGCCAATTCGTCGTCGGTTGCACATGCAAGAAGGGTTTCAACAAGATTCCATACCGCATACATTGACCTGATTCTTGAAGCGCTGAGATAGTGAATTGAGAATTTTTCATTTCTTTTAACAAAATTATTTCTGACAATTTTATAGAGCTCTTTGCCCTTTGAATAATATGTTGTTCCGTTATGCGTTTTTGTCTCGGAAACCTCAGTTGAAAGCGAATCAAGAGTTGAATATGATATTTCCTTTCCGACATAGAAGGGATTTCTTCGCATTGAGCCCAGGTTATCCTCCTCAGAATCGGCATAAACAGGAATAACCGATGATGAAAACACCATCAGCAGGCAGATAAGTAATGCAATTATCTTTTTCACTTTATTTTTCACTTATCTCACTCCGTTTCGTTTGCAGTTATCATACATAGGGCATCCGTCGCATTTCGGATTTCTTGCCGAACAGGTATCGCGCCCGAAGAGAACTATTCTGTGGCAGAATGCCGAGCCCTCGTCCTTCGGAACGACCTTTTTCAGCGCCATTTCGATTTTAACGGGTTCTTTTACATCAACAAGACCGATACGGTTTGATATTCTTATCATATGGGTGTCAACAACAATTGATTCCTTGCCGTAAACATCGCCGACTATTAAATTCGCCGTTTTTCTTCCAACTCCTGGCAGTGTTGTTAAATCCTCAATATTGTCGGGCACTTTCCCGTCGAAATCGTCCCTGATTTTCTGAGCCATTCCGATAATCGACTCAGCTTTGTTCTTATAGAATCCGCAGGATTTGATTATCTCTTCAACATCCTTTAAGTCTGCCGAAGCATAATCATCAAGGGTTTTATACTTTTCAAACAGTGCGGGCGTAACAAGATTAACTCTTGCATCGGTACACTGCGCCGAAAGCCTTGTTGCAACAAGAAGCTCAAAAGGGTTAGACGCATTAAGCGAGCAAATTGCCTCGGGATATTCTTTTTTAAGAATTTCTATCGCATTCAGCGTTCTCTCTTTTCTTGTCACTTTTTTCTCCATTTTGCATTTTGCATTCTGCATTATGCATTTATTTTTTTATCTTGTCCCAGTACGCCTTAAACGCCTGTTCATTTTTGTTGTCGCCGTATTCATAATACTTTGCGTTTTTGATATTGTCGGGAAGGTACTGCTGTTTCACCCAATGATTCGGATAAGGATGGGGATAAACATAGTGCTGTCCCTTAACCTTGGCGTCCTCACCGTCGAAATGCTTGTTTTGCAGTGTTCTTGGAATGGGACCTGCTTTTCCGTTTTTAACATCTGCCAAAGCTCTGTCAATTGCAGCTTCGCCGCTGTTGCTTTTTGGTGAGGTTGCAACAAGAATAACCGCGTCTGCAAGCGGAATTCTCGCCTCGGGCAGACCAACCATCATTGCCGCGTCAACAGCCGCTTTAACAATTGGAATTATCTGCGGATATGCAAGCCCGACATCTTCACACGCACACACCATAAGCCTTCTGCATGCGCTCGGCAAATCTCCCGCTTCAAGCAGTCTTGCAAGATAGTGGAGCGCAGCATCGGGGTCGCTTCCCCTCATGCTTTTCTGGTACGCTGAAACTATATCATAGTGCTCGTCGCCGTCCCTGTCGTATCTCATAGCGGATTTCTGAGCAAGCTCTTCGGCGGTTTCGACACTGATTATCTTTTTGCCGTCCTTGGCAGTTGTTGCAAGATAGCAGTTTTCTACACTGTTGAGCGCTTTTCGGACATCGCCGCCGCAGCCGACTGCGATTTTTCTTAAAACCTCGTCGCTGTATTCAATTTCAATATTGTTTTCCTGAGAGAGAAAATCAAATCCCCTTTTAACTGCAGGAATGATTTCCTCGCTGTCTATGCTTTTGAACTCGAAAACCGTTGAACGCGAAAGAATTGCGCTGTAAACATAAAAATACGGGTTTTCAGTTGTTGAAGCAATAAGAGTTATCTTGCCGTTTTCTATGTATTCAAGAAGGCTTTGCTGCTGGCGCTTGTTGAAATACTGAATCTCATCAAGATAAAGAAGTATTCCGTTGGGCGCAGTGAATGTGTCAATTTCCGCAACAATATCCCTTATATCGCTTGTTGAAGCACTTGTTCCGTTGAGCTTTCTTAAAGCTCTTTTTGTTTTGTTTGCAATAATTGAAGCAACGGTTGTTTTGCCTATTCCCGAGGGTCCGTAGAAAATAAGATTCGGAATTTCGCCGTTTTCAATCATATTATAAAGCGCCTTGCCCTCGCTTAAAAGGTGCTTTTGTCCGACGACCTCACTAAGCTCTTTCGGGCGCATTCTGTCCGCAAGAGGATTATTCACTTTTCTTCCTCCTTTTAGGCAGAGCAGGATGAATCCAAACCGATTTTAAATGGCTGATTTGCCTTATCTCTGCGTTAATTTTCCTTGGAATTTGCTTTTTTGCTTGCCGCCTTCGAATAAATACATCCGCAGAAATTCTGGCGGTATAAATCATATTCATGGCTGAGTTCAATTGAACGCTTGTAGCCCTCTTTTTTCTTGAAATCCGAGGGGAGCCAGCTGACTCCGTGTTCCTTTGCAACTTCATATCCGATTTCATTGATTTTCTGAGAGTTCTTCAAAGGGCTGATTGAAAGCGTTGTGCAAAAATAATCAAAACCCTTCTCTTTTGCAATCCGAGCCGTTTTTTCAAGTCTCAGACGGTAGCACCTGAAACACCTTTCATATCCCTCTTTTGCATCTTCAAGCCCTTTTGCAATTTCATAGAATTCTTCGGGATTATATTCACCCTTTATCAGCGTGATTCTGTTTTTTGCAGGAAGGGCTTCAATAAGCCTTTTCTGTTCCTCAAACCGCTTTTCAAATTCCGCTTCGGGCGAAATGTTGGGATTGTAATAAAAAACGCAAATCTCAAAAAACTCACTCAGATATTCAAGAGTGTAGCTGGAACAAGGGGCACAGCAGCTGTGAAGCATAAGCCTCGGCGCTGTGCCCTGAATGTTATTGATTATTCTATCGGTTTCTTTTTGGAAGTTTATTTTATTCATTACTTGGAAAGATAGTTTTTCGGGTTAACCTTCGAACCGCTGATAATAACTTCAAAATGGCAGTGCGGACCCGTTGAGTTGCCTGTTGAGCCGCTTCTTGCAATCTGCTGACCTTTTTTGACGCTCTGGCCGACACTTACAAGAATAGACGAATTGTGTGCATATAAAGTTACAATCTTTCTGCCGTTGGCGTCTGTTCCGTGGTAAACCATAATATAGTATCCGTACGAATAATTAAGACGCTGAACTTTGACAACAATTCCCTTTTGAGCTGCAACAATTCTTGAGCCTGTCGGGAGCGGGAAATCGATTCCCGTATGGGCTCTTCCGTTTCTGTAGTGACCGAATTCCTGGGAAACGCCATAATAACCCGGAGTCGGATATGTTAAATTAAGAACTGCATTTGATTTACTGTAAAGAGGTGAGCCGTTGGAATCGGGAGTGGTCACCTTGCTCGGGTCGTGTTCAGCTGCGCGAGCAGTTGTTACCTCGTCGGGAGATTTAAGACCGCTGATAAGTGCATCGATTTCGTTATTAACGCTGTTAATAAGCGCCTCATCTTCATTTCTGAACTCGGTATACATCTGGGTTTTTGCAGTATATTCAGCAAAAAGGCTGTCGCTCTGTGCTCTGCTTTCTGCAAGAGAGATTTTCTTGGTTGCAATTTCCTGCTGCTTGCTTTCAACAGACTGCTGCTGTTTTTCGCACTCGTCTTTTTTGACCTTTATCTCTTTCTTTGCCTTAAGAACCTCAGCCTTCTTTGCATTAAGACCGTCCTGACGGGTTATTATCTGCTCCATCTGGGCGTTAACTTTCTTAAGGAGCTTGGCATCGCTTCTTGAAATCGCTCTTATCATTTCGATACGATTGATAAACTGAGACAAATCCTTGCTTGTAAGAAGCGCTGCAAGAACGCTTGTTCCGCCGCTGATGTACACCGCTTTAAGACGCATACAGTATGCTTCATAGGTTTTATCAAATTCATCCTGGAGCTTGTCGAATTCCTTTTTTGCCTCTTCATATGCTTTTTGAAGAGAGTTAAGTTCTTTTTGAAGGGGTTTTATCTGCTTGTTAAGAGTTTTAATCTTCTTCTGGGCAGCCGCAATCTGCTTGTCAAGAACATTGAGCTCTTCGTTGATATAACCGATTTTTTCATCAAGCGCATTGATATATTCTTCCGTAACCTTTGCGTCACCTTTAAAGCCCGAAAGAAGCTTTTCGCTTTCCTGAAGTTTTTTCTCAAGGTCTTTGCGCTGGTTTTCAAGTTCCTTCTGAGCCTCTTCCTTAGTGATTTTTTTCGTTGTCGGCTCATTTGCATGCTCCGAAGCGCTTGTTTCCTCTTTTTTTGAGGTTGCTTCATCAGCAAAGGCACTGATGCCCGCAGATGAAACAAGCAAAATGAATGCTAAAAGAATTGCTGTTATTTTTTTAGTTCTTTTCGTTTTCAATTTAATTTGCTCCTATAGTTTTTACGGTAAATAGATTTCGGGGTTAACTGCGTTGCTTTGTCTCGGTCCGCCGACTCTTACTTCAAAATGACAGTGCGGTCCTGTTGAGTTACCCGTCGAACCGCTGTATGCAATAAGCTGACCTTTTTTAACATATTGCCCGACAGTTGCAACCCTCGAATTGTTATGAGCATAAAGAGTGTAAACCTCTTTGCCCGAAGAATTTGTTTTGTCATGCATTATAACAATATATCTACCGTAGCTTCGGTAGTTGCCCCTGGAATCCTTTAAATCCTCGGAAATAATTACCGTTCCCGATTCAGATGCAACAATGCGCTGATTAACATTTCCATAGGTTGAAAAATCGCAGCCCGAATGTCCGTAATAAGCACCGAATCCGCAGGTGATTTTTGTATATTTCGGGCAGGGATAGGTTAGCTTGATATATTTTGAAGAAGCGGTTGTTGTGGTGGTAGTAGTTGTAGTCTTTTTCTTTGTTGTTGACTCGGTTGTTTCACCCTTTTTTGTTGTTGAAGGCTTCTTCGTTGTTTTCTTCGTTGTCTTTTTAGTTGTTTTTTTGGTTGTTGTCGTTGTCGTGGTGGTTGTGGAGGGGGCATATTTTTTTGCAGCCTTTTCAATGGCTGAATCTATTTCGTCAATTTCCTCCTGAGTAATATCTCTGAATTCGCCGTATTCCTTTGTTTTATCCTGATACTTCTTAAGCAGTTTGTTTGCATCAAGCTGCTGCTTTTCAATTTCAGCTTGGCGCTTTTGCATATCCTCCTGCTTTTCAATCAGAGTAACTCTTTCACTCTTGAGATTTTTCTCGTTTGTTTTAAGCTCGTCCTGGGTTGAAACAAGCTTTTTGTTTTTCTCATCAAGCTTCGTTTTAACGGACATAATGTTGTCGGTCTGGGTTTTAACTTTTTCAAGAAGCTCGCCGTCCTGCTTTGAAATTGAGCTAATCATCTGATACCTCGTCAAAAGGTCGGATAATCCGTTGCTTGTAATCAGAAGGCTCAGTTTGCTTGAATCCTGACCGCTGACATATATGGCGCGTATTCGCTTGCAATACTCTTCATAGGTTGATGAAAATTCTCCGTTAAGAGTTGTGATATTTCCCTCAAGAACTTTTATTTCATCCTTTATGGATTCAATCTGGCTCTCATTGGATTTAATATTGCTCTCAAGTGATTTAACGCGCTTTTCAATGCTTTCGGCTTCCTGTTTTGCAAGCTTATACTGTTTGCTCAGGTAGCTGATTTTTTCATCAAGCACTTTAATATATTCTTCGGTTTCCTTGCTTTTGTTGCCGAGTTTTTCAAGCTTTTTCTCGGTTTCCTTCAGCTTTTTCTCAAGGTCTGCTTTTTGTTCCTGCAAAGCAGTATTTTCTGCCGCAACAGCAGCGGAAAAAGGCTGTGAAAATGAAAACAAAAGGCAAAACGCCATAATTATTGCAAGAAATTTTATTTTCCTTTTCTTAGACATTTTTACACCTTCTTAAATTATCTCATAGTAATAATAGCACATTTATTATAATAAGTAAAAGGTAATTTATACAAAATTTTTAAAAATTTAAGACCGCTTTAACACGGCCTTAAAAATTAGCGGTAAATCAGATAAATAATCCACACGATTATATACAGAATTCCGTATAAAATCGGCTGATGTGCAAGGTAGAACCACAGGCTGTTTCGCCCGACAAATGAGAAGAATTTTGAATGTTTTTTGTAGGTCCATTCAGGGAAGGCTCCGCCCTTTGCATATTTCCCGAAAAAAGCACCGAAAAGAAACATAAAAATCCATGGCAATATTGCGAAATAATCGGCGCTTTCAAAGGTTTTTGAATAGATTCCGAGGGGCATAAGAAGGTTTGTTTCATACAGCTTTTCAGGGAGCTTTATGAGTCCGAAACAAAGCGAGCCCGACCCTATTGAATAAAACACTGCAAAAAGCACGGCGCAAACAATCATTCCGATTACTGCATTCGACTTTTCAATGAGAGGCATTATCAGCCCCGTTATTATCATACAAACTCCGAGGCATGACAAAATTCCGAAATAAATTTCCGCGCCCGTTATTCCGATTTTCGGCATAATGACCGCCGTTACAAGCGTTATTGCAAGCCCTGCGCCGAGAACAATCAAGCCTCTTTTCAGCGTGTTTCTTGAAAGACGCGAGCAAATTCCCGAAATAATGATGAAAATCGCCCAGAAAACCGGCTGCAAAACACAGAGCTTATTAAAGATATTATATCCCCAGTCAAGCCCTAAGACAAAGCCTATATCTAAGAATGTATGATGAACTATCATTGCAATAATCGCAAAACCGCGAAGCTCATCAAGCAGTTCAATTCTTCTCGTCTGATTCTTCAAGCAATCAATCCCTTTCTTCAAAATATAATATATCATTCGAAAAATATTGTAAATAGTATTTTTTTATGTTATCATTATTAGGACAAAATCCACATAAAGCGGGTGATTAAATGAAAGAATACAATGTTATGCAATACGGCGCTAAGGGCGACGGAATAACCAACGACGCCTTTGCAATTCAGCACGCTATTGATGACTGCGCCAAAAACGGCGGAGGTCAGGTTGTTTTGCAAAGCGGAAAGATTTTCTACTCGGATTCAATCCGCCTGAGATCCAATGTTGACCTTCACATTCAAAAGGGCGCAAAGCTCAAGGCAACAAGCAATATTGACGGATATATCCGCCCCAACAAGCTTATAAACGACCCGAAAACCGCACTTATCGGAAACCCCGTAACGGGCAAGCCGAGCTTTGTTTTCATCTATGCTTATGAGGCAGATAACTGCACAATCAGCGGTGAAGGAACAATCGACGCAAACGGTCACGCCTTTGTTCAGAGGAAGGACCAATACTATGTCACGGGTGATTTTTATCCCCGCCCGACAGCAATATATGTTGAAAAAAGCAATCATATTACTTTCAAGGAATTTACGGTTATTGACGCTCCGTTCTGGACGCTTCATCCCGCAGGATGCGACGATGTTTTAATCGACAGAATACGAATCTTAAACGACCTTGATGTTGCAAATTCCGACGGTATTGACCCCGACCACTGCTCGAATGTCCGCATTATCGGATGTCATATAACCTGCGCCGATGACTGCATCTGTCTTAAAACCTCAAAGGGCAATTCCGAATACGGACCGACAGAAAATGTTGTTATCGAGGGATGCACCCTTGTTTCAACCTCGGCGGCAATCAAAATCGGAACCGAGGGAGTCGGCGATTTCAAAAATGTTATTGTTTCAAACTGTGTTATCAGCAAATCAAACCGCGGTCTTTCAATCCAGATTCGCGACGGCGGAAATGTTGAAAATGTTACATATTCAAATATTATAATAGAAACCCGCCGTTTCTGCCCCGACTGGTGGGGAACGGCTGAGCCGATTGTTATAACAACCTTCAACCGCGACGAAAACACCAGGAGCGGAAAGATTAAAAACATTCGCTTTTTCAATGTTACCGCGAAGGGCGAAAACGGAGTTTTAATTCACGGAAATGCGGATAATATAATCGAGGATGTCACCTTCGAAAACTGTCAGATTGAACTGACAAAGACATCGAAGTGGGACTGCGGACTCTATGACCTTCGTCCCTGCCTTGACTGGGGAGTTGAAAGATACAGCAACTCGGCATTTTTCATCAGATATGCAAAGGATGTTTTGATTGCAAAAACAAAAACCTCCTGGGGCAATCTCTGCGACAGCTATAAATATGCTCTTGATGCCGAAAATGTTGAAAATCTTGAACTCCTTCGCTTCAGCGGAAAGGCTGCAAACGAGGTTGACGACGATATTAAACTAAACAATGTTAAATTAGTGAGGTAGTAAAAATGATTGAACTTAAAGGATATAAAATTAATTCACTTGTATTCGACAACAAGGTTAAAAACGGAACTCAGCTTAAGCTTTCAAACCAGGTTAAATATAATGTTAACTATATTGAAGATGAAAACAGATGCGTCGGCATTCTTAATTTCAGAGTCAGCGACGCTGATATGAATCCCTTTGAAATAAGAATTGAAATGGTTGCCGAATTCACATATCAGGACGGCGACGAAAAGCCCGACATTCACACGGGAAGCTTTGACCAGCTCTTCCCGTTTGTCCGCCAGATTATTAATAATGTTACAACCATGAGCGGTATGCCCGGACTTCTTATTCCGATTATGAAGCTCAACCGCGCTTCCGTTGCACTGGGCAAACCCAAAGAGGAGGACGGAGAAAGCTCTCCGCTTAACTGATGAATAATCTTTGTGACGAATGTTTTTATAACACTCTCGATGAGGAAAGCGAGGAGTATTTCTGCTCGCTGACTCTTGATGAGGACGAATATGCAAAAATGCTTTTTGAAAGCAACAAGCAATGCAAATATTTCCGCCCGGACAGAGGGGAATATGAAATAGTAAGAAAGCAGAACTGAAATCAGTTCTGCTTTCTTTAGTTTCAAGCTCCGAGCCCCGAGTTCCGAGTTCCGAGTTCTTGGTTTCTCGCTTTGCTCAGACAATTATAAATGGGTGTGGGCAACGCCCACCCGAAACTCTCAATTCTCAACTCTCAACTCTCAACTCTTAACTATGCCCTATGCACTATGAACTATACACTAAATTATATATCCGTCAATTTTTGTATACTATTTCACTTTACAAGAAAAAACAAATATAATATAATAAATTGTCAAATTTGGAGGACGAGGTATTATTCTATGGCAGTATTTAAAGCATTCAGGGCATACCGCCCCGCTAAAGAAAACCAGGCACTCATCCCTGCGCTCCCCTATGATGTTATGAACACCGAGGAGGCAAGAGAAATGGTTAAGGGAAATCCCCTTTCATTTCTTCATGTTGACAAGGCTCAGATAGATTTTGAAAAGGGCTTTGACCAGTATTCTCAGCAGGTTTACGATAAGGCAAGGGAGAACCTTTTAGGACTTGAACAAAGCGGCAAAATGATTCAGGACGAAAATCCCTGCCTGTATATCTACCGTCAGGTTATGAACGGACGTTCGCAGACAGGAATTGTCGGCTGTGCATCTATTGATGACTACATTAATAATGATATAAAGAAGCATGAGCACACACTTGCTGTCAAGGAGCAGGACAGAGTTAACCATGTTAACACCTGCGATGCAAACACGGGTCCGATTTTCTTAACCTACAGAAACGACCACGAAATCAACGCAATTGTTAATTCGTGGATGAGAAATCATGAAAGCACATATGATTTCACCTCAAACGGCGTTAAACAGACAATCTGGGTTATCGATGACGAAAAAACCGTTGCTTCACTCCAGAATCTTTTCGACAAGGTCAGCGCACTCTATATTGCCGACGGTCACCACCGCTGCGCTTCCGCTGTTCGTGTCGGCAAGATGAGAAGAGAGCAGTTCCCCGACTACACAGGAAACGAAGAATTCAACTTTTTCCTTGCAGTTGCCTTCCCAGATGAAGAGCTTGCAATTATGGACTATAACCGAGTTGTCAAGGACTTAAACGGACTTTCAAAAGAGGAATTCTTTGAGAAAATCAGCGAAAAATTTGATGTTTCTCCTCTTTCATCACAGATGAAGCCGAACGAAAGACATTCATTTTCAATGTATATTGACCACGAGTGGTTCACTCTTAAGGCTAAGGACGGAACCTTTGATAAAAACGACCCCGTTGACAGACTTGATGTTTCAATCCTTCAGAACAATCTTCTTGCCCCGATTCTCGGAATAGAAAATCCGAAAACCGACCAGAGAATTGAATTCATCGGCGGTATCAGAGGTCTCGACGAGCTTGAAAGAAGAGCAAACAGCGATATGAGAGTTGCATTTGCAATGTTCCCGACAACGATTGACGACCTTATGTCGATTGCGGATGCGGACAAAATTATGCCTCCGAAATCAACCTGGTTTGAGCCGAAACTGCTTTCAGGATTATTTATTCATCATTTATCATAAGTATTTGAGTCACCCGAAACGATATGTTTTGGGTGATTTTTCATAATATATCTTGAAAACAATTCACAAATATGGTAAACTTTTACTATATTTTTGCATTGGAGTGATATTAATGAAAATTGCTAAAGAATACGGCAATGTTACAACGATTCAGGAAAACACCGATTTTTCGGTTAAGCAAATAACTGATATCTGCGATAACATTGGTCCGAGAAAACCCGGTTCACCCGAGGAGCTCAAGGCACAGAAATTTATGAAAGAGGATTTGAAACCCATTTCCGACAAAACCGAGATTGAAGATTTCACACTTCACCGTCAGGGCTTTATGGGCTTCATTCCTTTTACGGTATGCATGGGCGTTGCCGCAGTTTTTGTTAACTGGTTTGCAAAACCGCTTGCAGCATTTATTATGTGCATTCTTGCATTTGTTCCGCTTGTGCTTGAATTTGTTATGTATAAGGAATTTGACGATTTCCTTTTCCCGAAGCAGACTTCTCATAACCTTATTGCAACAAAGGCTCCCAAAGGCGAAACAAAGCAGAGAATTGTTATGGTCGGTCACAGCGACAGCCAGTTTGAATGGCCGATTAACCTTCTTCTCGGCGGACTCAAAGCAAAGCTTATGGTTGAGGTTCCCGCAGTTGTAGGTCTTGTTATAACAACAATCTTCTCGCTTGTCTGCACCTTCGTTGCAAAGGGCGCTGCAGCAAACACAATTCAAAGCGCAAGATGGTTCTTCGTTTTATTCTTTGTTGTAGGAATTATCTTTATTCCGTTTGAGGTTTCCTTCATCTTCTTCCAGAGCTGGACTAAATCCGTTCCAGGCGCATCCGATAACCTTTCGGGCTGCTATGTTGGAATCGGTGCTCTCAAGGCTCTCAGAGAAGCAGGAATTGATATGGAGCAGACCGAAATCAGAGTTATCTGCTCGGGCTCGGAGGAAGCAGGACTTCGCGGTGCAAAGGCATATGCAAGAGCTCACGAAAAAGAGCTTAAGGAAATCCCCACCGTTGTTATCGGACTTGATACCTTCAGAGATTTAGAGTTTATGGCAGTTTATGACCGCGACCTTTCGGGAACACTTCAGCATGACTGGGGCGCAAAATATCTTATCAAAAATGCTGCTGCAAACTGCGGATACGACCTTAAGTTTGAATCAATTTATATCGGCGCTTGCGACGCTGCAGCATTTGAACAGCAGGGCATTCCTTCAACGGGCTTTGCAGCTATGGACCCGGCACCCGCTGATTACTATCATACAAGAAAAGATAACCCCGAAAACCTTCGTCCCGAAGCAATCGCAGCAAGTATCGAAATTATGGTTGAAGCTTGCTGTATGTACGATAAAGAGGGCTTACCGAAGAAAGACTAATAACAAAAAAGACCGACGCTGTCGGTCTTTTTTAGTGGGCAGTGAATCATAACCACCAGTTGAACTGGTGGTTTGCACAGGCCCTATAAGGGCTGCCTACTGGCTCGTCGACTAAAAGTCGGCACTGAATTAAATTATTGCATTTTAATCACAAGCAACCGCTCCCGTGCGGTTGTTTGTTTTTTGCGTAGCTCATTTGTACGCACTGCCTCGTAGCGGAGGGCAAAGCGCCCGCGTACGACACGATTCGGGGTTTCCAAAGGGGGAATTGAAGAACTGTGGCGCTTGTCAATTTTCATAATTGTGCTTTTTTGAAGAGTTTAGTAGATGATGAGCGCCGCGTTCTTCACTCCTCTTTGGTTGCTTTCTTGGTTCTCGTCAAAACATATTACGCGATTGAAGCATTTTGTAAGCAAAATACAATTAATCGCTCCATATGTTTTTCCTCTCAAATCAAAATTTCGGCGTAGCCTGCTTTTTGATTTGAGTTCCGATGCAGATACTTGTACTGCATCGGAGAGGAAGAACCTCCGCAGTGATTATTAACATAATGCATACAAATTACCA